>JBEKYF010000008.1:0-72062 GCA_049511255.1 Terriglobales bacterium | reverse complement strand
GCCGGAAAATGAATCCGCGGGACACCAGCGGATGCAGCCAAAACCCTTCCCCGAGTCACAAAATCACGGTGACTGGAGAGAATCTAAGTCGCGGCGTCCCTTTTTCCGCAGCCTGCTAGGAGTCTTGCGCCGGGATCAATGGCGGTGCCAGTACTGTGGCAGTCTTGAAGACCTTCAAATTCATCATAAACAATTCCGCAGCCGATCCGGTGCTGACACCGATGACAACCTGATCACGTTATGTGCCAAGTGTCACCGCGCGCTTCATCGAAGTTAGTCCTAGCGCCTCCCGATCCCCAGAATTTGCCTTGTGCGCTTCTCCTTTCCAGAGCAAGTGCGTAGGGGTCAGTTTGAAGACTGCTTTTCCGAAAGCATCCCAGGACTAGTATCTCTGGTCCGAAATCGCCCGCTTGATCACTCGATGCGTTGCAGACAACTCTGCCCCTGCAACTGGAAGCAATGGCTAAACGACACTTGTCGTGTAGATTTCTTGACGCTCGTGTAGGGGCGGGCGCCCTCGCCCGTCCTAGCCGAGCGCTGCTCAGCAGTTGCCTTTCCCTAACTGTGAGAACCTTTGACTCTGAATGAACTTCTCGATACCGTGCCCGCGTACGCCAAAGATTTGAAACTGAATTGTCGTCGCTGCTGCAGCAGCAGGAACTGAACGAGCAGCAGATCTGGGGCACCCTAGCCGCATCGGCGGTCGCGTCCTGCAACCCGCGAGTACTGCGGATTGTGCTCGCGGAAGCGGCTTCGCACCTCTCGCCACAAGCTCTGGAAGCAAGGGCGCCACGGCGGTCATGGGCATGAACAATGTCTATTACAGCTTCCAGCACCTGGCAAGAAACCGGAAGTACGCCACGCTGCCGGCCCGCCTGCGCATCAACATCCTACGCACTGACGGCATTGATCAAGTCGATTTCGAACTCTGGTGCGCGGCCGTCTCGGCGATCAATGGCTGTGGACTGTGCGTCGATTCTCACGAGCAGGTTCTTCGCAGCAAGGGCATGCCGGAGGAATCGATCCTCGCGGCCGTGCGCCTGGCATCCGTAATTCATGGTCTTGCGACGGTCTTCGACACTGAAGCGGTCGTCCCCAGGCAGACCGTGTCTGCCTGATCTGGACACCCCCTTCACCGAAACTGGGCGATTTCGCGTCCGGCTGTGATTATGATTAAAATCAGAAAGCGGCGTCTTTGCGATGCCGCATTCCGAGCATGGAAGATCTCATCCTGGTCACCGGTGGCGCTGGCTTCATTGGCTCGAACTTCATTCTCCAATGGATTGCCTCTGAACGCGCGCACATCCTGAATCTCGACAAGCTGACATACGCAGGCAATCTCAACAATCTGCGCGCCGTCGAAGCCCATCCGCGCTATCGCTTCGAGCAGGCCGACATCGTCGACCGCGATTTTTTGCGCGACTTGCTGCGGCGTGAACAACCCCGCGCCATCGTTCACTTCGCCGCCGAGAGCCACGTCGACCGCTCCATCCACGGCCCCGATGATTTTGTCCGCACCAACGTGAACGGAACATTCAACCTGCTCGAAGAAGCGCGAGCCTACTGGTCGGCGCTTCCGGAGCCTGAGCGCGCCTCGTTCCGTTTCCTGCACGTTTCCACTGACGAGGTCTACGGGTCGCTCGGGCCGAGCGATCCGGCCTTCAGCGAGACCACTCCCTACGCGCCCAACAGCCCGTACTCCGCGTCCAAGGCGGCTTCCGATCATCTGGTCCGCGCCTATCACCATACTTACGGCCTTCCCGCTCTGACCACCAACTGCTCCAATAATTACGGCCCTCACCAGTTTCCCGAAAAACTGATTCCGTTGATGATCCTGAATGCATGCGCCGGCAAGCCGCTGCCGGTGTATGGGGACGGCGAAAACGTTCGCGACTGGCTCTACGTCGAGGATCACTGCCGCGCCATCCGCACCGTGCTCTCCCACGGCCGCGCCGGAGAAACCTACAACATCGGTGGGCGAAGCGAAAAAAAGAACCTGGAGATTATCGGAGCCATTTGCCAACTGCTGGACGAACTGCGCCCGAACGACCCCGCCGTTCCCCACAGCAAGCTCATCACTTTCGTCAAAGACCGCCCCGGCCACGACCGCCGTTACGCCATGGACACGCGCAAAATTGAGCGCGAACTGAACTGGCACCCGCTGGAGACGTTTGCGAGCGGCATCCGCAAAACCGTTTGCTGGTATCTTGAACACGAAGACTGGGTCCGCGATGTCACCAGCGGCAGCTATCGTCAATGGATGGCGAAACATTACGCCACCGAGCATTGAGACGAAAAGCCGAGACGAAAAGCCGAGATGAAAAGCCGAGAAGGAAAGCCGAGACTGAAACTCGACATGATCAAAACCGCGCCACCGAATTACAAAGGCATCATTCTCGCGGGAGGATCGGGCACGCGCCTGTACCCCGTCACCCACGTAATTGCCAAGAGCCTGCTGCCGGTGTACGACAAACCGATGGTGTACTACCCGCTCTCTACGCTGATGCTGGCCGGCATCCGCGAAATTCTGCTCATCTCGACGCCCGAGGATCTGCCCCGCTTTCAGCACTTGCTCGGCGATGGCTCCCGCTACGGCGTCCACTTCCAGTACGCGGTCCAGCCGAGGCCCGAGGGCATTGCCCAGGCATTTCTGATCGGCAAGGAATTTATCGGCTCCAGCGGTTGCGCGCTCGTGCTCGGCGACAACATTTTCTACGGACACGACCTCGTCAAGGAATTGCGCGCAGCAACGCTCCAGCCCAAAGGCGCCCGCGTTTTTGCGTACCCCGTCAATGACCCCGAGCGCTACGGCGTCGTCGAGTTCGATCCGCATGGAAAGTCGCCAAAGGCGCTCAGCATCGAAGAGAAACCGAAGCTGCCGAAATCGCGTTACGCGGTCACCGGACTTTATTTTTACGATCGTCAGGTCGTCGAAATTGCCGCGAATCTCAAGCCCTCGAAGCGCGGCGAACTTGAAATCACGGACGTCAATCGCGTGTATCTCGAGCGCAATCAACTCAACGTCTGCGTGATGGGCCGAGGCACGGCCTGGCTCGACACGGGCACGCACGAAGCCTTGATGGAAGCCTCTTTATTCATTCAGACCCTCGAGAAGCGCCAGGGCCTTATGGTCGCCTGCCCCGAGGAAATCGCCTATCGCTCCGGCTACATCACCGCCGCGCAACTGGAAGCGCTGGCGCAGCCGATGCGCAACAATGGATACGGCGCCTACCTCCTGCAATTGCTGCGTGAACGAGTCTTCTAATAGAGGAAAACTTTCCGATGAAAAAAATCGCCACTAGCCTCCCGGGACTTCTACTCCTCGAACCGCGTGTGTTCGGCGACGACCGCGGCTTCTTCCTGGAAAGCTACAACCAGCGTACCTTTGCCGAGCTCGGCATTCCAGAGCCATTCGTCCAGGACAACCATTCCTATTCCGAGAAAAATGTCATCCGTGGCTTGCATTACCAGATTCGCCAGCCCCAGGGAAAGCTCGTGCGCGTCATCACCGGCGAGATTCTTGATGTCGCGCTTGACCTTCGCCGCACTTCTCCCACCTTCGGAAAGTGGGAATCTGTCAAACTTTCCGGCGAGAATAAACACATTTTATGGATTCCGCGCGGATTTGCTCACGGCTTCCGAGTCGTTTCCCAAGCCGCCCATGTCATGTACAAAACCACGGACTTCTATGCACCGGAGCACGAACGCACGGTGGCGTGGAATGATCCTCGGTTGAACATCGCGTGGCAACTCGACGGCGAACCCGCCGTCTCCGCAATCATCTCTGCAAAAGACCAGCGTGGCGTGCCCTTCCATCACGCTGAAAAATTCGAGTAGCGCCGCGTCAATTCAGCCGGAACTCGACCGCAATCGTGGTTTCAACCTCAATCGCCTTGCCGCTCGATAGGTACGGCTCGAATTTCCAGGACTGCACCGCCTGCGTTGCCGACTGCACCAGCAGGTCGGGTCCGGACACAGGCCGCAAGCGTTTCACACTGCCATCCGGCGCAATCACCGCATCCAGCACCACCAGCCCTGCGATCCCCGCCGTTCGCGCAGCCTCCGGATAAACCGGCTCCACCTTCGTTACAATCCGCTCCTCCATGGTTTCGGGAGAGACTCGCAACCCGGACTCCGCAACCCGCGCGCGCGCCTCCAGTTCGTTCCAGGACCTCTGCCACTGCCACCACCCGAGACCAGCCAAAGCCAGCATGCAAGCGAACAGCACATAAAATCCGCGCCGCCCAATGCGAATTCTGCGCATTGGCGTAGCCGCCAGTTCCGCAGGGACTACGAGCGCTTCCGGCTTTGCCGCTCTGCCTTTCTCTTCCGTAAAATCGCCCGGCGGTGAAGCGGAGCGGTAAACCCAATACCGGATCATCTCCCGCTGCTCCACCGATAGCATTACAAACTCAAGCCCGCAACGGAACCGCGACTGATAACGAACCAGCGCACGCGCGCGAACCGGCACGCCAACATTCGGAAGCCGCAATTCGACCGCGACCTGTTGGCCTGCGGCCAGTTCTCCCGCCACCACCGCGCCCACACCCGCTTCGCTGAGGTCGGTGCAGCGCCCGGGTAAATTTTCGGGGTCCCCGGATCGCAACGCGATCACGTCCAAGGGCACGTTGATCGGGTGCCGGGGAAAAACGCGCCGTGACGCTTCTTCGAATGCCGGCGATGGAGCTGCACTCATCAGACTGCCTCTGCAGGATTAGAAATCCTTGTCATGCGTCTGGAATCAACCGGCTGGAATCAGCAACGAACGCGCGCTTGCGCAGATCGTTCTTCCGAGTATATCGGAAACACTGGACCGGAAATGGTGGAATAGTTATCCTCAGCGTTGGACTTCATCATTCGCTGCCTCGATGCGTCTCCTACTCCATGTCCCGCCAGTTTGGCCCCACTCCAATTTCCACCAGCAGAGGAACCTCGAGCGAATGCGCTTCCTCCATATGCTCCCGCACCAGCGGCTTCATTGCGTCCACTTCGCTCTCTGGCACTTCGAACACGAGTTCATCGTGCACCTGCAAAGTCATCCGCGACCTCAGCCCCCGCTTCCGGATTTCCTCATCAATCCGGATCATCGCCAGCTTGATCAGGTCGGCGGCCGTTCCCTGCAGCGGAGTATTCACGGCAGTGCGCTCCGCAAACCCGCGCTGGGTGGCGTTCTTGCTGTTGATGTCGGGAATCGGCCGGATGCGCCCGAACAGCGTCTTCACTCTCTGATCGCGCCGCGTCTGCTCGAGCGTCGCATCAATGAACGCCCGCACTCCCGCATATTTTTCAAAATAGGCATCAATGAATTTCCTGGCCTCACCCGGCTCAATGCCCAACTGCTGAGAGAGCCCAAACGCCGACAAACCGTAAACAATCCCGAAGTTCACTACCTTTGCCTGCCGCCGATGATCGGGCGTAACCATCAGCGGCGGCACGCCAAACACCTGCGACGCGGTCAGTGTGTGAATGTCGTCCCCGCGCCGAAACGCCTCGACCAGTAGCTTGTCTTTTGAGAAATGTGCCAGCAGCCGCAGTTCGATCTGCGAATAATCCGCGGACAACAGTACGTGCCCAGGCTCAGCGATAAAGGCCGCGCGAATCTCCCGCCCAAGTTCCGTGCGAATCGGAATATTTTGTAAGTTCGGATTGGTCGAAGAGAGCCTCCCCGTCGCCGTTCCCGTCTGCCCAAAAGTCGTATGCACGCGGCCACTCTGGCTGCGAATCAGCGCCGGCAATGCATCCACATAAGTCGATTTCAACTTCGTCAGTTGCCGGTACTCCAGCACCAGCCGCGGAACTTCGTGCTCCGCCGCCAGTCCTTCCAATACATCCACCGCCGTCGAAATCTTTTTCCCTTTCCCGTATTTCGACGGCATCGGCAGGGCCAGCTTGTTAAAGAGCACATCGCCCAGTTGCTTGGGCGAATTAATGTTGAATTCCACGCCGCAACGCTCATAGATGTCCTGCGCCTTGGCTTCGGCCTCGCGCTGCAACTTCACCGACATCTGCCCCAGCACCGCCGGATCAATCTTTACTCCCGCGTCTTCCATGCGCGCCAGCACGGGCACCAGCGGCTTATCGATCTCCTCGTACACCGGGGTCAGCCCCAAGTCGTCGACTTCTTTGCGGAGCGCGCTGGCCAGCCGGCCCGTTACATCCGCCGCTTCCGCCAGATTGCCGCTCAGCTTCAAATTGAATCTCCGCAGCGCAACCTCCGGCAACGAATGCGACGAATAGGTCGGATCGAGCAGGTAGGAATACAGCATCGGATCATGCCTCACTCCGGTCAACGCAAGTCCCCGCTCTGAAAAATAATGCAGCGCAGATTTGAGATCGTGAACCGTCTTCGGCACAGCGGCATCTTCGAGCATGCTTTTCACTCGATCGGCGAGCGCCCTGTCTTCCAGCGCGACCATCGCCCCCGCCCCTGGCCCATTCGAAACGGCTATGCGCTTTCTACCTCCCGCACTCTGATCCTCCGCATTCGCGGGCTGCAAGGCCAGAAACCCGGATTGTGCAGGCTGCGGCTCATCTTCTTCTGCAATGCTCTCGGCGTAAATGCTCTCAGTGTGTTCCGTCGGAATTGCCAGAGCGAGCGGCGTGCTCTCGCTCAAGCCTTTCAAATACTCCTCGAATTCAGCTTTCGACTTGATCTCACGGTAGTCGCCCTCTTTCACTTCAACCACGGGGAGCAGTTCTTTCAACAAAGAAGTAAATTCGAGCTCGGCAAACAGCAGGCGCAGAGATTCAACCTCCGGTTCGCCCGCTTTCATCGCGGCAACGTCGAGCTCGACCGCCACGTCGGTATCGATCGTCACCAGCTGTTTGCTGTACAGGATGTTGTCGCGATTGTTCTGCAGCGATTCCCGATACGTTTTCTTCTCCACCTCAGCCGCATGTTCCAGCGCCTGTTCCACGCTTCCAAAGCGCCGAATGAGTTCCACCGACCCCTTGTCACCGATCCCCGGCGCCCCCGGAATGTTGTCCACCGAGTCGCCGCGCAGCGCCATCACATCCACCACCTTCGACGGCGGCACTCCGAGAATTTCCTCGACCTTCGCCGTATCGCAAATCAGGTTGTCCTTCGGCGGATTCAGCACCTGCACCTTGTCGTTCACCAATTGCAGCATGTCTTTGTCGCTCGAAACCACAAACACCGGATACGATTCCGCCGCCGCTTTCCGCGCCAGCGTTCCGATCACATCGTCGGCTTCATAACCTTCCAGCTGCAAAATTGGAATGCGATATCCCTCCAGCGCCCGCCGAATGTACGGAATCTGCTGCGCCAGATCCCCAGGCATCTCGGCGCGGTTCGCCTTGTAGCCGCCATACTCCGCTTCTTTGAACGTCTGTGTCTTGATGTCGAACTTGCGGATCATCGTGATCGCTTCCGCCTGCTGATTGCGGACCGTCGGCGCGCCCACATCGAACACCGCCGCCAGGTACTCGGGCGAAAAGTCGTCCCGCAGCTTCCGCAGCATGTTGACGAAAACATACGTCGCCGCCGTCGGAACCCCCGTCTTCGTGGACATCGGCCGCTGCCGCGCCATCGCGTGATAGGCGCGGAAAATGAACGACATCGTATCGATCAGGAAAATCCGCCCCTTGCCCTTACCTTGAGCGGAAGCGGGCCTAGGCGGGGCACTCACTTGCGGCGACGATTTCTTTTTGGCAGGCAACTGGCCAAGTTTAACAGTTGTGGGAGGTCAGGAGCCGGGGACGAAGAGCGAATCGACTCCCGAGCGGCGAACCGCGAACAGCGAACGACGTTCTCCCAAACCTCGGGCAATCGCGTATGATAAGGCGTTTTCGGCTCTCGACCTGCCGAGTGCTGAATCCTGCGTGCTGAATGCTCCCATTCAAACTCGTCTACAGCGACGACTATTACCTGCCCATCGGCTCCCATGTTTTTCCTGCCGAAAAATACAAGTGTGTTCATGACCGCCTGCTCGCATACGGAATTGCGGCGCCTTCCGATTTTGTCACGCCTCGTCCGGCAACCGACCAGGACGTGCTGCTCGTGCACACTCCGCAGTACGTCGAGAAGTTGAAGACGGGCACGCTCAGCGCGCGCGAAGCGTTGGAACTCGAAGTCCCGTACTCGCCGGAGTTAGTGCGCGCCTTCTGGCTTGCCGCAGGCGGGTCCATTTTGGCCGCCGATCATGCCCTCAACGACGGCGTGGCCATCAGCATCGGCGGAGGATTCCATCACGCGTTCCCTGATCACGGCGAAGGTTTCTGCGTGATCAACGACGTGGCCGTCGCCATCCGCCGCATGCAGCGTGACAACAAGATTCGCACCGCGATGACCGTCGATTGCGACGTCCATCAAGGCAATGGCACTGCCGTTATTTTTGCCGGCACGCGTGTCCCCAGCAATCCGGCGCCCTCGGCGTCCGGGTCAGTCCTGAATCCCAATCGCACCACCAAAGGGCACAGCGCCCACGCCGGGGACGTCTTCACCATCTCGCTCCATCAGCAAAACAACTACCCGGTCTTTAAGCCCCCTTCGTCGCTTGACCTGAATTTGCCCGACGAAATCGGCGACGGCGAATATCTGGCGTGCCTCGGCGACGCGCTCAGTTTGGGATTGAGCATGTTCAAGCCGGAACTCATCTGCTACCTCGCCGGAGCCGATCCTTATCGCGAAGACCAGCTTGGCGGATTGTCGTTGACGATTGAGGGATTGAAGGAGCGAGATACTCTCGTGTTCCAAATCGCCAAGGCCGAGGGCATCCCCGTGATGGTCACACTCGCCGGCGGCTACGCCCTGAAGCTCGAAGACACAATCATGATTCACTGCAATACGGTGGTCGCCGCGAAGGAAGTGTTTGCCGGGAGGGGCTGACAAAGCGCTTCGATATACTCGACGCTATGGACGTCATTCCTTCTCAACTTGCGCACCGTGAGTTCTATAACATTCTGATCAGCGCCGTGGCGCCGCGGCCGATCGCATGGGTCTCGACCCTCAGCGCTTCCGGACAACCCAACCTGGCGCCCTTTTCATTTTTCAATGCCGTATGCGCCAATCCTCCGCTGTTGGCGTTTGCGCCGGGGATGCGCTCGCCGAAGAAATCCGGAGCAGCGTCAGGAGAGCCCGCCGGAGAGCCTAAAGACACGCTGCGGAATATTCGCGAGACCGGGGAATTCGTGATCAACGTGGTCACCTACGAACTGGCCGAGGCCATGAACCTGACCAGCGGCGAATATGACTCGTCCATCAATGAGTTCGAAGTGGCGAAACTCGCCTCGGCGCCTTCGAAACTGGTGCGGCCGCGGCGCGTGGCGGAGTCTCCCGTCAGCTTTGAATGCAAGCTGCATCAGATTATCGACTTCAATCCCGGCCCGGAGGGCGGCAGCCTGGTGATTGGCAAAATCGTCTCGATTCACATCAACCAGCAGCACATAAAAGAAGGCCGCCAGGACCGGAACTCGCTCGATCTGATCGGGCGCATGGGCGGCATGCAGTACACGCGAACCACCGAGCGCTTCGAAATGGCGCGTCCGAAGGTTGGGTGAAGGGGAACGATTACTCGGAGCTCATAGCCCGTGGCTCGCAACTCGTGGCCCACAGCCTGCGTCCGTCTTTCCGCCTGCTAAAATAGTGCTGGTCCCGCATGTTCGAGAATCTCCAGGAAAAACTCCAGCGCGCTTTCAAGTCTCTCCGCGGACAAGCCGTCCTCACCGAAGAGAACATCGCCGAGGCGATGAAACAAATCCGTCTGGCGCTGCTTGAGGCCGACGTCAACTTCAAGGTTGTCAAAGATCTCATCGATCGCATCCAGGCCAAGGCTGTCGGCCAGGAAGTGCTGACCGCGCTTTCGCCCGGCGAGCAGGTCATCAAAATCGTCCGCGACGAACTGGTTGCGACTCTTGGCAAAGATACGGCTAAATTGAAATTTGCCTCGCAACCGCCGACTGTCGTGCTCATGGCCGGGCTGCAGGGTTCCGGCAAAACCACGACCTCCGGCAAGCTCGCCAATTGGCTCAAGAATGGCGGACACCGTCCGCTGCTGGTCTCGGTCGATGTCTACCGTCCCGCCGCGCGCGAGCAACTTAAAGTTGTGGCGGCGGAGATCAAGGCCAACCTTTACGAAGGCGCGGTCGGCGAAGCGAATACGGCTACCGTCGAGCGGCTTGCCAAAGAAGCGCGGCGCGAAGCGATCAACACTGGCTGCGACGTGCTCATTGTCGACACTGCTGGGCGTCTCCATATCGACGACCAGCTTATGGAGGAGATGCAGTCGCTCAAGCGGCTGCTCAATCCGCAGGAAATCTTATTTGTCGCTGATTCGATGACTGGACAGGACGCCGTCCGCTCGGCCGACGAATTCCACAAAAAGCTCTCGCTCACCGGCGTCATCCTCACCAAAATGGACGGCGATGCCCGCGGCGGCGCGGCGATTTCCATTCGCCAGGTCACTGGGCAGCCTATCAAGTTCATCGGTATCGGCGAAAAATACGATGCGCTTGAGCCCTTCCACCCCGACCGCATCGTCTCGCGCATTCTTGGCATGGGCGACATCCTCTCGCTCATCGAAAAGGCCGAGTCGCAGATCGACAAGAAGAAGGCCAACGAACTTGCCTCCAAGGTGCTTGCTGGCGACGGCTTTTCGCTCGACGATTTCCGCGACCAGTTGCGGCAGGTTCGCAAAATGGGATCGATGCAAAGCCTCATGGGCATGCTGCCCTCGATCGGCGCGTTTTCCGGGCTGCAGAAAGCTGCCGACAAGGTTGACGAAAAACAGATCAACCGGGTCGAGGCCATCATCAATTCCATGACCGGGTACGAGCGCAACCATCACGAAGCCATCAACGGCAGCCGCCGCAAGCGCATTGCCCGCGGCTCCGGCACCAGCGTGCAGGAAGTCAACAACCTGCTCCGGCAGTACGCCCAGATGAAAAAAATGTTCAAGCAGATGGGCAAGCCCAGCTTCGCGCGGCGCATGGCGGGGATGAAGTTTCCGGGAATGTAGAGGCAGTGGCAGTGGTTAGTTGCCAGTAAAGTCCTGGCTAGCTCAGACGCCAGGGGGTCGTGGTGCAAACGCGAGAAATGTTCCACGTGGAACATTGTACTGGTATTTATGTTAGTATATACATGTACTTACAAGGCGACTTAAATGAGGCAACGAAAGCGAGTTACGAAGCGAGCACGGGCGTCGCGAAAAGTGACTAAAATTGAGGCGTCGACGGGGTCGAAGAGGCGTCCGCGGTACCTGCCGGCGGAGTGGGCGGGCATGTACAAGCCGGTGAAGAAGCCGGTCACGCTGCGGCTGGATGCCGATGTGCTGGTGTGGTTCCAACGGGCCGGGCGGGGCTACCAAACGCGGATCAACCAGGCTCTGCGAAAGGTGATGACCGGGGAGAGAAAGAAGGCACGGGAGTGAGGGGTTGTAAGTCTTTGATAATGCTCAGGGTCGGGTGTGGTTAAAGAGACACTGGCGGGCACTTATTACTTTGTAATTATTACGAATCCCATTATTTAGTGGGCGGAACTGGGCCACCCACCCGCCAGCGGCATTGTGAGAATGCCTTGCGGCAGAAATCAGAGCACAACAGTGTAGGGGTCCTTCGGCTTCGCTCAGGATGACTCGGTGGGGAAGGTGAAAGAGCGGCCGAGCTTCGCTCGGCTTTGGACGGGGCTCAGCCCCGTCCCCGCACTAGCAAAGGCAAACGCAACTTCTTCATTTCCCAAGCATCTAAACATTGACAATGATTCGCTCAGGTTATAGCATGAGCTTGAGCGTAATCGTCATCGCACTCATTTTAAATGACTTATTTGCTTTGGAGGATGCGATATGAGCAAGACTATTGGAATTGACCTTGGCACCACCAACTCCTGCGTAGCGGTTATGGAGGGTGGAGAGCCGAAAGTTATCCCTAATGAAGAAGGTGGAAGGACTACGCCTTCGGTCGTTGGATTTACGAAAACCGGCGAACGGCTGGTAGGGCAGGTCGCCAAGCGGCAGGCCATCACCAACCCTG
This sequence comes from Terriglobales bacterium, assembly GCA_049511255.1. Lineage (GTDB taxonomy): Bacteria > Acidobacteriota > Terriglobia > Terriglobales > Acidobacteriaceae > Acidiflorens. Next base: position 60,077 of record JBEKYF010000008.1, on the reverse strand, counting down.
AGAATACCGTTTACTCGATCAAGCGGTTCATGGGACGCCGCTATGACGAGGTCAGCGAAGAACTGAAGATGGTCCCTTATAAGGTCGAGCGGGACGGCGATCATGTGGCCATCATCGCGCAGGGGAAAAAGTATACCCCACCCGAGATCTCCGCGATGATCCTGCAAAAACTGAAGAAGGCGTCGGAAGACTATCTCGGAGAGAAAGTCACTGACGCGGTCATCACCGTGCCGGCGTACTTCAACGATGCGCAGCGGCAGGCTACCAAAGATGCCGGGCGAATTGCCGGGCTCGACGTGAAGCGAATCATCAACGAACCGACCGCGGCCGCGCTGGCCTACGGGCTCGACAAGGGCAAGGACGAGACCATCGCCGTGTACGACTTCGGCGGCGGGACTTTTGACATCTCGATCCTCGAAGTCGGCGGAGGCGTGATCGAAGTGAAAGCCACCAACGGCGATACGCACTTGGGCGGCGACAACATCGACCAGAGGCTGGTGGATTGGCTGATTGATGAGTTCAAGAAAAACGAAGGCCTCGACCTGCGCGCCAAGGGCAACGAGATGGCTTTGCAGCGTCTGCGCGACGCGGCGGAACGCGCCAAGATCGAGCTTTCGACCACCATGGAGACCGAGATCAATCTGCCGTTCATTACGGCGGATGCTTCCGGGCCGAAGCACCTGGTCATTAAGCTGACCCGGGCCAAGCTCGAAACCATGGTCGAAGACATTTTGCAGCGGTCGGTTGGCCCCTGCAAGCAGTGCATGAAAGATGCGGGTGTCGACGCCAGCAAAATTAACGAAGTGGTGCTGGTCGGCGGACAGACGCGCATGCCGCGCATCCAGGCGATCGTAAAAGAACTGTTTGGACGCGAAGGCCACAAGGGCGTGAACCCGGATGAAGTGGTCGCGGTCGGCGCGGCGATCCAGGGCGGCGTGCTCAAGGGCGAGGTGAAAGACCTGCTGCTGCTTGACGTTACTCCGCTGACTTTGTCGATCGAAACGCTGGGCGGGGTGGCTACGCCGATGATTCCACGGAACACTACGATTCCGACGAAGAAGACGGAGACGTTTTCTACGGCAGCCGACAGTCAGACTTCGGTTGAAGTGCATGTGCTGCAGGGCGAGCGTCCACTGGCGGCGCAGAACCGCACCCTGGGCAAGTTCCATTTGACCGGATTGCCGCCGGCGCCTCGGGGCATACCGCAGATCGAAGTGACGTTTGACATTGACGCGAACGGCATCCTGAACGTGACCGCGAAAGATATGGCCACGGGCAAGGATCAGAAGATCACGATCACGTCGTCTTCGGGATTGTCGAAGGAAGAAGTGGAGCGGATGGCGAAGGAAGCCGACGCGCACTCGGCTGAAGACAAGACGCGGCGTGAAGAGATCGAGGCCAAAAATCAGCTCGACTCGATGGTTTACAACATCGAGAAGATGCTGAAAGAGCATGGCGACAAGATCTCGGGCACGGAGCGCGGAGACGTGGAGAACGCCTTGGCGGACGCGAAGAAAGCCATCGAAAGCGGCGACAAGTCGCAGATGGATTCGGCACGCGAAAAGCTAACGGCGGCATCGCACAAGCTGGCGGAGCAGATGTATAAGGCGACGCAGGCAGCGGGCACGCCGGGCGCGGGTGCAGGACCAGCTCCGGGGGCTGGCACGCCTTCGGGCGGCGATGGCCAGGCCAAGAAAGACGAAGGCGTGATCGACGCCGAGTACGTGGATGTCGAAGACAAGAAGTAACGCGTAGGGACAGCCGCTGTCGGCTGTCCGACCAAGCGAACTCGGCACTTGAGAACGCAATTGGGGCGCGAATGCGCCCCCATTTGCATCATACTTAAAGGACTTGTCATGCCGATCGAAGCGAGCGATCCGTTAGCCGGGCCCAGGAAAGAGGGAAGCGAATTGAGATTCGAAGTCAATGGACAGATGTTTTTTGTGAACTTCATCCCGGAAGAGGGACGCTGGTATTGCTTTGCGCCAACCGGGACAGGGGTGCAGCGGATCCCCGTGTCGATGGATGCCTCGCCATTTGAGGCGTTCGCGGTGCCGGTGGATGAGGAAGAGAAGGAAGTGGTGAACTGAGGAGCCAGTTGTCAGTTTCGGGTTCTCAGTTCTCAGAATTCCGATTCATGAGCAACAATTCAGAGCCTGCCATTCTGAGCGGAGTCGAAGGACGCCCTACCGCACGCGCTACAATGAAAAGCTGAATGCTGACGGCTGAGTACTGACGGCTGACATGGCCACCGCGACGAAAGACTATTACGGCGTTCTCGGCGTAAAGAAGTCCGCCTCCGCCGACGACATCCGCAAGGCGTTCCGCAAACTTGCGCGCAAGTATCATCCTGACGTCAATCCCGGCGACAAAACCGCGGAAGAAAAGTTCAAGACTCTTTCCGAGGCCAACGACGTCCTGAGCGACCCCAAGAAGCGGAAGATCTACGACCAGCTCGGGTTCTACTCCGACAATGTCGATGCGGCTACGGCAGACGCCTACGCGCGGGGCGGCGGACAGCCTGGGGCCGGCCCCGGCGACTTTGGCGGAGGCTTTCCGGGAGGCCGGCATCCCGGTGGGCAAAGCACCGTTGATTTCGGCGGCTTTGACTTTTCGGATTTGTTTGAAGGCGGGCGCAAGGCGTCGAGCGGCACGAGCGGCGGGTTCCGCGATATCTTCTCCAACATTTTCAGCGGCGGCGGACGCGGTGAGGCCGCCGAGGAGGGACCGGAGCCGGGCAGCGATCTTGAGTACCAAGTCAACGTGCCGTTCTGGACGGCGATCCGCGGCGGGGTGATGAAGCTGAATATCGCCCGGCGCGATGCCTGCGGAAACTGCCACGGCAATGGCTTCCTCGAAGCTCCGGGACAATGTCCGCAGTGTCATGGCAAGGGAACGATTGAACAGACGGGTGGCCGGATGAAGTTCAACGTCACCTGTCCCCGATGCCATGGAACGGGCAAGAATATTTCGACCTGCCCGGTCTGCCATGGCGAAGGCAGCATCGAGCGCACTGATCCGCTCGAGATTCGCATCAAGGCCGGAACTCGCAACGGACAGCGCATCCGGATCGCGGGCAAAGGCAATGCCGGGCTGCGGGGAGGCGGGGTCGGCGATCTGTACGTGATCATCCGCATCGGCGGGCACACACTGTTCCGCCGTGAAGGCGACGACATCTACATTACGGTGCCGGTGACGGTGGTAGAAGCGGCGCTGGGGTCGAAGATTGAAGTGCCCACCATTGATGGCCGCAGCATGCTGAAGATTCCGCCGGGGACGCAGTCCGGCCAGAAGCTGCGCCTGCGCGAAAAAGGCGTGCCCTCAGCAACCACAGAGGGCGCCCGCGGCGATGAAATCGTGGAAGTAAAGATTACGGTCCCAATGCCGCGCGATGAGAAGACCAAAGAACTGCTGCGGGAGCTGGCGAAGGTGAATCCGGAGGACCCTCGGGCCGAGTTGTGGAAGGAAGTCTAAGAGCTGTCAGCTCTCTCGCCCTCTTTCGGGCCACGTAAGCGCGCGCGAAGGGAGCTGACAGCTAATCTTCCACCCTCCACCCTCATTTCTTGCTGGGGTCGTCCGCGGGATTGACATAGTTAAACTGCAGCGGCGACATGCCGTGTACCTGAACCACCGTCTCTCCGGATGCCATCGCATAGTGGTGCATATCGGGATCAAGGTAGGCGAAGCTGCCTGCCGGGAAAGTCGTCATTTTCGCCTCTTCGAACTTGTCTCCCATGCCGACTTTGAATTTGCCGGAAATTACCGTCACATTTTCGCGCTTGGGATGCCAGTGCGGAGCGATCTTGTAGCCGCTTGGCATTTTGAGGCGGATCGTGAAGTCGCCTGAGTTCGCGGTTGGATCTCCTTCGACCAAGGCCAACTGTGCACCCGGAGCGACGAACGGTGGTGGCGGCCCGTACTTGATCTGGTCGGGAGTGAACGTATTCGGGTGTGTCCCCGGTTGAGCGAGCAATCCACCTACGCAAAGCAATAGAACTCCAAGCATCATTTTCTTCATCGCTGATCCTCCAATATTGATTGAATGGCTGATCCCCGCGCAGTCTTATACATCAAATCACCGAGAATGGCCATACGGATTTTGCTTTAGGGAACATCTCGCTGGGACGACCTCCACCAATCGTTACCTCCGTACCCGCCCTCGTTGATAAAATTTTCGCTATTTCCTAAAAATATTCTTGCATCTGTGGAAATTTGCCGTAATCTCACACTTGCGAACTAACTTTGCCGAAAATGCCCTGGAATCGCCGTGCACCCGGGAGCCGTGTAAAGGAAGTCAAGGGAGACGCGGTGGTGAGAGTGAGTCGCCTGAGGAGGAAGCCATAGAAATTGGCAACAGCTACCGCAACTACTAACCTTTCGCAGCCGAGCTTTGTTTCTGCCGTCGCTCCCGATCTCAAGAAGACGAAAAAGTCTATCCGTCTCACGCTGTGGCCCCTGGTCGCCGCGACCTTCTTTATGGTCTCGGGCGGAACCTATGGCACCGAAGACATCGTGCACGGCGCCGGGTATGGCAAGGCGATTCTCATCCTGCTGCTGACTCCGCTTCTCTGGAGCCTACCGACGGCGTTCATGATCGGCGAGCTTTCGAGCGCGCTGCCCTTTGAAGGCGGCTACTACGCCTGGGTGCGACGCGCCATGGGGAATTTCTGGGGATTTCAGGAGGCCTGGCTGTCGCTGGTAGCGTCCATTTTCGATATGGCGATTTATCCCACGCTGTTTGTCCTCTACCTCACGCGCATGTTTCCTTATTTCCAGGAGAATCATCGCGGCGTGGCTGTCGCGCTGGGCGTGGTGATCGTCTGCGCGATCTTAAACATTATGGGCGTGAAGGTCGTCTCGACTACTTCGCTGTGGCTGTTCTTCGCCCTGTCAGCGCCCTTTGCGGCCATCTTTGTGCTGGCGCCGTTCAAGATTCACGCGCTGGCGAATGCGGTTACCAAGCCGACAACTTCAAATGTGGACATTCTCGGTGGCCTGCTTATCTGCATGTGGAACTACATGGGATGGGATAACGCCTCCACCATCGCCACCGAAGTGGAGCGTCCGCAGCGGACATATCCCCGCGCCATGCTTTGGGCTGTGGTCATTGTCTGCCTTACTTATGTTCTTCCGTTTGCTGCCATGTGGATCACCGGCCTTCCGGCCAGCGCCTGGGAAACGGGCGCGTGGGCCGACGTCGCCCAGTTGATGGGTGGGCCGGTGCTTCGGATCGCGCTGGTGGCGGGCGGCATGATGAGCGGCTTCGGCATGTTCAATGCCCTGGTCATGAGCTACTCGCGCCTGCCGCTGGCCATGGCGCAGGATGGCATGCTGCCGAAAGTTTTTGGAAAGCTGCATCCGAAATCGCGCGCGCCCTGGGTTGCGATTCTGGCGCTGGCGGTGGGCTGGGGCCTGGCTCTGAATCTCGGATTCGAACGCCTGGTCACGCTCGACATCATGATTTACGGCGCCAGCCTGACGCTCGAATTTATGGCGCTGATCTGGCTGCGCATTCGCGAGCCGGAATTGAAGCGCCCGTTCCGCGTGCCGGGCGGCCTGTTTGGAGCGATAGCGGTTGGCATTCCTCCGGTTCTGCTGCTCGGATTTGCCATCATTCGCAGCGAACATGAGGTTGTGCTCGGCATGAGCTCGCTCTGGTTTGGACTGATCTTGATCGGCGCCGGCGTGGTCGCCTACCTGATCAATCATGCGCTGAAGCCGGCGGGCTGGGCAGCAGCCAGGCCGAAACCGGGGATGGCGGCGTAGCATCAGTGTCTGTGTGGGGACGGGGCTGCGCCCCGTCCTGGCGTGCGTAGCCCCGCCACCACACAACCTTCTTTCCAAACTTCGCCAACGGCTCACGACTCGGCTGTTATACATTAGTGGGCAGCGGCAATGACCAAGCGTAAATCCAAGGGCGCGTACATGATTTCGGCGGTGGCTGAGATGTATGAGATTCATCCCCAGACCTTACGCCTCTATGAGCGAGAAGGACTGCTGAAGCCGAGCCGCACCGAAGGCAACACCAGGCTCTATACCGATGAAGATTTGCAGCGGCTCGAGTTTATCCTGTCACTGGCGCGCGATCTGGGTGTCAACATCAGCGGCATCGCCATCATTCTCCAAATGCGCGAGCGCATGGAAGAAATGCAACGCCAGATCCAGGAGTTCGTGCAGTACATCCAGCACGAGGTTCTGACGCGCGCCTCGGCTGCCACCGATCCGTCCAAGGGCGCAATCGTACCGCTGCGGCGACCGCTCGTCCCTACTGTGAATTCGTCCCGCCGCAAGAACTAATCGCTCCGGACGACGAGGACGCCCGTCGCTCCACTGGCTACGTCAGCTTCTCGATTGCTTTCCCGCGTGGTCCTCTGTGTCCCCTGTGGTTTAGAACTTCAAGTGCTTTTAGCCACAGAGGAACACGGAGGATCACAGAGGACTACTTTTCCCGCTGGAAGCGATAACGGCCGCCTCGGTCTTTTGCCACTTGCTCCGCGACTTTCAAGAACGCTCTTCCCGCGTGCGACAGCGTCGATTCCTCCCGATACACCAGGCGCAGCTTGCGCTCAAAATGCAGATCGCGCACCGGAACGCGTATGAGGTCTCCGCGGCTGATCTCGCTTTCCACGCTGATCTCGGGCACCAGCGCCACCCCATTTCCCATGCACACGAAACGCTTGATGGCTTGCAGCGTGGGCAGTTCCACGTCCATGTGTAAGGGAGTTTTGTGGCGACGGAACGCTTCGATCACTTTATCGCGATAAGGAGACGTGACGATGTGGGCCACGAACGACTCGGCGCCCAGTTGCCGAACGCTGACTTCGCCCGCCGAGGCCAGCGGATGGCCCGGAGGAACGACAAATACCAACTCATCCAGATAAACCACCGCCGATCGCAACTGCGCCTCCTGCGGATCGTAAGAAAGCACCCCGAGTTCCACGTTGTGCTTGAGCAGATCGTCGGGAATGTGACTTCCCAGCGAACGCCGCACCATGATCTTGATCATGGGATGCAGGCGGCGAAACTCGCCCAGCACCGGCAACAAGTAGAGCGCGGTAAATTCATTGGCGGCGATCGCCAGCCTGCCTTTCTGTAATTCGCGCATCTCTACCAGCGCCGTCTGCGCGTCCTGTCGCAGGTTGAGCAACTGCTCGGCATATTCCTGCAAGACACGCCCGGCATCGGTGAGTACGCCATCGCGGGAAGAGCGGTCGAAGAGCGGCTCGCCGATCTCCAGTTCGAGTTTCCGGATGGTCTGGCTGACCGCCGACTGCGTGCGAAACAGCTTTTCGGCCGCCCGCGAAAACCTACGTTCGCGAGCCACGGTGAGGAAGACTTCAAGTTGCGAAAGGTCCATAAAGATTAGGTCTCAGGTGTCAGGTCCAAGGTCTCAGGCCTTGAGTGTCCGCGGCCCGGGGGTTCCTGAGACCTCAGACCTAACCCCTGCGACCTTCTCCATTTATATAGATGAACCATAAGTCTTCCTAATACTATCATCGCCGCTAATTCTATTGTAAAGATAATAATCTTTTCTTTTGCCCCCATCCGCCGATAGAGTGTAGAGTAATAAGATTTTTCGGAGGTACGGTATCCATGGATCGGCCGCGCATCACCATCTTCGACACCACGCTTCGTGACGGCGAGCAGTCGCCGGGCTGCAGCATGAATGTGCAGGAAAAGCTGCGCCTGGCCCAGCAACTCGACCGCCTCGGCGTGGACGTGATCGAGGCGGGATTCCCCATCGCCTCCGATGGCGACTTCGAAGCCGTACGACGCATCGCCGCTTCGCTGCGCCGTCCCATCATCGCCGGCTTGGCTCGCGCTTGTACCGGCGACGTGGACCGGGCCTGGCAGGCGTTGCAGGGAGCCGCACGCCCACGCATCCACGTTTTTCTCGCAACCTCTGACATTCACCTGAAATACAAGCTGCGCATCACGCGTGAGAAGTGCCTGGAGCAGGCGCGGGAAGCGGTTCGGCACGCCAAGTCGCTCTGCGCCGACATTGAAGTCTCGCCCGAAGATGCCACCCGTACCGATGTCCCGTTTCTCTGTCAGGTTGTCGAAGCGGTGATCGCAGCCGGCGCAACCACGGTCAACATTCCCGATACCGTCGGTTACAGCATGCCAGAGGAATATGGCCAGCTCATCCGGACGCTACGTGAGAAAGTTGCTGGTATCGATAAAGTAACGATCTCGACGCATTGCCATAACGATCTTGGTTTAGCGGTCGCGAACTCGCTCGCGGGCGTGCAGCAGGGTGCGCGCCAGGTGGAGTGCACCATCAACGGCATCGGCGAGCGCGCCGGCAATGCATCTCTCGAAGAAATCGTCATGGCCATGCGGGTGCGCCCCGACCGCTATCCTTACGAAACCGCAGTCGCCAGCGAGCACCTGTATGCTTCCAGCCAGATGTTGGCGGAGATCACCCGGGTTCCGGTGCAGCCCAACAAGGCCATCACCGGCCGCAATGCATTTGCGCACGAGGCTGGAATCCATCAGGATGGCATGCTCAAGAATCCGCTGACCTATGAAATCATGACCCCGCAATCGGTGGGCGTGCCCGATTCGCGGCTGGTGCTGGGCAAGCACTCCGGCCGTCACGCGCTGGCTCTGCGCTGCGAACAACTGGGACACCAGTTTGAGCGCCGTGATCTCGATGAGATCTATCGCAGGTTTGTAGTTCTTGCCGACCGCATTAAAAAGGTTCAGGACAGCCATTTGCTTGAACTGATCCAAGACGTTGCCAGCGGCAACGCAAGCAATGGCGATGGCGCCAACGGCCATGGCAAGAAATTCCCGCCTGCCGCGGCTTCATTGCCTTTACCGCGTGCCGCCGCCGCTCGAGCCAATGCCAATGACGCGCATCCGGCTCAGGTGTCCGGGAGCGCCGGCCAGGCGTCGGTGGCGATCCCCTTCGCCGAGCATCACAGCGAGCAAGAAGACTATCTCTGGGGTGTGTAACCACCACGCGCAGCGACAACTGGAACGGCTTGACAGGCTATCACGACGGTCTCGCCGCATTTATCCTTTCGGAAAGAAGCGAGGATTTCCATGCGACTCTCTGTCACTTCCCTCCCCGGCGACGGAATCGGTCCTGAAGTTACCTCCCAAGCCATTTGTGTTCTGGAAGAAGTGGCCAGCGGCTTTGGCCATGATCTCGAACTCGACGAAAAAGAAATCGGTGGAGTTGCCCTGGCAAAGTTCGGCAATCCCCTGCCGGACTCGACCATTCAGGCCTGCCTCGCCTCAGAGGCCGTGCTGCTTGGAGCGGTCGGCAATCCGGCCTTCGATCACAATCCTCGCGAACTTCGCCCCGAAGCTGGACTGTTGCGCCTCCGCCAGGAACTTGGAGCGTTCGCTAATCTCCGTCCTACTGTCTTTTATCCGGCGCTCGCTGCCTGCTCACCTCTGCGCGAAGAAATCGTCAAAGGGACCGACATTCTTATCGTGCGCGAACTGCTCGGCGGGTTGTATTTCGGCCAGCCTCGCTCCATCGAAGGCACTGATGGCACACGCCAGGCGCTCAACAGCATGCGCTACACTGAGCCGGAAATCGAGCGCATCGCGCGCGTCGCATTTCAACTCGCTCGCACCCGCCGCCGGCGCCTGCTCTCCGTCGACAAATCGAATGTTCTGGAGTGCTCGCGGCTGTGGCGCGAAGTCGTCACCAGCATCGCCCGCGATTTTTCCGATGTCCATCTCTCCCACATGTACGTGGACTCGGCCGCCATGACGCTGGTCCTCAAGCCCGCCGAGTTCGACGTCATCCTCACCGAAAACATGTTCGGCGACATCCTGTCCGATGAGGCGGGGGGAGTCGTGGGGTCGCTCGGGTTGCTCGCTTCGGCCAGCATCGGAGGACGCGTCGGTCTCTACGAACCCGTTCATGGCTCGGCTCCGGACATCGCAGGTCAGGGCATCGCTAACCCGCTAGGCGCCATCCTCTCGGTCGCCCTGATGCTGCGCCATACTTTTCATCTACCCAAGGAAGCGGAGTGCGTGGAAGCTGGCGTCATCTCAACCTTGATGGGAGGCTTTCGCACTCGCGATCTGGCGCGTCCCGGCGAGCGCACCGTCTCCACCGAAGAAATGGGCGCCCAGATCGCCGAGTTCGTGCGCTTGGCGGCAGCCGCAAACGACCGAGCTGCGTCGTAGCCGGTGTGGAAGCGGGGCTCCGCCCCGCTTGGAAGGGGCGAAGCCCCGTCCCCACCCGAGCGATTGTCTGACTTACAATTTTCCTTTAGAAGGCACCGCGCCAGTCGTGTACTCCCCAGTCATCGCATTCCACCGGATCCACAAAACTTCCACGAACATGCGCATTCCGTCGCGGAAAGGATGCAGCCGCGTCCCCTCGCTGTGCGCCCACACCACCGGAACCTCTTCCACCCGCAGACCCGCGCGCCGGGCCAGAAACAGAATTTCCGGATCGAATCCCCAGCGTTCAATTTTCTGCAGAGGAAAGATGCGTTGGGCCGCGTCTCGACGAAAGGCTTTGAATCCGCATTGCGTGTCCGCGAAACGCAAGCCCAGAACCACCCGCAGAACCAGGTTGAAGATTCGTCCAAATGCCTGCCGGTACAGTGGCTGCCGCTCGGTCTGCAGTTCGGCGCGCAGCCAGCGCGACCCGATCGCGATGTCGGCGCCTCGACCAATCGCGTCGAACAGGTTCTGTGCCTCCGTCATCGGTGAAGAAAGATCGGCATCCGTGAACAGGCAAATATCGCCGCGCGCATGCAACATCCCGTTGCGCACGCTGTAACCTTTGCCACGGTTCCCGGGATTCTCCAGCAGCAGAATCTGCGGATGCGATTTGGCGTATTCCCGCACAACTTGCGCGGTATCGTCGCTCGAGCCGTCGTTCACAACCAGAATTTCCGCGTCCCAGTTTTGTTCCTGCGCATAGCCGAGAAGCTCATCGAGCGTGGGCCGGATGCGGCTGCTTTCGTTATAGGCGGGAATGACGAAACTGTAAATCATCGGGTGATCGGGTAATCGGGCCATTTAAATTCAAAATGCCAAAGGGTTTGACTTTCGATCACCCGATGATCAGATCATGCCACTTGGCGGCGCTTGTCGAGCATGCTGAAGAACTCCGAGACCAACTCCTCGTCCCAGAGTCCGCCTCGCGCCTCGTCGCGCATGGTAATGGCGGCCTGCTCGTGGCCGAGCGCCGGCTTATACGGACGCGTCGTGCGCAACGCATCATAAATGTCCGCCACCTGCAGAATCCGCGGCAGAAGCGGTATCTCGCCCTCCCGCAGCCCATCCGGATAGCCGCTGCCGTCCGAGTGCTCGTGATGATAGCGGATGATCGGAAGCACCAGCCGCAGCGACTTCAACGGACGGCAAATTGTCTCGCCCGTCACCGGATGCTGCTTCATGATCTCCCACTCCGCCGGCGTCAGATCGCTGCCTTTCTTCAGGATTTCATCCGGCACCGCGATCTTTCCCAGGTCGTGCAGGTAGCCGCCCCGCTGCAGGGCCACAATACTTTCTTCATCCACCCCGAGAAAGCGTCCCAGATCTGTGGCATTGCGCGCCAACCGTTCACAGTGGCCTTCGGTGTAAGGGTCGCGCGCTTCCACGCTCAACCCCAATGTGCACAGCACCGAGTCCGCCGTCTCCAGTTCGTCGGTGAATTCCTTCAACTTCAGCAATGAGCTCACGCGCGCAAACAATTCCTCGGCGCTGATCGGCTTGGTCAGAAAATCGTCGGCGCCCGCTTCAATTCCCCTCAGGCGGTCTTCTCGAGCGCTCAGGCCGGTAATCATGACGATCGGAATCAGCCGCGTCTTGGAATCCTCTTTGAGTTCACGGCACAATTCGTAGCCGCTCTTGCCCGGCATGACCACGTCGAGCAGGATCAGGTCCGGAGCCTCGCGTCGGATTTCCGCCTCGGCTGCAGCCGCGTTCTGCACCGCAACCGTTTGATAGCCGCGGCTCGCCAGCATCTCCTTCAGCAGCGCCGCGCTCACCACATTGTCGTCGACCACTAGAATCGACTGCTTCCGGCGGGCCGCCAGCAGATCGCCCATACCCGCATAAGAACTCGATTGCGGAGAAAAAGTTGTCCGGCGCTGTCGTGGTGGAAGACTCATCACTTCACTTTGCTTCGCAGTTGATGGTATCTGAAATCAACCCGCTGCGATATTGTATGCGCGCAAGCGAGAAAACATGCGCCCATCAACTATTTGCCCGCAACTTTGGCAGTTTTTTCCCCGATCGGCTCTGCTTTTTGCTTGGCGTCGCACTTATGCGCGTTGAACTGCTGCTGAACTCCCGGCTGCCCGAGTTGACGAGGGTCCGCCGAGAACTGGGTATTGCACAATTCACACATTCCCCGCGCCGGAACGTTGCTGACTCGTTTTAAGATCCGAAGACTGCGCTTGGCCATGATTCCAGTCTCCCACAGCCCCGGAAACTGCGCCACCACCCTACCTCAACCACGGACCGCGCAGGGACGGACGGCCCTTCGGCAAGCTCAGGGCAGGCTCTCGGCCGGCCGCGCCAGAAAACCGAACATTTTCCCTGTTCAGACGTCCTTGCGCCGGTTTCCGCGCCCGTGCCAGTCTTCCATCATGATGCTGCGGAAACTCTTGCTGATGTTCGTCCTGATATTCGTCATGCTCTGCCTACCGTGGCGCGAATGTGCGGCCGTTCCGAAACCGCACGTCATCGCTTTTGGAAAATGGACTTCCGCCAAGTGGCCCAACGCCACTGGACAGAAACTGCTCGACCTGAAAGTGCGTCCCTTGTTCGTGGATACGCGACTCAAGGAATACACCACCGGAAGTCCGCATGAGCTGACCGACCGCCTGTTTGTGGTCCGGCGCGCCTTTCGCGTGAACGATGCGCTGCCTACGGAGAGTGCCAACGCCACGCGCTGGCAGTGGCAACGCGGTGGCTGGCTGCTCGTCGACCGCCTCACCGGACGAGTCTCCCAGCTCAATCTGCCCGAGTTCGATCCCTTCTATTCGACGGCGAGCTGGTATCGCGACTACATCGCCTACTGCGGCGTCTCCGAAGACGGCAAAAAACTCTACGCGGTCGTCGCCCAGGTAGGACGGCGCAAGCCGATCCTGAAAAAAGATGCAGGCGAACCCGCAGGCGCCGACGGTCCCGACTCGGAGTGCCCGCCTCCAGTCTGGGAGCGCATCCCCATGCGAGTCACCTTTCAGCCCGGCGACAGGCAGAAGCTGGTTTTTTCGATCCGAAGCCGCGTAGTCGACGTAGTCAACGACGCTGAAGAACCGGAAGAGTAGCCGAGTGGCCCGGCCGCGCGCAATCATTTGAAACCCGGAGGGTGTCCAAGTTCCGCTTGAGCGGGGGTGTTGATCTAGTGGCCGCACTCGGACTTTCGAAAGCCGCCCGTCCATCCCAGGCCCCGACTCAGACGCTGAATCGCCTCCAACAAAAAATGCGGGAAGCTTCAAGCTTCCCGCATCATTCCGACCCCCACCAGTTATTTCTTTGTAAACGGCAGGCCCGGCAATGTTTCCGTATGCTCGGACTTCACCGCGCTCAGCTGGTTTGGATCCAACCCCAGCGCTTTCACGATCGTGGGAGCAATCTGACGCGTCTCGACCTGATCCACAAACGTTGCAGGCTTGTACTTGGGGTTCGAGACAATCAGCAGAACGTTCCGGTCGTCATAGGCAAAGCCGCCATGCTCGGCAACTTTGCCGGTGCCGCCCGTATAGATGACGCCAACGTTCGGAGCCACGATGATGTCTGGAGTCCGAGAATCGGTGAGCGGATCGTTGAATTGCAGGGTGAGCGAGGGTCCGGCGAAAATCTCTCCTTGCCCAAACAGCGATTCATTCGCAGCCAACGTTGCCACGGAGCTCTCCGTCTGGCTTTGATCGGTCAGCCAGAGCATAGAGATATCATCCTCGTCGGCTTGCGCCACCGGCAGCCCAGGCCCGACTCCGCCGGGTGAAAGGATCTGCGATGGCGGTTCATCCGAAGCAACATCTCCCGTAATGCGCAGCACGCGATTCGGATCAATTGGCGACTGTCCATGCTTGGCCGATACAATAATCAACGTCGAGTCCAACAGCCCTTGCTTCTTCAACTCCGAAACAAACTGACCAATCGCGCCGTCCACATACTGTATCTCAGCGAACAATGAATCGCTCGGAGTTCCGAGCGCGTCCACATAGCCGCCCGTCAGGCTGAGCGATTTTTCCACCAGCTTCTGACCCACGCTCACTGCCTGGAAGTTCATGCCAAACACGTTCGGCACCGGCGCGGTAGACCTTCCGTCGTGCGTCTTGCCGTTAATCCAGTTCAGCACGGCCTGCACCTTATACTGATCGTAGCAGCGGATGTTCTGGAAGCTGTCCGTCCAGGCGTTCGACGACTTGGCAGCGCCCGGGTCGGGAAGCGGATCGCAACCCTGGACCGTCGGTATCGGCACCGGAATCGAGTTGATTTCCGGCGACCATAAATCATCCACGCCATTGCCACTCGGTCCATTGGTAAAGTCATAGGACGGGTGCTTGTCCGACCACGCCGTGTAGCCGCCAGCATTCTTCACCACGTTGAAGATCGTGTTCGCGCGGATGAAGCTGTGCGGATAGACAGGCGCACAGCCATTCTTCGGATCGCGTGGCAGATAATCCGGATTGATTCCGTTGATCCCGGAGCTTCCGTTCGGTTTCCCCGAGTCAAGCTTCAGATAATTGAAGTCAATCTCTTCGTCAAATCCAACCTGCGTGCCAACGACGCTCGGGCAAAGCGTGGGTCCGCCGACAATGCCGTAGGGCGTTGTCATCTTCGGAGGAGACAGCGCGCGATCGTAGCTGACGTCATAGAAAATTCCGGCCGAACGCGGTGTCCCGCCCGTGATCTGAGCCACCAGCCCAGGGAAGGAATCGGAAGGTTTTGGAGTCAGCGCTTGCAGGTAATGCACGCCGGTTGACGAAAGCGCGGCCAGATGCGGACAGTAAGTCTGATTCCCATAAATCGGAACGCCCTTGGCGCAATTGACGAAATCCAGCGAGTGCATGCCGTCAATGCTGATGAGTAAAACGTGTTGAATTTTGCTGTCTGCTTGAGCGGCGGCCGTGGACGAAAACAGGCTCGCCAGCGCCAAAGCAACCAGCCCGAAAGGGAAAAAACGACGATCGGACACTTTTAGCCTCCTTGAGTACAACGTGAGCTAGAAGTATTCGTCGTGTGCTGGACGCGCGGGTTAATGGGATGTGAATCGTAGATTAAAAGACTGTGAACGCTTTTCGAGGCAAAGCACCACAGAAAAGCCTGCTTTAACTGAAAGCTGAGAGCTGATAACCGCGAACTAATCTCCCGCAGCTTCGACCGCAGGAAGATCCTCCGCCGCAGCCCGCTTTGAAATCTTCGCGCTCGTCACCAGCACCACAGAAGCCACGATGATCGCGCTCCCCATTAGGATGTAGCGGTCGATGCGCTCGTGCAGAACCAGCCATCCCAGAAACACCGCGACCACGGGGTTGACGTAGGCGTAAGTAGAAACCTTCGAGGTCGGAACGTGCTGCAGCAACCAGATGTAGGCCGTGTATCCGATCCAGGAACCGAACACCACCAGATACAGAATCGCGGCCACTCCGCGGAAGGTCCATGTTACGTTCGAAGGCTTCTCAACGAGCAGCGCGAAAATCAGATTCGCGATGCCCGCGAAAGTTACCTGCCAGGCGATGGCGCTGAATGGATCGGCCGCCGCAGTCTGCCACTTTTTCGATAGCACCGAACCGAGCGCCCAACTGAAAGATCCGAGTGGCAACGCCAGCGACCACCAAAGTTCGCGGCGGCCAAGAACATTAGGGTGCCAAAGATCGGGCCAGATGAGCACGACTACTCCGGCGATGCCGATTGCCAGCCCGATCTTGCCGCGCCGCGAGATGTGATGGTCGCCCAGCAACAGGCTATCGAGCACCAGAAACCAGAGCGGCGAAACCGCAATCAGCAGCGCTGCCAGGCCGGTGGGAACGATCTGCTCGGCGTAAGAAAGCGTGAGATTACCGCCCATCAAAAGCAGAATGCCGACCGCGGCGAAATGGCAAAGTTGTCGCGCCGAAAAACGAATGCGGCGTCCGGTCAGCGCGCAGTAAGCGAGCATGACCGTGCCTGCAGTCAAAAAGCGCGCGGCACACATGACGCCCGGAGGAATCTGCTCAACCGCGATGCCGATGCCCAGATAAGTCGAGCCCCAGAAGACATAGACCAACCCGAAGGCAACAATGATCTTCCATCGACTCGCGGACGCAGCAGTACTCATGAGAGTAAGAGGGAAAAACTCAGAATATCAGAAGAACATCGGGTCATCGGGTGATCTAAGTTCAAATGCCTTTGACTTTCGATGGCCCGATGACCCGATCGTCACCCGATGACCCGATCGTCAGATGGCCCGATGCTTTAGTCGGCGTGCTGGCGATCGACCGACCAGATCTGCGCCGCGTCTTTCTCGAGCGGATAAAGATGCACCATCCAGTTGAAGATAACGGGATGAAACTCGCCGCCCGCGGCGTCGCATTCTGCCTGCGTGGTGATGGATCCTCTCAGGCCAAACTTAGCATTCGGTCCCAACATTTCTTTCCTGCGGCCCTCGGGCGCCCGGCAGAAATTCACGTGCTCATGCCACTGCGCGATGCTGAGCGGAATGCGCTGGTTCAAGTCGTCTTCGGTGAAACGCTTGGGAGCCGTGTACATGACGCCCACCAACCGGTAGTCATCGCCATTCTTCTCGTAGAGCAGCGAGGTCGGATGCTCGGGATTGAAGTTGAATGCCGCTTCCATGGCGTAGCGGTAGTTGGTGAAGTGATACTGCTTCTGCGGCACTTCGGGATGGAAAATCCTGAAGCCCTCGTTGAGCGCGACATGGTAGTCCTTGTACTTTTCCATTACGCTGCGCGCCGTTTCCACGACCATCTGGGCCCTCTCCGCATCGCCCGCTTGCGGAGTGCGGAGCGCGGTCATCTTCATGTGCGGACCCATATCCATGTGGTGACCTTCCATGGAATGCATGGCATGCGCACTCGCGTCCGCGTCTTCTCCAGAATCTTGCCCTGCCATTTGCGACATGTCGTGTCCCGGCATGTTCATGCCCTTCATGTCCTGTGGCGAATTTTGCTGCGCGAAGCAGAGCGCTCCCGCGAGACAAAGCAGAGTCAACAGATTTTTCATAACGGTTCCCCAGCAACTTCAGATGCTGATTCTACCAACCCTGCCCCAGCGTCTTAGTTTCGCGCAACCGAGAATTCGGACGAGACATTACGCCGGGAATTGCGCGTTTAACCAAGTTTCCCGTTGGAGACGGGCGTCCCCCGCCCGACTGGACGGGCGAGGCGCCCGTCGCTCCATTTAAGCAGACGACCACATCCCCATCTCGGCGAGGATTTTGCCGGCCGCTTCGGCGCCCGAGCGAACGCAGTCGGGGACGCCGATGCCGTTATAACCGTTGCCCGCCAGCGCCAGGCCGGGAAGTTTCTGGCGGAGCGATTCGATGCGCTGCAAGCGTTCGAGGTGGCCGACGGAATACTGCGCCATTGAGGACTTCCATTTATAGACGCGCGCAAACAGCGGTTCGGTATCGAGGGCAATGCCAACGATCTGCCGCAGTTCGCCGCGAACGATTTCGAGAATTTCTTCTTCGCTCGATTCCAGGATCTGTTCGTCGCGCGCACCGCCGAGAAAGCAGCGGACGAGGGCACGATTTTCCGGCGCACGGTGAGGAAATTTGTTGTGGACGAAAGTGGCCGCAAGCATACGATAGCCTTCACTGCGCGGCACCAGAAATCCGAAGCCGGGTGGAAGCGAGCGGCGAACTTTCTCGTCGTAACCGAGCGTGACCGTCACCGAAGAGCTGTACTTAATCTCGCCCAGATCGCGGGACAGGTTCTCATCCGTACTTTGCAACACGTCCGCAGCGCCATGCGCCGGGGTCGCGATGATCACTGCGTCGAACTGGTCGCTCTGGAAACCGGCAGAGACTGTCCAGCCGTTATCCTCGCGATTGACCAACTGCACCAGCGAAGACGTCTTTAATGAATTCGCATCCAACCGCGCGACCAGGGTATCGACCATCTGCTGCATGCCGTCTTTAAGCGAAGTGAACAACGGCCGCGCTGGGACGCTCTCCGGTGCGCCCATTTTCTTACGGGCCTCGAGCATGGCGCGGCCCAGACTGCCGTGTTTCGATTCCATGTCAGCGAAGCGAGGCAGCACAGCGCGCACGCTCAACTCCGAAGCTTCGCCACCGTAAACTCCGGAGAGCAGCGGATCGGCAAGCAGTTCGACCATCTCGCGCCCGTAGTGGCGTTTCACCATCGCGGCAACGGTCTCGTCCTCGAAGGCTTTGCGCGGCGGATGAAACCATTCCGCAGCCATGCGTATTTTTGTGCGCAAGGAAAAAAGCGGCGACAACACGGTGGGCATGATCTTGGTGGGCACCATGAACATGAGCCCATCGGGCATCACCACCAGCTTGCCCCTGGCTACGATGTAGGTCTTGCGCTCAGAGTCATTCGAGCCGATGAGTTGGTCGCCCAACCCGATCTCGCGGCAGAGGTCGGCGGCCCAGGGCTTCTCGGTGAGAAACGAATCGGGTCCGGCTTCGACCAGGCAGCCATCGACGCGGTCGGTCACCATCACGCCGCCGAGGCGCGGGCTGGACTCGAACAAAACGTACTTGATCGGCGTGCCGGACTGGCGTTTTTCTTCGATCGTGTACGCGGCTGAGAGGCCGGAGATTCCGCCGCCGATGATGGCAATGCGTTTCATGGGTACTTCGCTCTTGGCTTTTAGTTTTTGGCTTCTAGCTAAAGGCCCAGCGCTTTCGCGCGACTGTTTATTACTTCCGCCAGAGCTGCCGTTAATGTTTTTGAGCCGTTCAATGATTCGGCTCGCCACAGGTGCATGCCTTCTTTTTCCGCGAACTGTTTGAAGGCGATGTCGATATCGTAGAGCACCTCGACGTGATCGCATACAAATCCTATGGGCTGCAGGAAGACACCGCGATGGCCTTTCACTTTTAAATTCCTGATCGTTTCCTCTACCGTGGGGCCGATCCATGGGCCGCCGGACATGCCCTGGCTCTGGAAGGCGAACGTCCAGTCCTCGGCTGCGAGGCCCGCCTCATTCGCTACCAATTGTGCGGTTTCCTTGGATTGCCTCTCGTAGGGATCGCCTTCAGTAATCGTGCGCTGCGGGACGCTGTGCGCGGTGAAGATCACGGGGAGTTTGGCTCCGTTTTCGGCGCTGGCTTTTTCCCAACCGGAGCGCAGTTTCTCTGCGAAGGCTTTTACCAGCAGCGGCTGATCGTGCCACTCATCGACGAAATCCAACTTGAAAGCAAGGCTTCCGTCGCCAGTAACTGCGCTGCGATAGAGGCCAACGCTGGTGCGTGAATTCTGCGGCGCGAGGCAGATGGCGATGACGCGCTCGTAGCGCTGGTTCGCAATTGCCTTCACCGCATCGGCGATGAAGGGCTTCCAGTTGCGCATGCCGACGAGGATCGGCATCTGCAACAATTGCGAGAGCTGATCGGCTTGCAAAAGAGTCCAGCAGGGGAGCGGCGAGAAACCGATCAGCGAATAGCGACGATGGATCTCTTCGACCACCGGCGGCGGCAGGGGACGTCCGCCGGTTACATAACTTAGAAACTCGGAAACCTGGCCGGGGTTCTCGGGGCTGCCGTGTGCCAGCAGAAGCGCGGCGGTTTTCGCGGGCAGTGCCGAGGGAGCAAACGAACTCACCCGATTGGCGCAATAGCACTGGCCGGCGAGGCCCAGCGGGCAGGGCGTCATTTTGTGAACTCCCCTCAGCGCCTGAAGGCGCGTTGATGCTAGCGCACTTGCGGCATCGCTGGAGCGATGCCCTGATACGAGCCTCACTTACGTGCGATTTTGAAATCCGCCGAGTGCTCGCGGATGAAATCGCAGAGCGCTTTCACGTTGTCCACCGGAGTTTCTGGAAGAATGCCGTGGCCGAGATTGAAGATGTGGCCGGGGCGTCCGGCGGCTTGGCGCAGAATGTCTTGAGCCCGCGATTTGAGTTCTTTCCAATCGGCGAAGAGCAGCACCGGATCGAGATTGCCCTGCACGGCGCCTTGGAGACCGAGGCTCTGCCATCCGGTGTCGAGCGGGATGCGCCAATCGAGGCCAATGACTTCGGCGCCGGTTTCCTGCATCGAGGGAAGAAGCGTCGAGCTGTCGGTTCCGAAGCAGATGACGGGCGCGCCGGTCTTTTGCAGGCGTTTCACCAGGTCGGTCACATGCGGCAGGACATAGCGGCGATAATCCTCGACGCTCAGGCAGCCCACCCAGCTATCGAAGATCTGGATCGTGTCGGCGCCGGCGCGCACCTGCTCGGCGGAATACTCGGCGGTCACCGCGACCAGCTTCTTCATCAGTGCGTTCCACGCGGCGGGCGCGGAGTACATCATCTTCTTGGTGAAAATATAGTTGCGAGAGCCTCCGCCCTCGATCATGTAGCTGGCGAGCGTGAAGGGCGCGCCGCAGAAGCCGATGACAGGGAGCTTGTCGCCGAAGTGCTTGCACACCAACTTCACGGCTTCAGAAACGTAGCCGAGATCGGCGGCACGATCGGTGCGCAGGTGGGCAACGTCTTCGGGCGTGCGCACCGGCTTTTCGATCTTTGGTCCGCTACCGCCTGGCCCCTCGCCGGCGGCGAAGTGAAAGGGCAGTCCCATGACTTCGAGGGGGAGGAGAAGATCGGCGAAGATGATGGCGGCATCGACTTTGAGGATCTCGGCCGCTTCAATGGTGACCTGGGCCGCGACCTCCGGCTTCTTACAGATCTCGATCAGGGAATATTGCTTGCGGACGGCGCGGTACTCGGGCATGTAACGTCCGGCCTGGCGCATGAACCAGACTGGGGTGCGTTCGGTGGGCTGAGCCTTGGCGGCGCGAACAAAGAGAGAGTTTGGGGCAGACATGAATCTTCTAATTTAGCATTTTCGAGCGAACTGCATCGCTAGAGGCGCTGGAGGACGAGTCGGAGGTGATGGAGTCGGCAGCACGGGAGTTGGCGCAGGCGGGGCGATAGCGCAGCATTGTTCCGCTACTCCCAGGTCTCGAAAAGCGCGAGACCTGGGGCACCCAGTGTCTAACGTCCCGGGTCTGACTCTCCGTAGAGACGCGGCTTGCCGTGTCTCTGGAGACGGGGCAAGCCCCATCTCTACAGGAGAACTTCATGCGCGATCAAGAGGCGATTGGTTGTTCTTTGGAGTTGGAGACAAGTGGGGTGATCAGGGGCATCGACTTCGTTCTCAAGTAAGCGTCTACGCTCGCGGCTGTCTTCCGGCCTTCGGCGATTGCCCACACAACCAACGACTGGCCGCGCCGCATATCGCCTGCCGCGAAAACTCCCGGCAGGGATGACATATTGTGCTGGTCCGTGGCCACGTTGCCGCGCGGATCGAGTTTCACTCCCAACTGGTCGAGCATTCCGTTTCGCACCGGTCCCACAAAGCCCATCGCGATCAGCACGAGATCCGCTTCCAGCGTGAATTCTGTGCCGGGAATCGGCTCGAACGTTGGCGGCGGCCCGACCCGCACGGCGTGCAGTTGCTGAACGTGACCGGAGTTGGAGCCGGTGAATCTTGTGGTAGCCAGGCTCCAGTCGCGCACGCCACCTTCTTCGTGTGCGCCTTCAGTGCGCAGTTGCATCGGCCAGAGTGGCCAGGGCGTGAGGGGCGAGCGGTCGTCTGGAGGCTTCGGCATGATTTCGTACTGGTGCACGGATAGAGGCTTTTGCCGATGGCAGGTTCCGAGGCAATCGGCGCCGGTATCGCCGCCTCCGATAATGACCACGCGCTTGCCGGTCGCCAGAATCTCCGCATCCGGGTCGATGGTATCGCCCAGATTGCGCCGGTTCTGCTGCGGCAGGAACTCCATCGCGAAATGGATTCCTTTCAGCTCGCGTCCGGGAACATTCAGATCGCGCGGCTGCTCGGCTCCGCCGGCGAGCACAGTCGCGTCGAAATCGCTGAGCAGATCCTCTACCGCGATATTCTTGCCGACCTCCGCGCCGGCAACGAATTTCACGCCCTCGGCGGACATCTGTTCCAGGCGGCGATCAATGATGTGCTTCTCTAACTTGAACTGCGGGATGCCGTAACGCAGCAAGCCACCGATGCGGTCGGATTTTTCGTAGACCACTACGGAGTGTCCGGCGCGGCACAACTGCTGGGCTGCAGCTAGTCCTGCGGGCCCCGAACCCACAATCGCTACTTTTTTTCCGGTGCGAACTCTTGGCGGCTCGGGCCGGATCCAGCCTTCGTGAAACCCACGCTCCACGATATTTTTTTCGATTTGCTTGATCGTAACCGCAGGCTGATTGATCGCCAGCACACAAGATGCTTCGCACGGCGCGGGACAAATGCGGCCAGTGAATTCCGGGAAGTTGTTGGTGGCGTGCAGTTGGCGAACTGCCTCTTTCCAACGCCCGTGATAAACCAGATCGTTCCAATCGGGAATCAGGTTGTTGACGGGACATCCCGTCTGGCAAAAGGGCACGCCACAGTCCATGCAGCGCGCTCCCTGGGTGCGAAGATTCGCTTCGGGAAAATCGAGATAGATTTCGAACCAATCGTTGACGCGCTGAGTAACCGGACGTCGCGGGGCAAGCTCGCGCGAGTATTCCAGGAAGCCTGTGTCCTTACCCATGTTGCACCTGCTCGGGCGGGGCCATTGCGGCGATGAGCGGACTTGGGATGTAAGGCTGGCGTCTGCGGCTCACTCCGAGCACTCGCTTGTGCTCGTGAGGAAATACTTTGATGAACCGAGACCGCGCTTCCGACCAGTTGTCGAGAATCCAAGCGGCACGCGGGCTGCCGGTCAATCCGAGATGGCGCGTGACGAAATTCTTGACAAGCTTTGCTTCGGCGAGCTGAGCATCCTGCGCTTCGAGAACTGGCTCGAGGTCAACCGAGTCCAGATTGCAGCGTTTCTCGGTGAAGTCTCCGCGCTCGTCGAAAACGTAAGCGACGCCACCGCTCATGCCGGCGGCAAAATTTCTGCCACAGGCTCCGAGCACCAGTACCAAGCCCTTGGTCATGTATTCGCAGCCGTGGTCGCCGACGCCCTCGACCACCGCGGTCGCGCCGGAGTTGCGAACGGCAAAGCGCTCGCCGGCGACTCCGTTGAAAAACGCTTCGCCGCTGGTCGCGCCGTAGAGGGCAACATTGCCAATCAGAATATTTTTCTCGGGTGCAAACCTGGAGCGTCGCGGCGGAAAGGCGACCAAACGTCCTCCGGATAGGCCCTTGCCAACGTAATCGTTAGCATCGCCTTCGAGTGTGAGCGTGACTCCTTTGGCCAGGAACGCGCCCAAGCTTTGCCCCGCTGATCCGTCGAGATGAATCCGGATGGTATCGTCGGGCAGGCCGGCGGATCCGTGGCGGCGGGCAATCGCTCCGCTCAGCATGGTTCCCACGGAGCGGTGAACGTTGCGCACTGGCAGTTTGATCACAACCGGAGTAAGGGTTTCGAGCGCATTCTGCGATTTGGCAAGAAGCTGATGATCCAGCGCCTGCTCCAAGCCATGATCCTGCGCCTGCACACAGTGGCGCGCCACATGCGCGGGCATGTATGGATCATGGAGAATGGCCGATAAATCCAGGCCTCGCGCCTTCCAGTGATTCACGGCGGGCTCGACGTCGAGCATGTCGACGCGCCCGATCATCTCGTCCATGCGGCGGAAGCCAAGTTCGGCCATGTACTGCCGCACCTGCTCCGCGAGAAAGAAGAAGAAGTTGATGACGTGCTCGGGCTGCCCTTGAAATCGCTTGCGCAGCACGGGATCTTGCGTAGCGATGCCCACCGAGCAAGTGTTGAGATGGCACTTGCGCATCATGACGCAGCCCATCGCAATCAGCGGCGTGGTGGCGAAACCGAATTCTTCGGCGCCGAGGAGCGCGGCGATGACGACATCGCGGCCGGTCTGCAGCTTGCCGTCGGTCTGCACTCGGATTCGGCTGCGCAGATCGTTCAACAGAAGCACCTGCTGCGTCTCCGCTAAGCCAAGTTCCCAAGGAATGCCGGCGTGCTTGATGGAACTCAGCGGCGAAGCTCCCGTGCCTCCGCTGTCGCCACTGATCAGGACAACATCCGCGTGTGCTTTGGCAACGCCCGCTGCCACCGTGCCCACTCCGACTTCGGCCACCAACTTCACCGCGATGCGGGCTTGCGGATTCACATTTTTCAAATCATAGATCAGTTGCGCCAGATCTTCGATCGAATAGATATCGTGGTGAGGCGGGGGCGAGATCAAACCGACGCCGGGGATGGAATGTCGCAGGCGCGCTATGACCTCATCCACTTTGTGCCCAGGAAGTTGGCCGCCTTCGCCGGGTTTTGCGCCTTGCGCCATCTTGATCTGTAACTCGTCCGCATTGACGAGATAGTTCGCAGTAACTCCAAAACGCGCCGACGCTACCTGCTTTACAGCGCTCCGCCTCAGGTCTCCGTTTGCATCCGGGTTGAAGCGTTCTTCATCTTCACCACCTTCGCCGGTGTTTGACTTCCCGCCGATGCGGTTCATGGCAATGGCCAGAGTTTCGTGGGCTTCTTTGCTAATTGAGCCGAATGACATGGCTCCCGTGGTAAAGCGCTTCACGATTTCTTTGGCTGGCTCCACTTCTTCGATCGGAATTGGCTGGGCGCTCTTTTTAAATTTCATCAAACTGCGAAGCGTAGCCATGTTGCTGCTTTGGTAGTCGATGAGATCCGTGTATTCCTGAAAGGTCTGGAAGCTATCCTGCCGCACTGCTTGCTGCAGTTTGCTGATGGTCAGCGGGTTCAGCAGGTGATACTCGCCGTTGACTCGCTGGTGGTAAGTTCCTCCAACCGCGAGTTCGGTCTCGGACTCGGTCAGCGGACGGAATGCGTGCTCGTGCTTCATTTGTGCTTCGCGGGCGAGCACTTCGAGGCCGACACCTTCCAACCGCGAAGCGGTGCCTGCGAAATAGGCATCCACCAGTTCTTTGTTCAGACCGATGGCTTCGAAAACTTGCGCTCCCTGGTAGCTTTGTAAGGTCGAGATACCCATCTTGGCGAAGGTCTTAAGTAAGCCCTTATTTACTGATTTGATAAAGTGCTTCACGGCAAGTTCGGGAGTTACTCCGTCAGACAACTCGCCGCGCCGCGCCAGGCTTTCAACGCTCTCCAATGCCAGATAAGGATTGATGGCGCTCGCCCCATAACCGCTGAGCAGCGCAAAGTGCATGACCTCGCGCGGTTCGCCGGATTCGGTAATCAGGGCGACCTGGGTTCGCGTCTCCTCTTGAACCAGCAGGTTATGCACGGCGGCCAGCGCCAGCAGGCTGGGGATGGGAGCGAAATCTTTGTTCACGCCGCGATCGGAAAGAATCAGCAGCGTGTAGCCGGCTTTTCCCGCGAGCGACGCTCGCTGGCACAATTCTTCGAGCGCCCGCTTCAGTCCCGTTTCTCCTTCGCTGGCACGGAACAGCGCCGGTAGCGTGATGGCCAGCAGATCCCCGGTTGAGACGCGACGCAGCTTCTCCAGTTCGACGTTGGTCAGCAGGGGGTGGGCCAGCTTCAGCATGTGGCAATTCTCGGGCTCTTCCGAAAGAATGTTGCGCTCGGCCCCGATGTAACTGATGAGCGACATCACAATCTCTTCGCGAATCGAGTCAATGGGAGGATTGGTGACCTGCGCGAAGAGCTGCTTGAAGTAGTTGAACAGCGACTGAGGACGGTCCGAGAGACAAGCGAGGGGTGTATCCGTCCCCATCGAGCCAACCGGCTCTTCGCCTTTCGAAGCCATGGGGCCGAGGATCATGCGCAAGTCCTCATCGCTGTAGCCAAACGCGCGCTGGCGGCGAAGCAGGGTTTCCGCAGCCGGATGGTGCATGCGAGAGGGCGCAGGCAATTGATCGATCGTGATCTGATTGTCTTTGAGCCACTGCGCGTAGGGCTGTCGCGAAGCCAGCCGGTGTTTGATTTCCTTGTCCGGGACGATGCGGCCTTCGACCGTATCAACTAAGAACATCTTCCCCGGCTGCAGGCGGCCTTTCATCTTTACCTGTTCGGGTTCGATGTCGAGCACACCGGCTTCGGAGGCCATGATGACGAGATCGTCATTCGTGACCACATAGCGTCCGGGACGCAAGCCGTTGCGGTCGAGGATGGCGCCGATCACTCTGCCGTCGGTGAAGGCGATGGCCGCCGGCCCATCCCACGGTTCCATCAAGCACGCGTGATATTCGTAGAATGCGCGCTTATCAGGTTTCATGTGGGGATTCCCCGCCCACGCTTCCGGAATCAGCATGGCCATCGCGTGCGGAAGGCTGCGCCCGGCCTGGAACAGGAGTTCGACGGCGTTGTCGAAGTTCGCGGAATCGCTGCCGTCCGGCGCAATGATGGGATGTAGCTTCTTCAGGTCTTCTCCGAACAGAGGAGACTGCAGCAACGACTGGCGCGCGTGCATCCAGTTGACGTTGCCCTTGAGCGTGTTGATCTCGCCATTGTGCGCGATGTAGCGATAGGGATGCGCTCGCTGCCAACTCGGGAAGGTGTTGGTGGAGAAGCGCTGGTGCACCACACACAACGCGCTGGTCACGTCGGGATCGGAAAGCTCCCGGTAGAAATTGGTGATCTGCGGGGCGAGCAGCAGACCTTTATAAACAATGGTGCGGCAAGAGAGTGAAGGGATGTGAAACATCTCCGCGTCTTCGATGCCGGATGCTGCCATCTCACTTTCGGCGCGCTTGCGCACCACATAAAGCTTGCGCTCAAAAGCGTCTTCATCGGTAACCGCGGCGCAGCCTACAAAGATTTGCTGGATGTAAGGCTGCGAGGCTCGCGCCACGCGGCCAATTGCGGAAGCGTAGACAGGCGTATCCCGCCAGCCGAGTACCGCCAATCCCTCCTCGCGCACAATGCGCTCCAGAATTCCTTCGCATTGCAAGCGCTCATGTTTTTCCACCGGCAAGAATGTCATTCCCACGCCATAAGCGCCGGGCAGGGGCAGTGCGAAACCCAACTTGCCGCACTCGCGCACAAAGAACTGGTGTGGGATCTGGAGGAGAATGCCGGCGCCATCGCCGGTTTCGGGATCGCATCCGCAGGCTCCGCGGTGCGTCAGGTTGAGCAGCACCTGGATTCCCTTGCTTATGATTGCGTGACTCTTGTGGCCGCGAACGTTGGCGACGAATCCGATCCCGCAGGCGTCGTGCTCTTGCGCAGGATGGTAGAGACCCTGGGCGGGCGGAGGGCCATTCGTTTTTTTCAGACGCGTCTTCATTAAGGGTACGTTTGGCATTGGCATAATTCGCCGCTACCGAATCAGTTGTTCTTGAGTTGGGACTTCGCCCGCCAAGGGCGACGGGGCTGTCGCACACTTCGGCTCAGGAACACAGCTCTGTAAGTTCTTACTTACTGCCAGGCGAGCGGGAAAGTACAATTCAGAATTTCGATACAAAGGATGCAAATTTCAGGATTTCGCGGTTCCGGGGCGAAATCAGCCTAATTTCCCGCGGGACCTGCGGCGTCCGTTATAATCCCGGCATAAACTCAATGGATTTCGATCAGCTCATTACGTTTCTGGAAGTGGCAAAACAGGGCAGCTTTTCTCGCGCTGGAGAGAAGGTTTTCCGCTCGCAATCGGCGGTCAGCGCCCAGATCCGCCAGTTGGAGCAGGAGTATGGGGATCGGCTGCTCGACCGCTCGGGCAAGACCGTAAAACTGACCCCGGCCGGACAAGTGCTCTATGACTATGCCGAGCGGCTGAAACTACTGCGCGAGGAATCGCTGGTCGCGGTAGCGGACCATAGCCGCACGCCTCGCGGCACGCTTCGCGTCGGCGCCAACGAGGCGACCTGCCTGTACGTCCTGCCGGAGGTGTTTGCGGAATACTGCCGTCGCTACCCGCCCGTGCAGATCAACATTTACCGGAATTTCAGCTACAAGATCACCGAAAAGCTCGAGAACGGCTCCATCGAAGTGGGTTTTCTGACTTTGCCCATCCAGTCTCCGAGTCTGGAAATCCAACCGATCTTCCGCGACAAGCTGATGTTGATGGTGAGCCCCAACAATCCCCTGGCGAAGCATAAAACGGCTGCGGTCCGCGATATCGTCAAACATCCCGTGCTGCTCCCCAAGACAGGCCACACCCGAAGGCTCATGGACAAGCTGTTCCGCCCTCATCGCGACGAGCTGCAAGTGCGAATGGAACTGCCCAGCATCGGCATGATCAAGAGCTTTGTGGCAGCCGATCTCGGAGTGTCGATCATCAGCGCGTCGTTCGCCCGCGACGAAGTGGCGTCCGGGAGAGTCAAACTGATTGATTTGGAAGATGTGGAACTTTTCCGCGAATTGGGACTGGCCTACCGCCGCGACCGAACACTTTCCTGCGCCACCACTGCATTTATCGATGTTTTGCGCCAATTGGCCATGTCAGCGAAAAAGGCGTGAGTTGCCTCGCTTGAGCCCTGCGTTTTTGCGGGTGAACACCGGAGTGATTGCGCGGAAAGCGCTGTAGGAAGCTCTCGAAGTGCCTAGTCGCCAAGAAGCTCGCAGTGAAGAGCGGGACGGACAAGTGGGACAGATAGCAGTCCGAATGTGAAATAATTAAAAGTGAGCCAAGCAGCAATCGTGAAAGAGAAGGTGGAACTGGCCGTTGGGGACGGAACACGGATGGCAGCCTATGTGGCTCGTCCGGAGCGAGGTGGGCCGCATCCGGGGCTACTCTTGTTTCAGGAAGCATTTGGCATTAACCATCACATCCGCAGTGTGAGCGAGCGGTTTGCCGCCGAGGGATACGTCGTAATTGCTCCGGAACTGTTTCATCGCACGGCGCCGCCGGGTTTTGAGGGCAGTTATACCGACTTCGCCGGCGTGATGCCGCACTACCAGGCGGTGACAACAGAGACGGCGGAGATGGACATACGGTCGGCCCATGAGTGGCTGCGCTCGAATGCGCAGGTAAAACCAAACGAGATTTCGAGTGTGGGATTCTGCATGGGTGGCCGCGTTTCATTTCTTGCCAACAGTGTGGTTCCGCTGCACGCCGCAGTATCGTTTTACGGAGGAGGAATCGCTCCCGGATTGCTGGACCGGGTGTCGAAGGTGCAGGCGCCGTCATTGCTCATCTGGGGTGGATTGGACAAGCATATTACGCCAGAGCAGCGGAAAGCGGTGACCGACGCGTTGAGCGCGCAGCAGAAGATTTATGTGAATGTCGAGTTCTCCCAGGCCGACCATGGATTCTTCTGTGACGAACGTGCATCGTATGAGCCGCACTCGGCGCGGCAGGCGTGGGCATTGACTTTGGAGTTTCTGCACTCGTGAACAAGCTCGGGACAGTTTTCGCGGCCGCGGTCTCTATCTTCGTCTCCTGACACCATCCATAAGTTATGAACCTGTTCGACTCATTCCAAATCCGCGATATTTCTTTTCGTAACCGTATTGCCGTCTCCCCCATGTGCGAGTACTCGAGCGAAGACGGCTTTGCCAACGACTGGCATCTCGTCCACCTCGGCGCTCGCGCGGTTGGCGGCGCAGGCACCGTCCTCACCGAAGCCACCGCCGTCGTCTCCGAGGGTCGCATCAGTCCCTCCGACCTCGGCATCTGGAAGGACGCGCACGTCGAGAACCTCGCGCGCGTAGTCCGCTTCCTCCGCCAGCACGGCGCCGTAGCCGGAACCCAGCTGGCCCACGCTGGCTTCAAAGCCTCCACGGCCGTGCCCTGGCGGAATCACGGCACTCCCGTCCCCATCGCCGATGGCGGCTGGCGTCCCATCTATTCCTCCACGGCCAAGGGCTTCACGCCGGAATCCATTCAGCCCGAAGCTCTCACACCCGAAGGCATCGCGCGCATCGCCCACGCTTTCGCCGAGGGCGCTCGCCGCAGCCTCGAAGCCGGCTTCGAACTTGTCGAAATCCACGGAGCCCACGGTTACCTCGTGCACCAGTTCCTTTCGCCGCTGGTCAACACCCGCACCGACCAGTACGGCGGCAGTTTTGAGAACCGCACCCGCATCCTGCGCGAGATCATCGCAGCCGTCCGTAAAGTCTGGCCCGAACGTCTCCCTTTGTGGCTCCGCATCTCCGCCTCGGACTGGACCGAGGGCGGCTGGACCATCGAAGATTCCATCGCCCTCGCCCGGCAGGTCAAGCCGCTCGGCGTCGATCTCATCGACTCATCCTCGGGAGGCGCCGTTCCCACGGCGAAAATTCCTCTCGGCCCCGGCTATCAAACTCTCTTTGCCGAGCGCATCCGCCGCGAGGCGGGAATCCTCACTGGAGCCGTCGGCATGATCACCGCGCGCGAGCAGGCTCAGACCATCATTGCTACGGGACAGGCCGACATAGTCCTGTTGGCTCGCGAACTCCTCCGCGAGCCTTACTGGCCGCTCCGCGCCGCCCACGTCCTCAAGCAGCAGATCGCCTGGCCCAAACAATACGAACGCGCCCGCTTCTAAAAAAGAAAACGGACGACGCCGCTTTGGCGGCGCATGGAGGCTAGACTTTCGTGGAGAAGGCTATCTAACTGCCCGAGTTAGCCATCATGAGCGCGAACAGCGCAGGCAGATAGATGATCGTGGCCCGCAACAAACGCCGAGCCGACGGTTTGGATGCCGCAGCCGTTGGCAGCAGTTGCCGATACGCCATTCCCATGGACACGCGGAACAGCGCCGCGCCCATCAGGATGGCCCCAACTAAGTAAACGCGTCCCGCCATTCCCAGGGCAACCGGCAAAACACTCACCGGAATCAACGCTCCGGAATAGGCCAAAATCCGCCACACCGTGGACTTCCCATCGGAATCCACCACCGGCAACATGCGAATGCCGCCTTGCGCATAGTCCTCGCGATAGAGCCATGCGATCGAAAGAAAATGCGGAAACTGCCAGACGAACATGATGGCAAAAAGAATCAAAGTCTCGGCTTCCAGTTTTCCGCGCGCCGCCGTCCAACCCAGCACCACCGGCATCGCTCCCGGGAACGCGCCCACAAACGTGCACACCGGAGAAACTTGCTTCAGCGGAGTGTAAGCCGCCAGATATACCAGCGCCGTCAAAAACACTAATAACGCAGTTAGTAAGTTGGCATAGATAGCGAGATAAGTGGAACCACCGAGAGTCAGCGCCAGTCCTACTATAGCCGCGTGGGCCGTGGTCATTCTTCCCGCAGGCAAGGGACGCAGCGCCGTGCGCCGCATCCGCGCATCCACGTTCGCTTCCAGTACTTCATTCAGCGCCGCCGTTCCGCTCGAAACCAGCGCCACCCCCCACAGGGCGTGGAACAATCCCAGCGACCACGACGGAACGCCCAAGCGGTGCGCGCCAAAGAAGTAGCCGCACCACGTCGTAAGTACGATCAGGGTCGTAACGCGAGCCTTGGTCAGTTCGGCGTAATCGCGCAGCCGAGCCACGAATGTTTGCAACATGGACCCCTCACGCGTCCGTTTACCTCCGCCGCATCCGGCGGTTCAGCTCAAACCGGCGTCCCCCAATGAATTCCCCACGAAACATTGGAACAGCGAAGGTCAGAAGATTGGATTGGTACCGCGCCAGCCTTTAAATGTCAAGCTAAAAACCTAAAGCGACACGGGGCTTTGCTCTCACGATGCTTGCATCAAACGCAACCCTTGGCAACCAGCGACGACAGTTAGCGGTTGCCCGCGGGGCTGGAACCCGCAGAACTGGAAACGCTGAAGGTCTCGGGAGGATCAAAATAACACCGATGCCAAAGAGCCGCGTCGGTCAACCTGCCCGCCTTCCATTGCTGAACCGTGGGCAGCGTTATGGCGATCATGCCGCCATCTACCGAATCGAAAATCAACACCACTCCGGCGAGTTCCTGTGATTTTGCCGCCAGTTCCGCGTAGGTCTTGTCGAGCAAGGATTTGGCGAATTCCAGCTTCGCCTGCGCGCCGCTATTTTTCTCGTCTTCCTGGATCTTTTGCACAGAGATGATTTTCACGTTTTTGCCCCGCAGCGGCTCCCAATCCCCCGGGAACTGCGCAGTTTCTTCGCGCGTTACCTGAAACAGGTCGGCCGCAACCGGTGTGGCATTCGTCCTGGCCTGTGGAACGTCCGAAATCCCCTCCGGCATTTCCAGGCTCGTGCGCCAGATCCATCCCCGCGACAAGCCGGAAATCCGTACGTGCACCCAGTCCGCATTGAAATCCAACATCTCAAACTCATCGTGCGCGCTCGCCAGAAACAAAGTCTTGCCATTCAAACTGGGAGACGCCACCACGGGAGTTCCGGTTTTTTTTATCGCGACCAGATTCTTCGGATGCGCCTGGTTCTTGAGCACTTCCTCCAGGCTCGCGGCCTCGGCCTGCAAGCTGGTTTGAGATTGATCGGAAGGCTTCTGCGAATTTTTCGAATCCGCCAGTTGCTGGGCCGACAAACCCTGCGGCAACGACGAGAACGTGCCCCCGGTATTCGGCAACGTCGGCATCGGCGCTGAAATGGTCGGTTCCGCGGTTCCTTCCGCAGTCCCCGGCCGCGTAGCCGCCGGCGGCGGAGCGATCGACGGAAAATCATCCCTGGAGCTTTGGCTGGAACTCGCATCCGAATTCGCTGCACCGGGCCTATTCGCCAGCCGCTCCGTTAACTGGTCCAGAAGATCCGATTCGAGCCGGCCATTCGAAGTCAGCACCTGGTATCCCGAGCGAGATGGATTTGAATCCGTGTACCACGCCGTCACCTTCGTGCTCACGCGTACCACCGATCCGCCCGACGGCGTCGACCTCACCTGCGCGGCCGATTGGTAATATGCCCGCTGGTAGCGGTTCAACGGATGATCGCCAGGCAAAGCGAATCCCTCGAGCGCCGGCAGCCGTCCACTCATGGACGGGTGCAACTCCTTCAGCGCTCTTTCCACCGCCGTTTTCGACTGAGGGTAGGCGCGCTCATACGGCGCTGCTTGCGGACCTGCTTGCGCCCGACCGCTCTGCGCCGCGGCCATAAGAGACACGGCCAGCAGTAACGCCGCCCACAGCATGGCTCGAAGTAATCGGTGGGGAATTGACAAAGTGGCGACTCGCAAACTCCGCCCGGTCATGGCACCTGCTCCAACTGATCCCGCCGAATCCATCCGTGTTGTCCGTCGTGCGTCTCGACCCCGTACCAGTAAGGCGTTGAGATCAGAATCAGAACTTCGACTCCAGGGTCCAACGATTTCAGTGTGCTCGCGGTGTGGAACGGAGCGGACTTAAGCGGAGCCCCCGGCTTCTTGACCAGTCGCTCCAGCTGCTGGCGCAGCTCCGCAACGTGTTGCTCCAGCGATTCAGGAGGCTGCTCGTAAGCCGCCGATGGTCGAGCCGCCTGGATGTTCGTACTCTCACTCGTTGTACTCTCGCTGGAGTTCGCCGTCGATGGCGGAGTGCTCAGCAGAATCGTGTCACTGCCCAAGCCGAAGTTTTGCTGCGCTAACCGTTCCTGTTTCGCTTGTAAGGCCTCGGCGGTTTCCTTTTTCACCAGCTCAATCGCTTGCAGGTGGTCCTGGATGTCCCTGTACTCGGCGCTTTCCACTGAGCCGTTTGACTGGTGGACGCTGTGCCGAAAATCCTCCACAAACAGAGCGTCAATTCGCAAAAAGGTATTTGCGTCGCCCTGCGGCTGCACCACATAGCGGACGGCCAGCGTTCCAACATCGCTGCTGTCTTTGAAATTGCGCGGATCGAGCGCCTGCCGGCGCACTTTGTAGAAGACCTTGCCTCCCTCCGTCCATGCCGGAAACACTGGCGTAGACTTGGCCGCGACCGCTCCCGCGATGAACTCGTCTTTGTTGTATTCCTTGGTTCCCCGAATTATCCCGTTCTGCGCCACGTCTTCCACGACCTGCGCGACTTCGGGTTCCGGCAGCGGAACGTTGACGATCAGGCCCGCGCCGTACTGAAGAACATCCTTTTCGCGGCCCTGCGAAGGGATCGCCGCCGCAGCGAGCAGAAGAAAAACTGCGGCCACCCGAAAATAGAGCGAGAGATCAAGGACATCTCGATAAGACGCGACCCAGCTATTCAGCCCCTTACTGCGAAAGCTCTTGTCCCAGATCACGACCCGGCTCCGGTCTCCCTGATGCAAGAGTCTTATACGCTGGGAAGTTTGCTGTCAACTCCCACAGGCGTGCACGCCGAACGCCATCCCCCGGTCACGCTCCTGGCACGAGGTAAACAATTTGTAAAAAAAATATTACAAACCTCTTGCACTTCATCGCTCATCGGTAGTACTATGCACCGCCTGTGGGGTGGTTGGACCACTTAACCGGAAAACTTTTGCAGTTCTTGCTCGACGCAGGAGCCAGTCAGAAGGTCTTCAAGCTTGATCGCTGGCCGGCTGCTGTTGTTCGCGCGTGGTGTGGAATTCGGTTTTTGCAAAATCTTTGAACCTTGTCTGAGGAGTGCAGTATGCGTATATGGGCGCAGTCTCATCTCTGTCAGAAGCCGCAGCGGGTAACGTCCGTCCTCGCCGCCGCTTTCGCGTTAATCTTCCTGATCCTGGGCGCCAGCCAGTCGTCGAACGCCCTGCCTGCCTTCGCCAGAAAGTATGGGCTTCGTTGCTCGGCCTGCCACGAGTCGTGGCCCGCCTTGAACAACTTCGGGCTGAAGTTCAGAGACAATGGCTATCAGTTGATGAACGAGCGCGATTCTCCCATTTGGCAGAATCCCGGTTACTGGCCGGTGACTTTTCGCATCACGCCGATCTGGCACCGGGTGAGCACCCTTCAGCAGGTTGACGTCTACGCGACCTCCGGACCCTACGCCGGAACGATCACCGGTCCGACGGCCCAACGCATCACGTCGTCCGGCTTTGACCTGAGCGGGCTCGACTTCCACACCGGCGGAACTCTGGAGAAGAACATCTCGTTCTATGTGCTGCCGTCGTCGGATTCAACCGCATCGTTTCATTTTGAGAGCGTCATGGCGCGCCTGGATAACATCGGGAACAGCCCTTGGCTCAATATCAAGCTAGGGAAATTCGAGCTCAACAACTTGCTTTCTGAAAAGCGCACCCTATGGCTCACCGGTAACGGCGGTATTTATCAGACCTATCACTTCATCCCGGCGAATGACGGAAACACGTTCGGGCAAATGGGGGACAACCAGCTCGGCGTGGAGTACATGGGACACTCGGTGGACGATCGGACGCGTGTTTCCGCAGCCCTGCTGAGTTCGAACGATGGGAGCGTGGGCCTGATTACCGGAGCCAACTCCTATAGCGGATTCTTTACCTTCGACCAAGCCTTTGATGCGGGCAAGTTGGGGACGGAGCGTCTCGGAGCCTACGCCTTTGTAGGACAGGCGGCAACCTACTATCTGACTTCCGGTGGGGTGCCCATCCCTGGTTCGGGAATTGGCAACAAGAGCTTCAGTCGTGTGGGCTTTTACGGACAATTCTACTTGGGTCCCCATTTTGACATCAACGTTGTGACCCAGCACGGGTCGGATAACGCATGGTTCGGGCAGGGTTATGGCAACGCAATAGCTTCGGATGGCAACGGAACTGCAACCTGCACGACTTCCACCGGTTGCCCTTTCAACAATACCCCGGGAACAACTCTCCCAGTAGGATCGCAGGCGCCCACTTGGAATGGCTACACCTTCGAGGCTCGCTACGTAGTTAGTCCACAGCTGATCTTCAAGGCCGTCTATGAGGCGGAACGAATGTCGCAGCAAGCCAACGGGTCGGGGTACATTTCCCCGACCACAGGTCTCCCAGCTCCTTCCCCGTCCAACTTGGGAAACACCAACAACTATTCGATCGGCTACCGCTACAACCCGTTTATGAACAGCCGGGCCGGCTTTGCCTATTTCGGCGAATTCAACCTGTTCCACCAGGACCTTACGGGGCCGCCTAACTCGGCGGGCAATCCCACCAACGTAAACACCAGCGAATTACTGTTCGGATTTGACTTTGATTTCTGATGAGGATGAATCCGCTGGCGAACTTGTTTCGCCGGCGCTGACTTCAGTTGAAGGGTGCCGACTATGAACAGCTTGAAGCCAATGCGTTGTATCCGCGCGATTCTTTTCGCCACGATCCCTGGTTCTGCGATTCTTGGTTCTGCGATTGTAGGGCTGGTCTTCGCGGCCGGGCTCACCGCTCGGGCCTTCGCCCAGGAGGCGCCCGAGGTAGGGCCGCTGCGTCCGCTCGTGGTCAAGCCCATGGAGAGCCACATCGGCAATATCACCGGCCATGCCGCCGACGCGAAGGACGACTACCGCCGCTATTGCGCCGGTTGTCACGGCAACTACGGAGATGCCAATGGTGAGAACGCCATTTGGCTCGATCCCAAGCCGCGAGACTTCACCATCGCCACTTTCAAGTGCCGCTCCACTCCGACCGGCACCCTGCCCACCGATGAAGATATCTACAACGCCATCGGGCGCGGCTTCGTCAACTCCAACATGCCGATCTGGAATGTCTTCACCAAGCAAGAACGTGCCGACTTGGTGGCTTATATCAAGATCTTCTCGCCCCGCTGGGAAAAGGAAAAAGCGGGCGACCCGATCAAGATTCCCGCCGAGCCCCCGGTCACCCTCGAGAGCATTTCCCACGGCAAAGCGCTCTTCACCAAGCTCGAATGCTGGAAGTGTCACGGCCCGGCCGGGCAGGGCGACGGTCCGTCCGCCTCGACTCTTACTGACAGCAAGGACAATCCGATTCGCCCCTATAACTTCGCCGCGGGCGGGAACGACTCCCGCTTCAAGTGCGGCAACACCAACCAGGATATCTACAAGATCTTCATGACTGGTGTGGACGGCACGCCCATGCCTTCCTTCGCGGACGTGATCCAGCCGAATGATGCCTGGGATCTCGTCCACTTCCTGCGTACGTTGCAGGTCAACCGTCACGGCAAGGAGAACGAAGTTCTAATGGCTGCGCACGGAGTGATTCCCCCGTACGTGGATAAGAACCCGGCGCCAGCTGCCGCCCCGGCCGATAACAAGTCGCCCGGTGGTGGCCAATAATTGAATATCAAGCCCCAGGAGGGAGTAGTCGAATGCGCACGAAGCAAATGCTGCTAGCTCTTTTGACGGTGCTTGTATGTTCGTCCCTGATGTGCCCGTCCCTAATGTTCGCTGGAACGGTTAGCGGCAAGGTAACCTACACGGGCACGCCCGCCCACCAAAAACCCATCGATATGTCCAAAGAACCCAGCTGCGCCAAGGAGCATGCCACACCCATAGTGACTGAAACGGTTGTGACCGGGGCCAACAACGCGTTGGATAACGTGGTGGTGTACGTTTCCTCCGGAGTTCCCGATGATGGTCAGGTTCCGGCGCAGGCCGTCACCTACACGCAGAAAGGATGCCAGTATATTCCGCACGTTTTGCCCATGCACGTCAACCAGGAATTCGATATCGTCAACGACGACCAAACTTCCCACAACATTCACCCGCTGCCCAAAGTGAACACGGAGTGGAACAAATCCCAGCCGCCCGGCACGGCGCCAATCAAGGAGAAATACGACAAGCCCGAATTCATCGAGGTGAAGTGCAACATCCATCCGTGGATGCACGGCTGGTTCGTGGTGCTCAAGACCTCGCACTACGACGTAAGCACGGGTGGAGGCGACTTCAAGCTGCCGAACCTGCCTCCCGGCAAGTACACCATCACCGCCTGGCATGAAAAGTACGGCACGCAGACTGCCGACGTCGCTATCACCGGCAACGAAACCAAGGACGTCAACTTCACCTTCAAGGCGACGGCATACTGACAGAACGGCGGCGGAGATGAATTTCTCCGCCGAGTGCATGCCTAGAGGGAACGACGGCGATGAGGGCAGGAAGAAACCCGCACTCCGCCGGTAGCTATCGACTTGACAAAGCTTCACGCTCGGCACAGAGTTCTGCGCCGGAAAGATTGGCCAGCGCAGATGGCGCGCCCCGCTTAGCGTGCAGCGGGTTAATGGTAGACGAGCTTGAGCGCCAAATCCGGGCTGGAAACAGGGAGGGCATTATGGAAACTGCAATCGGAGTATTTACTTCGCGTGATCATGCGGAGGGAGCGGTCAAGGAGTTGCTGGGGCGGGGTGTGCCGGAAGAATCCATCGTTTTCTTAACTCGCTCGGAAAACGAAGCCAAAACCATTGCGAAGGAGCTTGGCACATTTGTGGGAGGCTTCGTGGGGGGAGCCGCCGGGTTGACAACCGGGGTGGTCGCTGCAACGCTGCTTCTTCCCGGGATCGGGACGGTATTCGCGCTAGGGATCGGCGCCGCCGCGCTGCTCACGGGCGCGGGCGCAGGCGCGGGTGCGGGCTCCGCCGTCGGATCGGCGGCAACCCACGAGAAGGATGCGCCGCACCCGACAGCGGCTGAGAAGTCCTCCGAGGACGTGGCCTTCTTCCGGGAAGTACTCAAAGAAGGGCGTTCGCTGATCGTGGTTCGGATCGAGTCAAAGGAACTTGCGAGTTCCGCGTGCGCCGTCCTTGACCGGCTGGGAATCGGAATGGAAGGGCGGAGCCCGGTCAAGATGCAAACCACCGCCCGCCAGGTGGGCGGAGTGACCGTGGTTGACATCAGCGGAAGAATTACGCTGGGCGAGGGAAATGTCATTCTCCGCGAGATTGTTCGAGATCTGGCGGAAAAAGGCGCCAAGGCGATCGTGCTGAACCTGGGCGAAGTTCAGTACGTCGACAGTTCTGGAATCGGGGAGTTGGTCAAGGCTCACACCACGATTCGGAACCAGGGTGGGCAATTGAAACTCACCAATCTGAACCAGCGAGTACATGATCTGCTCGAGATGACCCGGCTGTCCGCCGTTTTCGATATTCAAAAGGACGAGACGAGCGCGATCAAGTCCTTTGGCGGATCGTCATGAGGGGTGGCATAGCGCATCAGTTTCGAGGCGTTTATCGTTAGGTCCTTCGTGGGGAAAGCGAGCAATCATCCCTGAAACGGACTCATGAAGAGGAGCTGAAACCGGTCAAGACGAGGACATCATGGCGAAATTCTTTGCAGTCACCATCATCGTAATCGCGATCCTTTCCGCGATTCCCATCCTGCGACACACCTGGGTGGCGCCCGAGGACATCTCGACTCATGGAGCTCTGATCGATGAGCAGATGACAGAAACCATGGCGGAGGCTGGCATCTCCTTTCTCGCCGCACAGTTCATTTTGGCGATTTTCATCTGGAAGTACTCCAATCGTGGCCCGGATGCAAAGATTAAGTCTTTTCCCGGCGGCGCCAAGGGCTTGGTGATTGCTGCCTTGCTCGTTGTAGGCGTAGAGGTCATGGCCCTCGGAATCTTCGGAGTGAAGGCATGGGCCAACGTATATCTCACCCCGCCATCGGCGGGCGCCATGCCGATCCAGGTCCAAGCCGGACAGTTCGCTTTCTATTTCCGCTATCCCGGTCCTGATGGGAAGTTCGGCCCCATTCACCCCGAGCTTATTAATGAGGGATCGCAGAACTACTATGGTCTCGACCCCGAGCACGACGTTGATTCCCGGGACGACATCGTGACCGCCGAGATGGCTATCCCCGTGAACAAGGAAGTCCATCTCCTCATGCATTCCAAGGATGTTGGACATTCCTTTTATGTGCGCGAGTTGCGGGTGCAACAGGATTTTGTTCCCGGGTTGGATGTCTCTCTACACTTCACGGCAACCAAGGTCGGCAAGTACGAAATCGTCTGTACCCAGCTTTGTGGCCTGGGACATTACAACATGAAGGCATACCTCGAGGTAATGTCCCAGGCAGACTTCGATGATTGGCTGAAAAAGGAACAGGCAATGCAGTAGTCTCTTCCCGTCCACGCTCAACGCGCGGATGGACGGAGACATCTCTTTTGAGGTGAGGATATGCACGACATGCTAGCGCACGCGGCGCATCACGGGCCTCCGACAAGTTTCATTCGGAAGTACGTCTTCAGTCTGGACCACAAGGTGATCGGCAAGCAGTACTACGCGCTGGCTCTGGTCGCCGCTCTGGTTGGAATGGCGCTTTCCTGGTTCATGCGGATCCACCTTGCGTGGACCAGCGCCGCGATCCCCGGCCTGCAATTGCTTACGAAGAATGGTGCTCCTGGCGGGGTGATGACGCCAGAGTTCTACCTGCAATTGATGACCATGCATGGCACGATCATGGTCTTTTTTGTGCTCACGACCGCGCCTTTCGCGGCCTTCGGTAATTTCTTTCTGCCGATCCAGGTCGGCGCCGAGGACATGCCTTTCCCGCGGTTCAACATGATGTCGTTCTGGGTTACCTTCACAGGCTTCGTGGTTCTGATGGCGTCATTCTTCACGGGCGATGGACCGACCCTGGGTGGCTGGACCCAATACGCTCCGCTCAATGCGGTGGGTCCGGTTGGCGGCCCTGGCCAAGGTCTGGGTGTGATCCTTTGGGCAGCTTCCATTGCGCTGTTTTGTGTTGGCCAACTGTTGGGCTCATTGAACTTTATCCCCACCACGCTCGACCTCCGCGCCAAAGGGATGAGCCTCATGCGCCTGCCACTCAGCGCCTGGGCCTGGTTCATTACCTCGTGCATGGGGCTGACAGCTTTTGCCGTGTTAATGCCGGCATGTATCCTCGTCATTCTGGATCACGTGGCCGGTACCAGCTTCTTTGTCGCATCGAACCTGGTGATGAATGACCAACTGCTGCCGCACTCTGGAGGATCCACTCTTCTATGGCAGCACCTGTTCTGGTTCTTCGGACATCCCGAAGTCTACATCGCGATCGTGCCCGGTATCGGCATCGTTTCCCATATCCTGATCACCAATATGCGTAAGCCGATGCTTAGCCACAGGGTGCTCATCTATTCCATGGGAGCGCTTGCCGTGCTTAGCTACATGGTCTATGGGCATCACATGTTTGTGAGCGGGATGAATCCGTTCTCCTCGCTGGCATTTTCTTTCCCCACCCTGGTCATAACCATCCCGTCCACCATCGTGGTGCTGATCTGGACCTTTAGTCTGTATGGTTCTAAGCTGCGCATCAACTCGGCTTCTCTGTTTGCCTTGGGCTTTATTTCAATGTTCGTCAGTGGGGGCGTCAGCGGATTCTTCCTGGCTCAGCCCTCGATCGACATCATGCTCCATGCGACTTACTTCGTGGTGGGACATTTCCACCTGGTGATGGGCGTCGCGGCCATGTTCGGCATCTTCGGTGGAACTTACTTCTGGTTTCCCAAGATGGCCGGACGAATGATGGACGAAACTTTGGGGAAAATTCACTTCTGGCTTAGCTTTGTGGGCGCGTATTGCATCTTTATGCCATTCCATTACCTGGGCATGGCGGGGAATGTGCGCCGCTACTCGACGTTCGTGGATGATTTCCTGCAGCCGTTGATCCGGGTGCACCGCTTCATCACAGTCGCCGCCCTCATCACAGGTGCTGCCCAGTTGATTTTTCTCTACAACCTGATTCACAGTCGTTTCTGGGGCAAGCCCGCGCCCGATAACCCGTGGGAGGCTACGTCGCTGGAATGGAGCACGCCTACGCCACCGCCTTGGGATAATTTTGGCGGTAAGCTTCCGGTGGTTTACCACGATCCCTATCAATACGGAGTGCAGAGTTCGGTCGGTGACTATGTGATGCAGACTTCGCCGGAGCAAGTTAAGAAGGAGCACGATGAGAAGTAACTCGCAAAGATAACTCGCAAAAGAATACCGGCATCTGAGGGAGTTTTATTCGTTATGGCAACTACAATACATCAACCGCCGCAAATCGATCCGCAAAGTTTGCTCGATCAAGGGCGCTCGGGAAACGGCGGTTGGAGAAACTTGGTTCCGGCGGATGGTGACCTGCGTGTGGCGCTGGACCACTCGCCGCCACCGTCTTCGACCGCCATCTATGTTGTGCTTTTCGCCATCACGATGATGTTTGCCGCGTTCACAAGCGCGCTGATTGTTCGAAAAGGTTCATCGCTCGATTGGCAGACCTTTACTTTGCCGTCGATCCTCTACTTCAACACACTTCTACTTCTCGCCAGCAGCGTTACCCTGGAAGTCTCGCGTCGCCGCGTCGCCGCTCTCATGGGCGGCCTGAAAAGTCAGGGTGGGAGCCCGGCACGCTGGCTGTACATAACCTTATTTCTCGGGCTGCTTTTTGTGGGCGGTCAGTATGTCGCGTGGTCGCAACTGAGAGCCGAGGGGCTCTATCTGGCCACGAATCCAAGCAGTTCTTTTTTCTATTTGATGACGGCTACACATGCGCTACACGTGCTGGGCGGGTTGGGTGGACTGATCTATGTCATTCGCAAGCTGAGTAAGTCGGCCCTACTGCGGAGCCAGCTGGTTGCGACCGCGCGTTACTGGCATTTCATGGGCATTCTTTGGCTGTACCTGCTTTTACTGCTGTGGATGAAACTTTAACTAACTTGACCATTGGGAGGCGCCGTGAGCCAAACGGATTTGACCATGGAAGGACACTCGACAGGCCTGACGGTAGGACCGGCATTTTCTTTTCCTACAAAAAAACTGGCGATGTGGCTGTTCATTATCGCGGACACCATGACTTTTGCCGCGTGCCTGATAGCCTATGGATTTCTGCGCAATGGGACTGCCAACTGGCCGAGACCGTTCCACAGCATCACCAACGTCGCGCTGATGACATTCATTCTGCTCACCAGCAGCTTGACCATGTTGTTTGGACTGCGCTCAGCGCGGGCCGGAGACAAGGCCGGAGCCTTCCGCTGGAT
Source organism: Terriglobales bacterium (assembly GCA_049511255.1). Lineage (GTDB taxonomy): Bacteria > Acidobacteriota > Terriglobia > Terriglobales > Acidobacteriaceae > Acidiflorens. Next base: position 17,450 of record JBEKYF010000008.1, on the reverse strand, counting down.
CATGATTACCGCGGCTCTGGGTATTGTTTTCGCCCTGCTCCACATTCGCGAATGGATTGGGCTCATTGGCGAAGGCATGACCCTCTTTAAGAATCCGTGGGGAACGGGACTGTTCGGGGCGTCGTTTTTCAGCATCACCGGCTTGCACCTCACGCATGTTACCTGTGGCGTAATCGCTCTAATCGCTGTGGGTGTGCGCTACAAAGGCGGCCGCTACAATGCGGATGACATCGAGGTTTTGGGCCTTTACTGGCACTTCGTGGATCTGGTTTGGATGTTCGTCGTACCGTTGGTCTACCTGTTGAACCTCGCCCACTAGATCAAAGAAGCTTGGGAGCAGAATTCTATGACAACAGCGGAAGAGCACAAGAGTAACGGAATCGGGAAGGATCTGGCCATCTATGCCTGCTTGTTGGCTTTGGCAGGCTTGCAATTCGTTATTGCCTATCAGAACATTGACGCCCCGCAAATGTTCATGCGCATGCTGGTGGTCGCCGTCGTCGAGGCGGGGCTGGCAGCTATGTTCTTCATGCATCTTGGGGCGGAAAAGCGGGGCTTTCTGCTATTTGTCGCCGTCTTTACGATTTTTGTCCTGCTGACGTTGCAATATGGGTGGACCGACAGCTACCGGATGGTTACCGGCGCGCCATTTTCAAAATGACTCATAAAGGGTAAGGCGCGAGTTGAGAGGCGAGATGTTAAGAGGGACTTTAAGAGGAAAGATGAGGGTCGAGAGGCCGTTCCTGTGTGTTGCTATTGCGCTGGTTGCACTGGCCATGCTCGCCGCCCCTCTTCCGGCCTTTTGCCAGAGTTGCGCACTCTGCTATACGCAGGCCGCCTCCGCCGGCGCTCGAATGATTCAGGCCTTGCGTAGCGGGATTCTGATTCTTATCGTTCCTCCGACGTTCATGTCGGTGGGCATGATTTTCATTATGTATCGCAAACGCAATAAGTTCAGACAGGCCAATGACGCGCCTGACTCTGACCGCAAGTGGTAGTTAATCAACGACAATTGCCGGGGGCCACATCGCCCGCAAACCGCGCCTTGATCCAGCTGAGTTGGTCTGCGACCGAAGCTCCCATCACGCCGCTGGCATCGAGATTCGGATACTTCAAGAAAAGGATTCGGTCCCCTTGCTTGCACATGCGGGCCACGGTTTTTGCCGACATTTCCCCCGGTATGACAGGGTCTGCCTCGCCGCTGATCACCAGGAGCGGACCGTGGGCCGGCTTTTGACCGGGAGTGTTCCTGCTGAAAAATTCCTTCACGAACCGATTGTTCTCCCAAGCCAGTTTGAGCATCCCGTTTGTGAACTCCGGCTCTGCTTCCCCTCCACAGGTCTGCGCTACATGCTGGTACGCAGGAAGGGCTGAGTCTTTCAGCATGTCGCTCACTTGAAACTCCGGATAAAGCACTTTGACCGTGGATGTCAGGACTAGCAGCATGCGATTGGAAGAAGAAGGCTCCTGCACGAAGTGCTGGTAGGCCTGCTGCGCATCCGCCAGACCCGAAGTGACGACGCTGCCCAGATAGTTGGGATCGTGCACGTCGCTTTCCGCCACTGCCACGGCGGCCAGACCTCCTAGGAAAGGTCCCACCGCGATCCATTTAGGCCCGATCTGTGGCACAGCGGCGCGCGCCGCCCAAACCGAATACATGACATCCAATGCGTTCGACTGCATATCCAGCACCGGCTTGCCGGAATCGGCCCCCAACCCGGAATAGTCAGTCGCAACCACCGCATAGCCGAGATTGGCATACATCGCGAGGATTGGCCCAGCCCCGAGATTTTTCATCAGTGAAGGAGCGCACTGTCGCGCCGCTCCCCTGAACTCGTGCGCCCACGCGATCACCGGCCATCCGCCTGCCGGAGGCTTGCCATCCGGAACCATCACCACTGCCGAGACGGCCACGTCTTCCCCATTCGCGGTACCCGAGTGATAAAGAATACGCAACGCCGACAATTCAAGTGGAAGATTATATTGGTCGATCGGTTCCGAGCGTATGAGTTCTCCAGGTTTGCCCGGCGGCAGCAGATGTGGCGTGTCATAAAAGCTCGTCAGCGGAAGCGTAGCTGGCGGGCGGAATCCTTTGGCGGGCGTTGCGGCCTGAGCTTGTGCAAATTTTGGATTTCCAGCGAGCTCTGACAAAAGAAGAGAAACGCCTACCACCGACACCACAAACATTCGGGCATGCGGAATGATTGAAACCTTCTCATCTCGTACCCACAGGGATGCCTGGCCCTCGCGTGGGAAACTCATATCAGGGTATAGGCCTCCCCGAAATCTCGCATACGGATTTCGTTGGTAGGAACTGCTCTTCGGAGAGCCAACACAAACTTTATGCAGGCGATGCGATAGTGTCTGTGACTGCCATCACGTTCTGAAGTTAGCAGATTGTTGACTAAGGATTTAGCGCTCGACTGGAACCTGTCGCAACCGGGCTCAGTGCCTCTCATTCGGCAGTTATTGTGCTCCGCTTTGTGCTCCAAAAATTCCTGAGCTACGGGAACGTGCAACAAAGGCCGACACCCTCACGCGGCCGGGATTGTTGTATCGCGGTAGAGCTACCCTTCACGAGATTGATCGCATATCCGTGACCAAGTGCTCACAGCTGTGGACTGACCTCGAGCAGCAGATGATCCTTGAACTCCGCCGCCAGTTTCGCCACGCCATTGGCTGCCGCGTCTACCAAGCCAAGGTCTTTTCCCTCGCCGTAGTCGCTCACTCGATACTTCCCGGGCTTCAATCCGCGCAATTCGACTTCGCCTTTCCAGTTGGCGGAGGTGAAGAACGCGTAATACATTTTGCCGTCCTTAGCGATTGCATATCCCTCGGGCGCGTCGTAGCCGGTCACGTAAAGGTCCCTGAACTCTCCCTTCGATAGCATCTTTTCGTTGTACAAGCCGATCCATTTCTTCCAGTGCTCTTCTTTCGCGGCGGTCAGATTGACGTCCTTGAATTTTGGTCCGGGATCGGGCCAGACGAACTTTGTCCCTACCACGCCTCCGGCTCCAATCGTAGAGGCGAAATCGTCGCCGTGTTCTTTCCAGTCGTTGCCCACTTTTGTCATCGCAGAAAGTTCGACGTGGTCGCCGTAGACCGCCGCTTCGGGCCCGAGCAATGCCTTATACATCTTGATCCGTCGCCGCACCTGCACCGCTCCCACCGGGTCGGCGGTCACCGCCTGGTCTATGAAAGGCAGCCATGCCAGGGAGGGCGGCGTTCCGCACGGGCAGGCCTGCGTCACGCTCTGCGGCTTCAACGCACGCGTCGTCTGAAAAATCTCCTTGTAGACATCCCCCATCGCATTCACGGAATCCTGCGGCGACTTGTGATGGTGCGCCGGGTTATAGCAGGCCGGAACGCTGTAGATATTGTCGAGCTTGCTGCCGTCGAATCCCCAGTCGCGAATGAATTTCTCTGTCAGCTGCTTGTGATACGCGCGAACTTCCGGGACCGCCGGACATAGCGCCGCCAAGCCGCGCGTCATACGTGCATGTTTGCCGTTCTTGTCAAGGATCAGCCATTCCGGATGCTCCTGCACAACTTTCGAGACCGCGTATTTGTGCGATTCGTATTTTCCCTCGCCATCTTCGACTCCGAGCGGCAGCCACCATAACTGCGCCAGCATGCCTTCCCTGTGGAAGTCGTCCGTCATCTTCTTGATGGAATCTCCGGGAAAAGTATCCGGGCGCGGATTCCAGTCGCCATAGACGTCGAACCAGCGATCGTCGAGCGTCACCCACTTGATACCCATCTCCTTCAGCTTCGGAATTGTGCCCAGCATCTGCGCCGGAGTTACGTCGGCCTGATATCCCCAGCCGCACCAACTCACGTTGTAGGCTTCGCTCGACGGCTTCGGCAGTTCCCAGCCTTCTTTCTGCAGCACGCTTGACCAGATCCGCAGCGGCTCATAGAAGTCGCCCGCATAGACCGAAACAAAACTGCGCGGAGTAGAGTATGTTTCGCCTGGCTTCAACGTGAGGTTGGCGGCGAAGTCGACTTCGGTGTTCACCCGTCCATCGGCTGCGACTTTTGCCGGGATCGCCGCGGAAATCGGGATCGTCTCCACGTGCCCGAGCGCCTCGCCCATCTGGCGCGTCCAGAAGGCTACCACCGGGATTCCGCCGCCATAGCCACCTTTGACCATTTCTCCGATGACGTTGGGCTGAGAAAAAGCCGGCGTCAGCTTCACTACATCATCTTTTCCCCAATCGTAGCTGGCGCCATGAAATGACCACATCTCCCACGGATGCGCCTTCGCGTCGCTCAACCGCGCATTCAACCGGCGGCGCTGATTCACGCTTTTCTCGATGACAACTTCGCTCGCGCCTGTGTTTTTGTATTCCACCGTGCTCAGCAAAATGTTTGGGAACTTGTCATAGACTTCGAGCGCCAGCACGCGCTGCAAATCCGTTCCCGATGGCCCGAGCGGACGCGCCGGAATTTCCACCCGCTTCCCGACTCCCATCTTCCCAATCGCTTCATGCACCTCGGCCTGCTGGAAATCGAGCGTGAAATGCACATCCTTTCCCCCCACCCGCACAAAATCGCTGTCGGCAGGAGCGCCAATCTTGGGCTCGTCCAGCGAAAGCTTCTTCCCGTTTTTCAACAAAGATGCCTGCACATAACCATCCGGCGTGACCTGAAACTCGGCGGCGCTCGTCGTCAGCAGCACGGGCCCGCCCCCGGTCACGTCCACGTTGATGTTGGAAGGCTGGGTGGGTTCCGGCTGGGCGGTTGCGGTCTTCAGAGGCGACTTCGGCAGCTTCGAGCAAGCCATCAGCAGGAGTGCAAGATCGAGAGTGATGCAAAGCAGCGCAATCCTGTTTCTTCGGGTGATCATGGGTAGCCTCTCTCTTGGTTGTTCCGAGCTGCTGTTCCGAGCTCCGGCAAAATATTGCAGTTGACAAAAGCTATAAAACGAAAGTAAAAGTAATTGTTCGTAATATTACACCGAAAGCTTATCGTCCCGACTCCCGAACTTTCGCCGGGCCCAACCAAGCCGCTTGCGAACATTCGGGATTCGCGTCCAGGAGCGTCGTCATGCCATTCTCTTTCCGTTGCCTGCAAACTCTCTCGGCCCTGTTTTTTTCAATATTCCTGTTGCTGGCCCCGCCGCTATGGGCGCAAAAAGATGCTGGAGCCATTGTAGGCCTGGTGCGCGACCCCAGCGGTGCGGTGGTGACGGGCGCCAAGGTCACCGTGACCGACGCGGATCGCGGCATTCAGCTGACTCTCTCCACCAATGGTGCGGGAGAGTATGTCGCCAGTCCGCTCAGGATCGGGCGATACACTGTCACCGTCGAGAAGCAGGGATTCAAGAAAGCGGTTGCCGGCCCGGTTCAAGTGAACATCCAGGACCGCGTCGGCGTGGACCTGAAGCTTGAGCCTGGAATGGCAACGGAAATCGTCACGGTCACCGGCGAGGGCAACTCGAAACCGAAACCTCGGAAATTGGCCAACTGGTGGACCAGCGCCGCATTAACGCACTTCCGCTGAACGGCCGTAACTACGCCCAGCTTGCCCTGCTGGGCGCGGGCGTATCTCCGGCGGAGCCGGGCTCGCGCACGGAAACAAGCGCCGGGTTCAGCTCCAACGGCGCACGTGCCCTGCAAAACAACTTCCTGCTCGATGGCATTGACAACAACGCCAACCTTGGCGACGTGCTCAACGGGGCCTCCTATGTAGTGCAGCCTTCGGTGGATGCCATCGCCGAATTCAAGGTGGAGACGAATGCCTACAGCGCCGAATTCGGACGCGGCAATGGCGCCATCATGAACGCCGTCATTAAATCCGGCACCAATCAATTTCACGGCGATCTTTTCGAATTCGTGCGAAACGAGAAATTTGACGCGCTGAACAGGTTCGATACTAGCCAGCAGCCCTACAAGCAAAACCAGTTTGGCTTCACCTTTGGCGGACCTATCGTGAAGAACAAGACGTTCTTTTTCGGAGACTATGAGGGCTACCGCCTTCGCCACGCGCTCCCGCAGTTGGCGCAAGTTCCTTCTACGAAGGAGGCTGGCGGGGACTTTTCGGAGCTCTTGACGAATAATTACACGGGCAACACGGGGCCGGTGCCGGGAGTTCTGGATTGCGCCGGCAATGCGACTTACTATGGCGAGATCTTCGATGCCCGGCAGGCAGGAATCAACTGCGGCGTTCCGATCGGCGGCTACGTCGGCGGTAATCCGGCCAACGGGCCAACCAATATCATTCCAACGAATCTCATGGATACTGTCGCCACTAACCTTCTCAACCTCGTCCCCGGCAGCCTCCCACCACCAAATGTCACGATTAACGGTGTACCCTACTTTCAATCCGATCCCGAGCAGAGCGAGACCAGCGACAGGTTCGATATTCGCGTAGACCAGACGTTCAGCCAAAACGACAATTTCTTTGCGCGCTTCAGTTTTGGCAACTCCAGTAACTTTCTGCCCTCGCCATTCCAGACCGTGCTCGACGGCGGTGGCTTTGCGGACGGCTACAGCCAGAATAATTCCCGCGGCTTGGCGGCCAGTGAGATCCACAGCTTCCGTCCCAATCTGATCAACGAGCTGCGCTTTGGCTTCAACACTCTGCACTCTCATCGCTTCAGCATCAACAGCAACGAAAATCTCTCAGCGACATACGGTTTCCAGGGAGTTCCTTTTACGGCCGGTTCCAACATCGGTGGCCTGCCCTCGCTTACTTTCACCAATGGCGATCAGGCCATCGGGAGCGCCACATACCTGCCTGCCATAGAAAAGCAATACAGTTATGTGCTCGGAGACAACCTGAGCTGGGCGCGCGGGCGCCATGCCGTCAAGTTCGGGGGTGAATTGCGTTTTGAAGAGTTCACGCTTCTCGAGCCAGCCGCTGCCCGTGGCTATTTGACCTTCGGCAATGATTTCACCGACAATCCCGGCGCACTGGCAACAGGAGGCGATGCTTTTGCTACGTTCCTGCTGGGCATTCCCGATAGCGGCGGCTTCATCACGGGCATTAACAATGTGATCTATCACCGCCAGATCTATGCCGGCTACGCCCTGGATGACTTCAAAGTTACACCTCGACTGACTCTGAACCTCGGCCTGCGTTACGAGTTCTTCAGCACAGTAAAGGAAGCCGATAACAAGCAGGGGACCTTCGATTTTGCCACTCAGTCCATCATCGTTCCCAAGGGGCAAGAAACGCCGATGACCACTACTCTTGGCACAGAGCTTCCCGTTTTGCGCACAGGCTCACCCGGGCTCATCAGTCCGGACTTTCATAATGTCGCGCCACGCATTGGTCTTTCCTACCAGTTGACCGACAAGCTGGTGCTGCGCAGCGGCTACGGCATCTTTTACGGAGCCCAGGAAAGCGGCCCCTTCTCCAACCCCAGTCCGGGATTCAATCCCCCGTTCTTTGCCTCGCAGTCCTTTAGCACGCCTTGTGGCGCGCCAACGGCAAGCTGCGCGATTAACAATAGCAATGCGAATTTTAGTCAATACAACGTGCTCGGCGAAACCTTTGTAAGCGCATTGCAGGATCCCAATACGCCGACCCTTTATTCGATAGACCCGCACCTGACCACTCCCTACACCGAGCAGTGGCACCTTGGGCTCGAGTACCAGCTTCCCGCCCAGACTGTTCTCGAAGTCACTTATGGCGGCTCGCGCGGATCGAAACTCTATGGGTTCTACAACGGGAACCAGGCCGTCCTTGATCCCAATTTTCAAACGGATGCCATGGCTGCACGCCGCCCCGCGAACAACAATAATTGGCCCGGCGGCGCGGGTGGTCCTTGCAGTTTGACTCTGCCAGTCGACAATCCAGGCGCGTACTGCAATCCTGCGCTGAATACCTCGATTGACACACTGCGCTCCAACACTCGATCCAACTACAACTCACTGCAAACCCGTCTGGAAAAGCGCTTCCGCCACGGATTGCAGTTCGAGGCCGCTTACACTTACTCCCACTCCCTCGACGATGCTTCCAGCGCCAGCCTGGGCTCGGCGAACAACGGAGATTTCCGCGATCAGACGAACCCCAATCTCGAGTATGCCAACTCCGACTTCGACATTCGCCACCGCTTTGTTTTGAGCTATATGTATGATCTGCCTTTTGGTCGCGGGAAACTCCTCGGCAAAAGCGCTTCCGGTGTTCTGAACCAGTTCATCGGAAACTGGCAACTGGCGGGCATATTCTCCGCCGCCACGGGCAATTGGTACACCGTAAGCGATCAAAATAACCCCGGCGGCTCTGATTGCGGGGGCACGGTTGTCTACAACTGTGCGCGCCCCGACGTTGTCCAAAACCCAAATGCCCATCCCTGCGTTGCCGGCACGCTGTTTAATACCTGCGCCTTTGATGATTCCGAGATCCAGCCGGGAACGTTTGGAAATGCCGGGCGCAACATCGTTTTGGGCCCGGGGTACAAGACCTGGGACACATCGCTGGTCAAGCAATTTCCGGTTCACGAGCAGATGCACTTTGAATTCCGGGCGGAATTCTTCAACATACTGAACCATGTGAATTACTTGTTTCAGCAATTTGGCGCGATCAGCGTAGAGCCGACGTCGTTGGAACTCGGATCGAGCAGCCTCGGACAGCCCCAGGCAGCCCGTGACCCGCGCGAGATACAGCTCGCGCTGAAGTTCTATTTCTGATGAAAGTTTCCGGACGCAGGTCCGACATGATCAAGGCGATCGTAACGACGGCTCTACTCCTGGCTTTCGTCTCTGGATCAGAGGGTTCTGCCCAACAAACCGGCATCGGCTATAAACCCGCCACCGATGCCGACAGCAAGAAGACCATCCTGCTCAAGGACTTTCAGCCCGAGCCCGCGCTTCATGCCGCAGCGCACGAAATCCGTCGCGCGAAATTTCCCGTGATCGACGTGCACACCCACACTAACGATGCCGTCGGCATTGGGGACCGAGTCGATCCCAAAGAAATGGTCGCGCGCATGGACCGCCTCAACATAAGGACCATCGTCATCCTCACCGGCATGTGGGGCGACAAACTGCAGACCATCATCGACGACATGGTCAAGCCCTATCCCGGACGCTTTATAGTCTTCACGCAGTTTGACTGGTCCAAGATCAACGATCCGCATTTCAGCCAGCTCATGGTGCGGCAGATCGACGATTCCGTGGCCCGCGGCGCGCGCGGACTGAAACTTTTGAAAGAACTCGGCCTCGGCGTCCGCGATTCGACTGGCAAGCTGATCACGATCGACGACCCGCGCCTCGACCCGACATGGGAAGAATGCGGCCGGCTTGGCATCCCCGTGTTTATTCACGTGGCCGATCCCGAGGCATTTTTTCATCCTATCGACGCTCGCAACGAGCGTTACGAGGAGCTTATCGAGCACCCGGATTGGAGCTTCTACGGCCCGCAGTTCCCCTCCCTTCAAGAATTGTTAGCGCAGCGCGATCGAATGTTCGCCAAACATCCGCATACGACCTTCGTCGCTTTGCATTTTGGCAGCTGGCCAGAGAACCTGGATTTCGTCGACCAAACGCTGCAGAAATTTCCAAACGTCATGATTGAAACCGGCGCGCGCGAAGGAGAACTCGGACGCCAGCCGCGACGGACCAGAGAAATTTTCATGAAGTATTCCGACCGCATCATGTTCGGTACTGATGAAGGCGCCGGAGAAACGATGTATCAGAACTATTTCCGCTGGCTCGAGACCGAAGATGAATACTTTCCTTACGCGCAATATCCGGCGCAAGGGCGGTGGATGATTTACGGCTTGGGCCTGCCCGATTACGTACTGGAAAAGGTGTATCACCGCAATGCGGAAGCGCTATTCGCGCGGTTCCATAGTTCAGACAAAAGTTCAGACAGAGGTTCAAATAGAAGTTCGAATAGCCCTTGACAATTCCGCCAACCATCAACGAAAGTTACTATTCGAAATAAATCGAAACATCATGCCTTCGAACGGTCTGCTCAACGAAGAACGCCGCCGTGAAATCCTTGGGGTCCTGCACCGCGATGGACGCGTGCTGGTCAAGGATCTGGCCCGGCATTTCCGTATTTCGCAGATCACGATCCGCAAAGATCTGGAGTTTCTCGATCGCCAGGGGGTCATCCAGCGTACTCACGGCGGAGCTCTGCCGGTGCAAGCTGGCGCGCTGCTCGATCCGACGCTGCGCGAGAAAGAGCAGCTCCACCGCAGGGAGAAGACGCAGATTGCCCATGCCGCGGTCCGCCTGGTGGAAGAAGGCCAGTCCGTGTTGCTCGATTCCGGAACGACGACGACGGCCATTGCGCGCGCCCTGAAAAACAGGGCGCAGCTCACCGTGATCACTAACGCGATCAACATCGCGGCCGAACTGGCTGGCACGCACGTTGAAGTCATCCTGACCGGAGGCATGCTGCGCAAGAACTCGTTTTCCCTGGTCGGTCCCCTGGCCGAGCGAACTTTGCGCCAACTCAGCGCTGACATCCTGTTCCTGGGCGTCGATGGCTTCGACACCAAGGCTGGCCTTTTCACTCCGAATTTATTGGAGTCCGAAGTGAACCGGGCGATGGTCGCCATTGCCCGCAGGACGATAGCGGTTTGCGACTCGAGTAAGTTCGGCCGTCGCAGCCTGTGCAACATCACGCCAGTTAGTACGGTTCATGAAGTGATTACCGACAGGCAGATTTCAAAATCAGATTTGCACGCGCTGAAAGAGGCGGGAGTGAAGGTAACGTTGGTGTAATCGGAGCGGGACAGACCAATGAAATCGGCGGAGATCACGGAACAGGGCCGGCATACGCTGAGCGAGATTTTTTCGCAGCCCCAGTGTTGGAGTGCGTCTCTAACCGAGCTGGCGGGCAGCGTGGAACTGCGTGCGGCCGCTCAACTCGCGCGGCCCGGAGCGGAATGGATCTTTGTAGGCTGTGGGACGAGTTACTATCTTGCACAGGCCGCTGCATCGAGCTTCAACCATCTCAAGTTACCGGCGCGGGCCGTCCCCGCTTCGGATCTGCTGATGTATCCCGGACTAACTCTGCACGCCGGGCGGGATTATGTTCCGGTTGTGATTTCGCGCTCTGGTCGTACCTCCGAAGCAGTCCGCGCCGCGCAGATGCTGGAGAAAGGTCACAATCTTCGCACCATCGCCATCACCTGTGCCGATGGCCAGCCGCTGGAACCCGCATGCAGCGTGACGTTGAAGCTTCTCGACGCCGACGAGCGGAGCACGGTCATGACGCGATCGTTCACATCCATGCTGCTGGGGCTGCAATACCTCGCAGCAATGGTCTCTGGTAATGGTGCCTTTCGTCGCGCATTGCTCGAGCTCCCGCAACAGGTCGAACCCCTTCTGAAAGACAATCCGCAGCGCCTGCGGTTGTTTGTCGAGTCTCGCAGTTTCTCAGATTTCGTTTTCCTGGCGCAGGGCCCACTGTTCGGCATTGCCTCGGAGTGCATGTTGAAGGTGACCGAATCCTCGTGCTCTTATGCCCAGGTATTTCACTCTCTGGAGTTTCGCCATGGTCCGAAATCGATCGTCGGTCCGCAGATGCTGATCACGTTCGTTATGTCGGAAACTTCTTACGATTCGGAAGTCGAGTTACTCGAAGAAATGAAAGCTCTCGGAGCGGCCACCATGGTGATTGCGAATCGCGTCGATAACCGGGCTCAGCGTGCCTCTGACTTCGCCGTCGAACTTGGCCTCCAGTCGCCCGAGTACGCGCGCCCCGCGGCTTTCGCGATTTGGGGTCAACTGTATGGGGTTTACAACGGGCTCAAGAAGGGTCTCAATCCCGACTCACCAAAAAACTTGACGCGCGTGGTCGAACTCGCGGATTAAGACCAGCCGTTCGCACTTTGCAGTTAGCACTTGACGAAAATGTCGAAGACCTGCTCCATGGCCAAGCTCGATGTCGCGATCGTTGGGGAGATCAATCTTGACCTAATCCTCTACGGTTTGCCTGAGCACATGCCCACAGAACGCGAACTGCTGGCCAGCGGCTTTGCCGTCACGCTGGGCAGTTCCTCGGCCATCCTGGCGCATAATCTCTCCGCTCTTGGCAGCCGCGTGGGGTTCGTCACCAAGGTGGGCGACGACTCTTTCGGAGCTCTCGCGATGGAACGCCTGCGTGAACGAGGTGTGGACCTGGCGGGCGTCGCGCATGGCGCCAAGTCCGGCGTGACGTTCATTCTGCCCCACGGACCCCGGCGCCACATCCTTACGTATCCGGGCACAATTTCCGAGTTGCGCTTTGAGGATCTCGACCTCGATTATCTGGTATCCGCGCGCCACTTCCATATGTCGTCGCTGTTTTTGCAGCGTGAATTGTTGCCGCATGTGCCTGAGCTTTTTCGGCGGATGAAATCCGCCGGCCTGACCACCTCGCTCGACACTAACGACGATCCCGAGGACCGCTGGGACAGCGTCCTCGAAAAGATCCTGCCTCACGTGGACATCCTGCTGCCGAACCAGCGGGAAGCGATGAAGATGTCCCGAGCTGACGACGTGGAAACCGCGCTCTCGTGGCTCGCACAAAAGGTGGAAACCGTCGTGGTCAAAATGGGCGCCAGCGGAGCCGTTGCTATTCGGGATGGGCACCGATTCAGCGCACCCGCCGTGCCGGTAACGGTCATCGATCCGATTGGCGCGGGTGACAGCTTCGACGCCGGGTTCCTCCACCAATTTCTGCGCGGAGCGGATCTCACGACTTGCCTGGCCTACGGAAACCTGTGCGGAGCTTTCTCCACCACCGACTGTGGCGGCACAGAAGCGTTCCGCGACATAGCCCGAATGCAAGAATTTCTTCGCCGGCATGACGCAGATCAAGGCCTCCGACCTAAGGTTCGTTTGTAACTTCTTGCTGATTCGCAAATCTCATGTACTCTCTCTTTTGTCGCCTAGTTTTTTCCGCAGCCTGCCGGGGCTGATGACTTTCGTTACCATGATAGCGAGTTACCTCTGCCTGCCCTCTGTAGCTGTCTGAGAGACTTGAACGAGCATTCCTTCGAGTTCGCCCGAGGCACCGACGAAGCGAATGATCCTGGTACAAACGGAGTCACCTGTGAGCGCTGGAACAATGCCGGCCCAAGTTAAAATTCCTCCCCCAGAGGCTAGGGCGGAGCGAACGGAAGAACCAGCAGTCGCGAACCGCGGCCGGAGGTGGTATTTCTCCTTCTTCTTGATTTCCGGATTTTGCAGCATTCTCTACGAGCTGATATGGCTTCGTCTCGCTATGGCGGAATTCGGTGTCACCACGGCTATGGTGTCGATTGTGCTTTCGAGTTTCATGGCAGGATTGGGGATGGGCTCGTGGGCGGCTGGGCACCTGGTGCGCAAATACGCGCGGCGCCTCAACTCTCCGCCTTTGCAGGTTTACGCCATTGCCGAGTTGTTTATTGGCTGTTCCGCCGTCGTCGTGCCCGTGGAACTCATGGTTGGCCGCTTCGTGCTGGAGCGCTTGGGGAGCGGTCTGTCGCTGTCGTCGTCTGGCTACTACGTTGCCGCCGGAGTATGGGTGGCATGCAGTCTGATTCCGTGGTGTGCTTGCATGGGGGCTACGATTCCGCTGGGCATGTTTGCCATCCGCAGCGAGACGGGCCTGGAGTCGCGACGCTCATTCAGCTTTTTTTATCTCGCGAATGTGCTGGGGGCGGTGGCGGGGGCGGTGATTCCCCTGCTATTGATCGAGGTCTTCGGTTTTACCGGCACCCTGCGACTTGGGATGTTGCTCAATCTTGGAATTTGCGGCGGTGCCTTTGCGCTGGCCCGAAAGCAAAGGCCGCGAGCAGGCGGCGGCCATGAAGAGGATGCCGGGGGCAAGGCCGCCCTCGCTTGGCGCGAGATGTTGGGCAGCGGCACGCTCTGGTTGCTGTTCGCCACCGGACTGACCAGCATGGGGATGGAGGTGGTCTGGACCCGGCAGTACACACCCTATGTCGGCACATTCGTGTATTCCTTCGCAATCATCCTGGGTATTTATCTGGGCGCGACGTTCATCGGATCGAGCGTGTACCGCGTCTGGAGCCGCCGGCACAGTGGCGAGGGAACGCTGGTATGGCTGTTCGTCTGGTTTGTTTCTCTAATCCCTTTGCTCGCCGTCGACTCGCGCGTGGGGGTTCATGGCTGGCTGCGCGTGCCCCTGGGGATCGCGGCGTTCAGCGGTCTTCTGGGATTTCTGACTCCGAGGCTGGTCGACCGCTTCTCGGCAGGCGATCCCAACCGGGCGGGAGTGGGGTACGCGGTCAACGTGGCCGGCTGTATCCTGGGCCCGCTGGTTGCGGGTTTTGTGTTGTTGCCGTATCTCGATGAGCGGTACGCTCTGGTGACGCTGGCTCTGCCCTGGTTGCTGGTTGCTTTGTCGTTCAGGTTGTTCCGACAGCCGGGGCCGGCGCCACGTTTTACAGCTCAGCGTGCGCTCGCGTTCTGCTTGATTCTATTTGCGTCGTTCGCTTTGATCTTCATGACGCGGAGCCATAATCAGGGCGTTCCGAAGGCGCAGGTGCGCCGGGACAGCACGGCCACCGTGGTCGCATCTGGCCAGGGAATGGAAAAGCAGCTGTTCGTTAACGGCGTGAACATGACCATCCTGACGCCAATCACCAAACTGATGGCCTCCATGCCCCTGGCGTTCCTGGATCATCCGCCCCAGAATGCCTTGGTGATTTGTTTTGGCATGGGCACGACTCATCGTTCAATGTTGTCATGGGGAATCGACTCCACAGCGGTGGACCTTGTTCCCAGCGTTCCCGCACTCTTCTGGTACTTCCACGCAGATGGCCCAGAGCTGCTGAAATCGCCGCGCTCACACATCGTAGTCGACGACGGCCGGCGTTTTCTTGAGCGCACGACTGGACAGTACGACGTGATCGTGATCGATCCGCCGCCGCCGATAGGAGCAGCCGGCTCGAGCCTGCTTTACTCGCGCGAGTTCTATTCCGCCGCGAAGAAGCGCTTGCGATCGGACGGCATCCTGCAGCAATGGTACCCCGGTGGCGATCTAGCGACGACCGCCGCCGTTGCGCGCGCCTTGAAAGAGTCGTTCCCCTTTGTTCGCGTGTTTATTTCACTCGAGGGCTGGGGCATCCACTACCTTGCCAGCCGCCAGCCCATCCCAGTTTGGTCTGCGGCTGACCTGGCAAAGCGTATGCCGGCGAGTGCAGCGGCGGACTTGGTGGAATGGGGACCGTTCCCAACCGCCGAACAGCAGTTTGCGGCCGTCCTAAAGAGAGAAGTTCCGATCGACTGGGTGATCGCCGCGGATAGGGATGCGCCCACCATGCAGGACGACCGCCCAGTCAACGAATACTACTTGCTGCGTGAGGCGGGCGCATGGCTGCACAAACACTAAGAGACGGCTTGAACCCACCTTCCAAGTGCAGTCCGCTCCGGTGCTGGCTGTCCGGCGGGGCACCCTCAGAATTCAGGCGATCGCGATAGGCCGGGCCAACTGCCACGGGCTTAAAATATGCGTGCGCAGGTGTAGCATGAATATTTCGATTCGAATTGCACTCGCTTTTGTGCTGCTTGCATCCTCCATGTCTGCCCGAGACCGTTCTAACGCGCGCTCGATGGTCGTCACACGCTATGGCATTGTGGCTACCAGCCATGTGCAAGCTTCGGTGGCGGGTGCGCAGATCCTGGCGCGGGGAGGCTCTGCCGTAGATGCGGCGATTGCCGCGAATGCCGTGCTCGGGGTGACTGAACCGATGATGAACGGCATGGGCGGCGATCTGTTTGCGATTTACTGGGACGCAAAAACCGGCAAGCTGTACGGTCTTAACGCCAGTGGATGGGCGCCGCGCGGACTGACCATCGAGCACTTGCAGGCGAAAGGCGCAACCTCCATGCCGCTCGAAGGCATAGACTCCGTCACGGTTCCCGGTGCGGTGGCGGGCTGGCACGCACTCCACGAACGCTTTGGACGGCTGATGTGGAAGGATCTTTTTCAGTCCGCGATTTTCTATGCCGAGAATGGCTATCCGGTTCCTGAAATCATTGCGTCCTATTGGAACGACTCGGCCGAATGGATCTCGAAGGATCCGGAAGGCCGACGGGTCTATCTGCCCAATGGCAAGCCTCCGGCGGTGGGACAAGTGTTCCAGAATCACGATCTCGCGAACGCCTTGCGGCTGGTAGCGCAGAATGGAGCGGCTGCGTTTTACCAGGGTGAGATTGCGCATGGGATTTTGAGCACGTCGCAGAGCCTGGGCGGAACGATGGCAGCGGATGATCTGGCCGAGTTTTCGCCAGAATGGGTCGAGCCGATTTCGACCACATATCGCGACTGGACCGTCTACGAACTTCCTCCCAACGGACAAGGAATGGCGGCACTGGAGATGTTGAACATTATGGAGACTTCTCCGGCATCGCCCGAGGGGCCGCTCAGCGTTGCGGAACTGCATAAAAAGATCGAAGCCATGAAGCTGGCTTACGCCGATCTCGGGCGTTACAACGCCGATCCACGCTTTGCGAAGATTCCCGTGAAGGGGATGCTGTCGAAGGAGTATGCGCGGCAGCGCGCCCAACTGATCGATCCGGGCAAAGCCAATTGCGAGGTTGCGGCTGGCACGCCGCAGACAAGTGACACGACTTACCTTTCGGTGGTGGATCGCGAAGGCAACATCGTCTCGTTGATTCAAAGCAATTATGAATCGTTCGGGTCGGGCGTTGCGGTGCGCGGCATGGGATTCGTGCTGCAAGATCGCGGTGCGCTGTTTTCGCTCGATCCCCGGTCTCCGAATGCGCTCGCCCCGCGCAAGCGGCCGTTCCACACCATCATTCCGGCTTTCATGGAGCATGGCGAGCAACACGTTGGCTTCGGGATCATGGGAGGAGCGAACCAGCCGCTGGCCCACGCGCAATTCGTTTCCAACGTGGTCGACTACGGCATGAACATCCAGGAGGCTCTGGAGAACGCCCGTTTCACGGTCAGTCCGCAGAGTGGGTGCAACATCGTGATCGAGTCGCGAGTGACGCCCGAAGTGCGGCAGAAACTTTCCGCGATGGGGCATCAACTCGACGTGCGGCACGAGTACACCACCGCCATGGGTCGTGGGCAGGCCGTTCTGCACGACTCGAAGGCCAAGGTAAACTACGGAGCCTCTGACGCACGCGCCGATGGCTCCGCCGAACCCGAGTCGCCGCCGATGCAGTGATGGAATGATGCCGTCATCCATCATCCATCGTCATCATCATCATCCATGCGGTGTTTGGGCATGTTTCGTCTTCGTCTTCGTCTATGGCTATTGTCAGACTAAAGATTGACGTTTCGGGCACGGTGGGCGATGAAGCCTGGCGCGAACTGAAGCCGTTTGACCAGATCCAGAGTGCCGATTTCGGTCCTCAGTTCGGCAGTGGCGGGCGTTGCAATCATCCGCTCAACGAGCCCCACCACAAAGGGGAATGGATCGGCGCTGAGATCCGGCTCCAGACGCCGCTTCTCGCCCAATACGCCGTCTCCCACTATCTGGAGCAGGACCGCGTGCTCGATGCAGATGTGGTGGAGTAATG
>JBEKYF010000007.1:0-60765 GCA_049511255.1 Terriglobales bacterium | reverse complement strand
CTGAAAATGCTGGATACTCGTATCACGGCGGTGGTGGCCCTCCCTACGATTCACGTCTCGCAACGCAAACCGTAGCAGAGTTCTACCCCCGCCGCTCAAAACCTAATTTGGACAAGAGTGACCCAATCTATTGACGCAGCGAAAGTTAACCTGCGTAAACATCGCAGCGCCGTCTGACGTCCCGCAGTTCCCAACTTGGGGGTGACGTGTCCCACATTTCTTCCGGTGCGAAGCACCGCGTTCTTACAGCTCGCCGTATTCCAGCACCTGAGCTTCCCACGTATGGATCACTTCGGGGGCCTGCCATGCGCGTCGAAACAAATTCCGGATCGACTGCCAGTGTTCCATCGGGAATCGGAATGTGATTCCGTTCTCACGCGCAAAGAAAAACACTTCCCTTTCCTCGTTGTCCGCGATCGCCGTGTGCGCGTAAAAGTAATATCCTTGCCATTGGCAAAGGACCCGCTCCAAATCAAGCTCTTCCAGCATCCTTCGGAACTCCGCAATCCTCGGGTATCCACACACCGGATAGTGCGGGGCAAGTGGCCCGGGAAACTCCAAACGAGGGGAGAATTCATTCCCCTCTTCCCGCACCAGATCGAGGCGGTATCCGCCTTCTTCCAAGGAGGGCAATGCCGGCTGAACCGCAAGCTCAAAATCCTCGTCGTTTGTCTCCGCAGGCGCCTTCTCTCGCAGGGGCTTTCGGTGAAGGGCATAGTGGCCGCGCGCGCACACCCGCCATAGGGTCGTCCAGTGCGGCCAAAGCACCTCGTTCAGCTTCTCGATATTCGAGAACGTTTCCTCATCGAGAAGTCGGTAGAGATTCCGCACGGCGAGGATCGGTTTGCGCCGCTTTTGGGCCGGGTTCCTCAGCATTCGAATGGTGTGATTCACCACCCGGCGCACGTCATCGCTTCCCACATCCTCACCCTTTGCCTCCACCTGTTTGTCGTCTGGAAGACTCATCAGGTAGACAAAGTCCACTGGGGACTTTTTCGGTCTGCGTGCGATGGCGTAAGCCGCAAGGAATGCCTCGAGGATTTCGGCCAGGGACTCGTAGGAGATCTGGCCTTGTGCGGTGTTCGCAAAGGACTCGGCGCCCCGCGCACAGTAGTGGGCCACCATGGTCCATTCCGCCTGCGAAAGCGAGAGTCCTGAGTCCGCCTTCCCACGAATTCTCAGCAAGGAATCGGTCGGCTCCTTGAGCAGGTCTACGAGTTCAAGACGGTCGTCTCGGGCAGACTCAAGCAGCTGCTTTGCCACCTCCGATGTCGAGACCGTTTGGCCGCTCTTGAGGAACATGATTTTCCTCAAGGTTTCAAGCCTGGAGCGCAGCGCCTCGGAAATGCGGATAGAAATCACCGGCTGCTGCGGTGTCGATGCCTTTTCTGCCATGGAGGTCCTTTCCCGATGGTTACGCGCGATAAAATAGTAACGTTACATGTTGACTGTACGTGCACAAGTGCGATATTGTCAAGTATAAGGTCATAGTCGAGGTGCACATTGCACGAAGCGATGCCCCCAGCATTTGCATCGGATCCCATCGAACCCTTGCTCGATGTGAGCAGAGCTGCCCATTTGCTAGGCATTTCGGTCAAGACCTTGCGAGACTGGATTCAGGGCCGTAGGATCGACTATGTGAAAGTCGGCACAAGAGTCATGATTCGGCCGGAAACGATCCGTCAGTTCGTGACAAGCAACACCCGACGTGCGGCAGGCTGATGAAAGTATTCAAGCGCAGCGGAAGCTCGTACTACGCCTACAAATTCCAGTTCCGAGGCAAGGAATACTACCGCTCGACTGGAACCGAAAACCGGCGTGAAGCAGAGGCTATCGCAGGCGCGGCGCGGGCTCGCATTGTTCGCCAGGCCGCTGGCCTCGAAGAACCCGAGCCGCAGCGGAAATCTTCCGCGAGCGATGAAAAGCCCAAGGGCATTCCTACGCTGAGACAGTTCCAAACAACTTTCGACGGCTGGGTTGCCACAGCCAAAGCCGAACAAAACGGCACAGTTAAGTTTTATCAGGAGAGCTATCGGAAGCTGCTCAGTTACGGTCCTTGGGCTGACCTACCCCTCGACCAGATCGACGAAGCTCACATCGAAGGGTTCAAAACTTGGGCTTTGAAGCAAGCGGGGCGACGGCGTGACGGAAAACCTACACCGGTGGGCAAAACCACAGTTAATCGCTATTTGGCCACTTTCCGCAAGGCCCTGCGTTATGCGCATCTCAAGCTTAAGTTGATTGCCAAAGTTCCGACGGTCGAACAGTACACGAAGGATGAAGGAGCAGAGCGTGAAACGGATTACGTCTTCAGCGCAGCGGAGTATGCGCAATGGACTTCGCGCGCCGCTGAACCTTTGCGATCCGCTTCCATTCTGGCGCGGCACTCCGGTATCTGTCGCAACGAGATGCTGAACCTGATGAAAGATTGCGTTCGCTTCCACTCGGAGCAGCGTGCAGATGGGAAAATCTGCGGAGAGCTACTAATCAAGCGCGGCCTGAAGCGGCGGGCGCGAAAGCGCAAGCTGGTGATTGATCACGAAATGAAGGAAATACTCGAACGACTTCTGAAAGACTCCCGGTGCGACTACGTCTTCACGAGCCCGCAAGATCCGACAAAGCCTCTCGGGCCTTGGGTGCTGGAGGAACAGATAGGCCAGATACGGAAAAAGATCAAGACTCACCCCGATGCCGGCCTGCACGCCCTTCGACATACCTTTCTGACCGAGGCCGGAGAGTACACCGACCCCTTTACGTTGCAGTATGTCGCAGGTCACGATAACATTAAGACCACGATGCGTTACGTACACCCGCGGGAGGCTGCGGTCCATAAGTTGTTTGCGCGGCTGGCAGACTTGCAGCGGCCGGAGGAGCGCATGGCGTGCAAGAAGTCGGTGCAAAATCCGGTGCAGTTGGAAATGCCCTCACCGGGCGATCTTGCTAAGCTATTGATTACAAGTAATTTACACAGTGCGGAAGTGGTGGAACTGGCAGACACACCATCTTGAGGGGGTGGCGCCGAAAGGCGTGGGGGTTCAAATCCCCCCTTCCGCACCATCGTATTGATTCCAGAGAGATCCGGAATTTGAATCGGGCTCCGGCCCGGACGGAGTTTTTTTGCAATGACCATTTTGATCACAGTGATTCACATTATCGTTTGCTTTTTTCTGATTGCAGTCGTGCTGCTGCAGAGCGGAAAGAGCGGCGACCTGGCCGCGGCTTTCGGCGGTCAGGGCAGCCAGACTGCGTTTGGCCCGCGGGGCGCGGCTTCGGTTCTTTCCCGGGCGACGACCTGGTCCGCGATTATTTTCATGCTCACCTCGATCACTCTTTCGATTTTCGCGGCACGGAGATCTGGGCCCACCTCGGTGCTTTCGGGAGTGAAGCCATCGCAGACCAAGTCGCAGCCGGCGACTCCCGCCGCTCCATCCGCGCCGCCGACTGTTCCGCAAAACCAGGCGCCGACACAGAAATAGAGATCAGGCCGCTTTCCCCGATCTATCCCACCAGAAAGGGATTCTCTTCCCTCTCTTCACCAATGGTTGTTCGCGGGCCATGGCCTGGAATCACGATGGTGTCGTCGGGCAGGGTGAGAACGCGTTCGTGCAGAGAGCGCATGATTTTTTCGAAGGATCCTCCGGGGAGGTCGGTGCGACCGATGCTGCGAGCGAACAGGGTGTCGCCGGCGATCAGCATTTTTTCCGTGGGAAAATAGAGGCAGACGCTGCCTTCTGTGTGGCCGGGAGTGTGGAGAACGTTTGCCGTCAGGTTGCCTGTCCGCAACGATTCGCCATCCCCGATGCTCGCTTCGATTGCAACTTCACCCGGCGCGGCCATGCCGAGCCAGGAAGCCTGCACGTCGAGCATTTTCAGTAGCGCGTAGTCATTCTGATTGAGCAGGATTGGCGCGCCCGTCAGCGCGCGCAGCTTCATCGCTCCGCCTACGTGATCGATGTGGGCGTGAGTGATAACGATCTGCTTTACTTGCAGCTTGTGCTGGCGGACGACGGCGAGAACGTCTTCAATGTCGTCGCCAGGGTCGATGACCATGGCTTCGTGCGTGGTCTCATCGCCGATGACGGAGCAGTTGCATTGCAGCGGGCCTACGGGAAGGATCTTGTGGATCATGATCTGATTTTCGCTCAGGCCGCGACAATTCACCACAGCGGAACGATACCCAGCGATTTTGTTTCCACCTACGATGCCGCCTCGATCTGTCCTGTTCTTTGGTCGGAGCGGAAACGCAGGAGCGCGGCGATATTGCCGGCGCGATCCAAATCGGTGCGCGCCTTGAGATAGAACAATTCGATGTCGCGATGGATGGCGATGGGAATGATAGCGTCGCAGACGTCGGTGAGTTCGCGAGTGGGGTGTCCGCAAGCGGCGCACAACGGGGTCAGGCGGGCATCGAGATGGCCGCAGTTAGGACACTCGACCGCTCGAGCAGAATAGTTTTCGACGAGAAAGATGCTCTGCACTTCCCCGGTTTCCAGTGCTTGCAGCACGCGGCGCAGGCCGGTGACACCGCGGCCGTTGGCCTTGGCGAGATCCAGCGCTTCGCTGAGTTTCGTAGAGGCGCGTTCCGTGATCCATTGATTGAGGAGAGCAGCAGCGTGATCGCGAATCTCTTCGTTCGAGACGCTGGCAACATCGGCTGAGAACCGGCCAATCAGGCGCTTTTTGACGTAAGGGTGGAGGTTCGATTCGAACTCGGACCAGTTGGCATCCTGGCAACCGACGATGAGCCGCTCCCAGATACCTTTCTCGAAGTCGGCAAGCAGCCGCTCGGAAACTGCCTTGAAGTGCTGAAGCGCTTCCTCGGACACGCGGCGTTCGGCATGGCCGGCATCGTAGCCGTTGAAGCCATAGCTGGAAGCGTTGCGCGAGAGCATGTGGACAATGGCTCCGCGTTCGCGCAGGTCGTCAAGGCGAAGATCGAAGAAACGGGCGCGCTGGCGGTCGACCACGGCAACCGAGAGCGCGGGCTGGGCTCCCAGCAAAGCTGCCAGAGGTTTCAACTGAAAACGAGGCTGGAGATAAATACGGGTGGCTCCGAGATGCGGGGGTAGTTCGTACTCCTTCCAGAAATTCTGAGCAGAGCAGGCGAAGACCGCTCTTCCCCGGGCATTGCCGCGCAGGCTCGTGGCCAGATCGAGGACGCGTTCAAGGTCGGCGTGAAGGGGTCCGTTCTTGCCGTTAGGGGCAATACTTTTCAGGGCCTGCTTAACGACATCTTTGGCGACGATCGCCTCGCGGCGACGGGAACAATCCTGCGGAGGATCGGGTTGAAAGTAAAAACTCAGGGCGTATGCCCCTTTGGTTTCGTCCGCTTGAAAAGCCGCCAACTCACGGATTTCGTTCCGGGTCATCATCTCGACGCTCCTTGAATTGAGATGCTGGTACTTGGATGTTTAAATTCGAGTTTTGGCTAAGAGGTCATGGTGGAACTCGCTGGCGATGGAAGGCGCGCTGCGAACGCAATCGCGCGCCCGCTGCACGGACTCGCGCACGGCCTCCGGATGCCGGCCGGTGATGGCGGCAATTTCGCCGAGGGAAAAGCCCTCGATACCGTAAAGGAGAAAAGCTTCGCGGTCGGTGCGGTCGGCGCCGCGGAGCGCCGCTTGCACCAAAGCGATCACTTCGTCAGAATATGCGGCCTGTTCCGGAGTGGACACGCGGCGATCGGGGATTGAGCTTTCGCGCGTCCAACCCTCGTCGGGCTGATGGAACTGCAGGCCAACTTCATCGGAGGCTTGCACATTTTGCCGGCGGCGACTGTCTTCGAGATGCAGATGGACGGGAGACTCCAGTTCATGAAGGCGGGTCGTCATCTCGGTCATGGCTTGCAGGGCAAGGCGGTACAGCCAGGGTTCGAGCGACAGTTTTTCCGGACGGTCGTGGTCACCGAGAGCGCGGGCGATGACTTCGTCGACGACTTCGGGGGTGGAGAGAGCATCCTCGGGAATCTCCTCGTCGGTGCGGCGGAAGTGGAGTTCGCGGTCCACGAAACGTTCGAGGCGGGCAAGATTGGCATTCACATAGGAGCCGATGTCATCGGCGGAAATGGTGGGCGGCAGAACCGCTGCCAGCGTCTGCTCGAACGGAACGCCGGGTTCGGGAGATTCCTGTGGCCCGCCGCGCCAGCGGCGCCATTTGTGGCGGGAGCGGAGCAGATCCTTGTGCCGGCCGATCTGCTGGACGAGTTCATCAAAAGCAGCTTTGATGGCCACAGTTGGGCTGGGACCTTTCGCCTGGGCGCTCAGTTGCCCGGAGGGCAAGTGCAAATTCAACGAGACGATGGTTCCCTCGCGCGCTGAATTCTCCTCAATCACCGCTTTCAGATCGAGCAAATCGGGCCGGAAGACTTGAAGACGCTTCTGGATTTTCTCGATTCGGTGGTTAACTTCTTTTTCGATGTCAGGAGTTTTGTGGACCTTATAACTGACGTGAACGTTCATTGTTCGAAGCCTCGAACGCGGGAACAAGAGCCCGTGAAGCTGCGGTCCTTACAAGAGAATTGTACACCCGGAGGGAAGGGACGGAAGCGACTTTGCGGCTCGTTCTCGATCGGCACCGACGCGCACCTCGCGTTCAGACCCCAACCACCTGCAGCAACCGCGCGACGCCTTCGCGAAAATTGGCGGGATCGGCGATCAGGCTCAGCACGAGATGGCCCTCGTTTGGAAAATCGTAGAAGTGGCCGGGATGGACGCTGACACTCGCCTTGCGCAACAAGCGGATGGCGAGATCCTCGTCACTCTCGATGGCGGGGACGCGGAGGACAACGTACCATCCGCCTTCGACTTGCAGTCGCGTGCACGAGGGACGGCCTGCAAGTTGGCGATCGAGTTCCGCGAGATTCGCGCGCAAACGATCGAGAAGAATGGGCTGGATCTGTTTGCGTTGATCGAGCAGCACCGGCGCGGCCAGCTGGACCGGCGCGTTCATGGAGAGGTACGTATCGGCGATGATTTCAAGGCGCGCTTCCGCTTCGGCGACCATTTCTTTCGGGCCGCTCGTGGCCACCCAGGCTAGTTTCATCTGCGGGAGCGCGGAAATCTTGGAAACTCCGCTGAGAGTGAAGGTGAGCGTGTTCGCGTTGCTGACAAAACTGGGACGTGGCGCGCCATCATGCGGATAATCGAGAAAGACTTCATCGACGATCAGAGCCAGAGCATAGTCACGACAGAAAGCGTTGAGCGCCTCGGTTTCCGCAAGAGAGACGTAGGAGCCGGTTGGGTTGTTGGGATGGACGAGAATCACAGCCCGCGACCGGGGGGTGGCGGCTTTGTAGAGCGAATCGAAGTCGATTTGCCAGCCGTGATCGTAGAGGAGCGGATAGGGAACGAGTTTCACGTCCGCGAGATCGGCGAGAAACTCGAACAACGGGTAACTTGGTTTGGGCACAAGGATCTCGTCGCCGGGATTGCAGAGCAGACGGAAAACGTACGAGTAGGCTTCGCTGGTGCTGGTGGTCAGAATCAGGCGTTCGGGATCGAAATCGAAAACGTCGTGCGACTCGCGATAGTAGCGGCACACGGCTTGGCGCGCTCCGAGCAGGCCGCGTGGCTGCGGGTCGTAATGCATCGCTTCAGGATTCGCCAGTGCGGCGAGCACGATTTCAGGATCGGGGCGGACGCCCGCTTCGGTCGGGTTCGAGACCGTGAGATCCAGAATTTCCTGGCCTGAACTGCGCGCTCCCTCGATCGCGCGCGTGAGAGCGTTCGGAGTGAGCCGCCAGTTTGTGCGGTGAGAGAACATAAATTTGCCAGTGGCGTCCCGCCCGGCAGGACGGGCGAGGGCGCCCGTCGCTCCATCATTCATTATCCAGCAGTCCCTATTTCAGGAAAAATCCCAACTGCTCAGGAGTGGGCAGCGTTTTGGTGCTCCAATACTGACGTTGCGCTGCTTGCACGGCGACGATTTTCGCTTGTACCTCCGATGCCAGATTGTCGTAGCGAACCAGAACATTGTCCAGCCAGTAGGGCTGGTTCTCGCGCGCCCAGCCTTCCGCGTACATCTCGCGCATCTCAGTGATCGCGTCACGCAGGCTCTGCAGCCGCCCGTTGATGTCAACGATTTCGTCGAGGTCATTCTGCACACGTATCTTGTCAGTCTGATTCTGATAAGCGTCCCAGTAGTAGCGGCTGATTTCGGATGTGAACTGGATCTTCAAGCCGAGTGTGTCCAGATGCCAGGCGGCAAGGAGCATGTCGTCGAGAGTCTCGGGGTGGAGGTGCGCCTTAGCTCGATTGCGCAGCAGCGATTCAGCGGCATGTTCGGCGCTGATGCGCAGATCGTGGGTAACCGGCAGCGCTTTGGCGGCCGTATTGGCGCCGGCTTCGCTGAATGGATCAGACCAGAAGAGCTCGTTGCTCGCGTTGCCCAGTTTCACTCCGGCGAGAAGCGTATGAGGGCGGTCGAGATTCTCGATCACCTCAGCAAAAGTTCTGTCGTCGTCATTATTGCGGTAGAAGGCCCAGTCATAGCTGTTCTTGAAGTCATCGATACTGGACTCGCCGGGCTGCCAACTGACGGCTGCGCCAAAGACCAGGGCCGGCCACGCCATATCGAGGAGGGATTCACCGTCGTCGTTCCAAGTGGTGTTGAGGGCGCCCATGGCCTGATGCTTTTGGCCATCGCGAACAAAGTTTCGGATGTTCACGAAGGCGCTCTCGAGGTCAGGCCAGATCGCGCTCCAGTTGCCTGCTCCAGGCGCGACGACTACGCGCAGGCCGGCGTCGGTGTATGGCGTAATGATGTTTTCGTAGCTGGGTTTCGGGTCGTAATCCCAGGGAACAGCAATCATGTCTTTAGGAAGAATGGTGAGCAGTTCGGGATATTTGACCGCGATGTCTCCCCAGAACATGAGTTGCTTGTGGTACGGTTGCATAATCTCGAAAACTTTCTGAAGATGTTCGAGATAAACGCGGCCGAGGCCCTGCTGCCCCGCCAGAGCTTTCGTCTGGCCGAGCCCAAGTTCGAAGGTTTCGTCCGAGCCAATGTGGAAGAACGGGCCGGGAAACAAGGGAACGACTTCACCGTAAATCTGGCGAATGAAATCGTAGGTCCTGGGATTGGCGGGGGTGAGCACGTGGCCGTGGGGCGTTTCGGCGAGATCGGAATAGATTTCATACTTTAGAAATTGATGAAGATGCCCGAAGGCCTGCTGCTCGGGCAGGATGGTGGTGTAGTACTTGCTGGCGTAGTCGACCAGTTCCTTGATCTCGGCGGGAGTTAAGGCCGCTTCTTTAGGCGCTACCAGCGGCTGGGTCTGGAAGTCGAAAACGTTCTCCATGTTGAACCCGAGGAGGTTGATCTTGTACTCGGCCAATGTGCGTATCTGCATTTTCAAGTAGTCAAGCGTAGGAATGGGGCCACGGCTGATATCGTCGCTCACGCCCCGCCATTCCATGCTGGGCCAGTCGCGGATGACCAGCGCGGGGACCGCGAGCGTCTTTTCTGCGGGGCCTCCGGGGCCTTCCGGGCGCAGCAACTGGCGAAGCGTCTGCACGCCGTAGAACAGGCCTTGCGCGGTGCGACCGGCGACCAGCACTCCGGAGCCGGTTACGCGGATCACGTAGCCTTGGTTGCCGAGATCATGATTGCCAAGCTCGTCTCCGACTTTCACTCCCTGCGATTCGAGATAGGATCGCAAGCCGCGGTCGGTCAGGCGGCCGAGCGAGATGTGCCCCGTCGTTTTCGGAGCGGCGGTCACGAGTTCGATGGGCAGCTTCATACCGGCGCGGTCGTGAATCTCTTTTTGCAGCGTTTCCGCGGCAATTCGGTCTTCAGCGTTGCTGATGAGGATGGCGGTCGAGGGCTTGATCACCATCCTGCCTTCGGCCATGCGGACCTCTTTCGGGGCTGGCAGAACCTTGAGCGCGCGGGCGTCGTTGACCTGGGCGTGAGAAGCAAGCGGCAGACAGGCGAGGCAAGCGAAAATCCATCTTATGATTTTCATGGTGTGAGTGAATGGCGAGAGTAGCAGGTTAGATCGGTAGGCTACAAGTTTGGGGAGCGCTGCAGGAATACTCTATGACCTTGGGATGAAGCCTGCGGAGCTTCGCTCCGCTTGGACGGGCGGGACGCCCGTCTCCACACGAAATTCCCACATCATCTACTTCGTGAAGGCTTCCTTGTTAACCACGTACGGCATCTTGGTGATGTCGCCGCCGTAGTTCCCTTCCAGCACGTCGATCAGTCCCTGCACGCAGCGGCCGGCCATGCCTTTATTGGGATCGGGAGACAGGCGGGTGATGCGGGCGGCGCTGGCGAAGTGGGGCAAGAGGCGGCAGCGGTCGGCGATCGCGGGATCGCGCAGCGGCGAATCAGCGGGCAGAGGCTCTTCCTCGTAGACATCGAGAGCGGCGCCGGCGATCCAGTTCTCTCGTAACGCGCGGGCGAGAGCTATTTCGTCGACCACCGGACCACGCGACGTGTTGATGACCATGGCGGTGGGCTTCATCATCCGTAGCGTCGTTTCGTTGATCAGGTGATAGGTCGGGGTGGCGCTCTCGCCCTCACGCACCAGGGGAACGTGCAGGCTGATAAAATCCGCGGCACACAACGCTTCGTGCAGAGTGGTGTAACGGATTGAGGTCTTCTCGCGGCTGATGCCGCGCTGGAAGCGCAGATCCTTCATCTCCTGAATCGCCTGAATGTAGTCGTGGTTCTCAAAGGTCGGATCAAAGCACAGGATGTTCATGTCAAATCCAGTGCACTTCTTGATCAAGGCGAGCCCGATGCGCCCGGTGCCGATGATGGCGACGGTTTTTCCGGTGACTTCGTCGCCCAGAAATGGCAGGTACGGATGCCAATATCCCCAGCGATTTTCGCGCAACAGATGTTCGGCGGACCAGAGTTTGCGGGCGAGCGCGCCCATCAGGAAGAAGGCAAACTCCGCGGTCGCTTCGGTCAGAACGTCGGCAGTATGAGTGAACGGGATTTTGTATTTGTTGGCATCGGCGCGGTTGATGTTATCAAATCCGACGGCGTACTGCGCGACAACTTTGAGAGTGCCTTCTCCGGCAGCGAAAACCTCGGCATCGATGGGATCGCGCAGCGTGGTGATTAGGCCATTCACGCCGGACTTCACCTTTTCGACGATCAAGCTTTTGGGCGGGGCTTCGGGGTGGGGATAGACTTCCAGGTCGTATCCCTTGCGGTCAAGAATGTTGAGGGCTTCTCCGATGTCGCAGGTGGCAAAAACGCGAGTTCTGTGGCTCATGGGCTCGAACAGTGTATCGCGAATTGCCGGTGGAGAGCCGGGCGTCCCCGCCCGGCCGCCGAACCGCTGGACGGGCGAGACGCCCGTCGCTCCATGATCTATTGCTCGCGTCTTTCCGGGCGGGGAGCGGCCGACGCTGCCTGCGCATGATGGCGGACATCGGCTCCCAGAACCCAGAAAATAACATCCTCGGAAATGTTGGTGGCGTGGTCGGCGACGCGTTCGAGATTGCGTGCCACCAGGAGCGCATCTAACGCCTGTTGAGTCGCTTGCGGCTCTTCGTTCATCTTTCGCACGAGCATGATAAAAGCTTCGTCGCGCATCCGGTCGACGACGTGATCCATCTCGAGCACGGCCTGGGCGAGTTCGGCTTTGCCTTCCACGAACGATTCCAGGGCGCGCCGCACCATGGCGCTGACGGCGGTGGCCATGCGCGGGATATCGACGGGCAACTCGACGGCCGGCAATTCAATCAAGTCCATGACACGCTCGGCGATGTTCACCGCCTGATCGCCCACGCGCTCGAGGTCGGCGTTGATTTTGGTCACCGCGAGAATGAAGCGCAGATCCACAGCCGCCGGCTGCTGCGTGGCGAGGATGTCGAAGGCCATTTCATCGATCTCGCGCTCGGCGGCGTTGATGAGGCTCTCGTTTTCGAGGACCAGGCGGCAGCGGGTGAGATCGCGTTCGGTGTAGGCCTGGCAGGCGCGATCCACCGCCAGTTCTGCGAGACCGCCCATGCGGAGCAGTTTCTCGCGAAGGTCCTCCATCTGCTGCTGAAAGCGCGTGCGCATTATCCGAACCTCTTTTATCCGAATCTGCCTGTGACGTAGTCTTCCGTCCGTTTGTCGGAAGGATTGGTGAAAATCTTCTCAGTTTTATCGAACTCGATCATCTTGCCTAGAAGAAAAAATCCGGTGAACTCCGCCACCCGGGCAGCCTGCTGCATATTATGCGTGACAATCACGATCGTGTATTGCTCTTTTAATTGAAAAATCAGCTCTTCGATCTTGCCGGTGGAGATCGGATCGAGCGCTGAACAAGGTTCGTCCATGAGCAGAACCTCCGGTTGGACGGCCAGGGCGCGGGCGATGCACAGACGCTGCTGTTGCCCGCCGGAGAGGCTGGCGCCGGACTTCTTGTGAAGAGAGTCTTTTACTTCGTCCCACAGCGCGGAGGCGTGCAGAGATTTATGGACGACCTCATCCAGCTGTTTGCGGTTGCGAAAGCCGTTCAGCTTGAGCCCGGCGGCCACGTTATCGTAGATGGACATGGTGGGGAACGGATTCGCCTTCTGAAACACCATGCCCACGCGGCGGCGCAGCTGGGTGGCCGAGGTTCCGTTATAAACACTGAGGTCGCCGATGCGCACTTCGCCCTCGACCCGAGCCTCGGGAATGGTTTCGTGCATGCGGTTCAGACAACGAATAAACGTTGATTTCCCGCAGCCCGAAGGGCCGATGAGCGCGGTCGCGTGGTTGGCGAGCACAGTGATATTGATGTCGAACAAGGCCTGAGTCTTGCCGTAAAACGCATTCAGGTGCTCGACTGTAATTCCGACGCCCATAGCTCTCTAAGCTCCTGCCAAAGTTCCGTGCCGTACAGCGATGCGAACCGCGGCGACCGCGGCGACGATGAGGACAATCAAAACCAGCGCGCCCGCCCATGCCTGCCGATGCCACTCATCGAAAGGCGAGATGGCATAGGTGAAAATCTGCAGCGAAAGGGCTGCGGTCGGCTGGTCCGTCTTCCAATTCCAGTACTGGTTTCCAAATGCGGTGAACAGCAGCGGCGCGGTTTCTCCTGCAACGCGGGCGAAGGCCAGCATGACGCCGGTGATGACTCCGGAGGTGGCCGTGCGCAGCGTAATCGAAAGCGTGGTGCGCCAGCGGGAAACGCCGATACCGTAAGCCGCTTCGCGGATGGCCTGTGGAACCAGGAGCAGCATCTGCTCGGTGGTACGGGCGATGGTCGGAATCATCATGATCGCGAGAGCAACGCCGCCGGCCAGCGCAGAGAAGTGTTTCTGGCGCATCACAACGAGGCCATAGGCCACAATACCGATCACGATGGAAGGCACACCGTTCAGGACATCGGAGACAAAGCGCACGATATCGCCATAGCGGTTTCGGCCGTACTCGGAGAGAAAGATACCTGCGCCGATTCCGAGCGGAACGCCGAGCAGGCTGGCGATGCCCAGAATGACCATCGAGCCGACAATGGCGTTTGCCATGCCGCCGCCGGGTTCGCCTACCGGCTTCGGAGTCTGGGTCAGGAAGGCAATATTGATCGAGCCGATGCCCTTATAAACGAGATAGGCAAAGATGGCGAAAAGCGGCACAAGCACGAGGAGGACGGTGAGCACGGAAATGCCGGTCATCACGTGGTCCGCCACACGCCGCCGCAAGCTGATGGGCGGAATGCTGGCTTGCGGAATGCTTGTTCGCGGACCCATGGCCGCTGCCGAATTGGAGTTCGTATCAGGCATGTTATCTCAGGCAATGCTTCTCGACGGTTGGCCTCGAGTAACGCTCCACACCATGAGCCGTGCCAGCGCATTGACCACAATGGTAACAAAGAACAGCGCCAAGCCAATTTCGATCAACGCGGAAAGATAGAGGTCGCCGGTCGCTTCGGTGAATTCGTTGGCGAGTACGCTGGCCATGGTGTATCCGGGAGCAAACAGCGACTTGGCAATTTCCGGACGGTTGCCAATCACCATGGTGACGGCCATGGTTTCGCCGAGCGCGCGGCCCAGGCCCAAAATGATGGCGCCGACGATTCCCGCCCGCGCATTGCGCAGCACCCCCATACGAATCATTTCCCAGCGCGTTGCTCCCAGCGCCAGCGCGGCTTCGCGCTGGTGCTGTGGAACGACGGTGAGCACCTCGCGGGTGATGGACGAGATGATGGGAATGATCATGATCGCCAGAATCACGCCCGCGGCCAGCATGCCGATGCCGTAGGGAGGTCCACTGAACAGGCCCGTCCAGCCGAGTGTCTTGGCGAGAAACGGCTGCACATATTGGCGCAGTATCGGCACCAGAACGAAAATTGCCCAAAGCCCATAGACAACGCTGGGGATGGCGGCCAAAAGTTCGGTGGTAAAAGAGAGAATTCCGCGCAACCCGGTCGGGCACATCTCGGTAATGAAGACCGCCACGCCGAGAGACAACGGCACAGCGATGATGAGCGCAAGCAGTGAGGAGACGATCGTGCCGTAGATGAAGGGCAGCGCGCCGTACTGATCCGACACCGGATTCCAGTCCGACTGCCAAAAGAACTTCCAGCCAAAAGCGTGCCAGGAGAGCTGCGAGCCCACTACCAATTGGTAAACGATCAAGCCAAGCAGCGCGACCACCGCCAAGCCGCAAAGACGCATCGCCCAGCCAAAAACAGCGTCAGGGATTTCGCTGACCTTCCCCTGCAACAGCGGCTTCGTGCTGGTTTCAACTTTCAGGGCGGCCTTCTGCTCCCGCTCCGGTTCGGGAGCGTTGAAACGCGGCCGGGGCAGGGCTTGATTGGACATTCCGTTTAAGGCTACCAGAGGGTTGTTACAAATCGGTTAAAAAGCGGGGTGGTATCTGAAATGTGCGTTGAAGCGAAATGAACCGCCAGAACTTGCGCTCTGGCATTGCTTTCCGTGCCCCGTAAGGAAATTCAGGAGCATTGAAACTGGCTAACGAATCGGCCCAAGAATCGCTTCAATTGATTCCTCTAACTCTTGAATGCTTGGAAAATCCGTCACAGAAGGATCATTCTTGGCACTACTACGCAGATCGGCGAATAGCGCATGTACATCGGGAGCGCGCTTTTCAAGAGATTCAGTCAGAGCTTTGTTATCCATAGAGAGTTCAAATAGCCGATTCCGCAGGCTGCCGGTTATCTTCGTCAAACGCAAGAGCAGAGCAACGAGCTTCCTCTGATCCGCTTCGAGTGATGTGATTTGGCTCTTGCCGTTTTCTAGATTCCGCCCGGATTCCTTGGCTAAATCTATCAACTGTTCTTTGCTCATGTTCTTTACGTCCATAAATTTGCGTCATCCTTGGATAGAATCTTTCACGCTTGCCAAAGCATGACCATTATTATACTCGGCACGTTTCACGCGGGCTTTAACGCAGATTTCAGACACTACCGCGTCGCTTGGGCTATTTTTGAGTCTTCAGCAGAAGGTGTAGATCCACTGAGGTTTTCCTTCGCGTCCTTGGTGTTAAGGCTCTTCCGGGTTGCGCGACGTGGCCCGGTTGTGAGAAGACTGATCGTCAGACTTATGCCCACTTTTGCCGCCATCGACATCGGATCGAATTCTGTTCGTCTGAAAATTTCGCGCCTGCAAGCCGGTCGGCTGAAAGAAATTCACGAAGACCGCGAAGTCACTCGCTTGGGCGAAGGCGTCTTCAGTGGCGGACTGCTTTCGCCGGAGGCGATGTCGGAAACGGTGCGCGTGTTGCGGCGCTTCAATCGTGCCATCCAGGAATGCGGAACGGATTCGGTGAAGGTCGTGGCAACGGCGGCGCTGCGCGATGCCCGCAATTCACGCACATTTCTGGAGTGGGTGCGCTCGACAACGGGCTGGACGATCGAAATCATTTCCGGACTGGAAGAAGCTCGCCTGATTCACCTGGGCATTGTCTCCGCCGGCCGCCTGGGCGCCCACAGCGTTCTGCTGCTCGACCTGGGCGGCGGCAGTTGCGAGCTCACGCTTTCGCGCGAGGGACAAATCCGCGACACGGTGAGCTTGCCGCTCGGGGCGGTGCGCCTGACCAGCGAATTCCTGCAGCACGATCCACCGCGCAAGAGCGAACTGAAGCGGCTTGAAGAATTTGTAGCGCGGGGGATTACGCGGATTCAACATCGGATCAGGTCGGCACGGGTGGGTGCCGTGATCGCCACCTCCGGCACTGCGGCCGCACTGGTGGCCATGGCCAGCCACCTGTCGCGCCCCGGGAAGCGCCGGCCGGCAACTTACGCGACCCGCGAAATGATACACCGCATTGCCACACAGATCACGCGCCTGACCTTGGGGCAGCGACAAAAGATCCCCGGGATCGGTCCGCGCCGCGCTGAAATCATTTGCGCCGGCGCGGTGGTGTATGCGGAATTGCTGGAACGATGCCATCTCCCCGGCTTTCGCTACTCGGCGCTGGGGCTGCGCGACGGCATCCTGGCCCAGATGGCGGCGGAATACGATCGCAGCACAAGATCGGGCCGCGCGATTGAATCGGAACGGTGGGAGTCGATCAAGCGCGCCGTGGAACATTACCGGGTCGACCTGCATCATGCTTTGCACGTGCGCGATTCGGCATTGCTACTATTTTCCTCGTTGAAATCGGTACACCAGCTTCCAGTGGAGTATTGCGAATGGCTTTCGGCCGCAGCCATGCTCTATGAGGTGGGCGACTACGTGAACCGCAACGGACACCATCGCCACACTTACTACATCATCGCGAACTCAGAAATTCTGGGATACACGCCGCAACAGCGGCGCATCATTGGCTCGATCGCGCGCTATCTGGGAAAGTCGCGGCCCACGCCGGGCGACGGCCCGATGAGTGGCTTGAGCCCGGAGGAGCAGGAGAATGTGGAGAAAGCGTCGGTACTGCTCCGCATCGCGCGAGCTTTGCATATGGGGAGGAGCCAATCAGTCGGGAAGGTTGTGGTCTCGGCGCGCAGCGGCAGAGTCGCAATGAAACTGACGCCGCGCGGAAAGGCGAGCGTGGACCTGGAGGTATGGGCGATTGAGAAAGACCGATCCTACTTCCGCGAAGTCTTCGGGCGCGAACTCTCCGTCGCCGCGGCGTGAAGCGTACGCAGGATGCGGGGCGTGATGCACCAACTGAGGGAGCCGGCATTGCGCCGCATTTCGACTTTGGCCACGGCCCCTTTCTTCAGCTCAACCACGGCTTCGCATCCACTGTCGCCGATCACGCGTCCAAGGAATTCTTGCAGGTTCGGGTTGTGCCCCACCAGCAGCATAGAATCCTGGCGGGCGTACTTTTCCAGCATCTTCTGAAAATCCGAGAAGCCGGCCTGCGGACGCAGCGCGTTCTCGATCACCAGTTTGCCTTCGTGCCCCATTTCGTTGCCCACCAAAGCTGCGGTTTGCGTGGATCGTTTCAGCGGGCTGGAGACGATGATTTCCACCTGCACCCCCAGCGCGGCCAGGGCGCGGCCGACATATCCGCATTGCTCGATGCCGTCTTTATCGAGGCCGCGCTTTTCGTCCTTCTTCGCGCTGCTCAACGGTTGTCCGGCACTGGCGTGGCGCAAGAAATAGAGAAACATTTCGGATTGACTATTCCTTTCCGATTAAAGCTCGATCGAGCGATGTCCGTCCGATCAAAGTGCGTCCGATCAGCGCTCGAGAAGCGCGCCGCGGGGCAGCAACCGGAATCTCCTCCGGCGTCCTGATGCCTTCCGCCACGCCAATGAGAAAATCCTGGGCGCTGAAGGCGGCAGAACCTCGCGGAGGTCTCTTGCTGCGCCCGCGCGGCGATTGCCAGGGGCGCAGGTAGCGACCGTCGCTTTGCAGAAATCTTACTTTCACATTGTCGGCGAGGTAGGCGGCCAGAATCTCATGCACCACGCGGTCGCGCAGCAACGGGTTCTTGAGCGGGAACAGGACTTCCACGCGCTCGTGCAAATTGCGATTCATCCAATCGGCGCTGCCGAGATAGACTTCCGGCTCGCCGCCGTTCTCGAAGTAATAGATGCGGCTGTGCTCGAGGAAACGGCCTACGATGCTGCGCACGCGGATGCGGTCGCTGAGGCCACGGATCCCCGGCCGCAGCGCGCACATACCGCGCACGAGCAACTCAATGTCCACTCCGGCCTGCGAAGCGCGGTATAGAGACTGGACAACATTTTTCTCGAGAAGGGCGTTCATCTTGGCGATGATGCGCGCCGGACGCCCGAGGCGGGCATTCTCGGCCTCCCGGTCAATCAGGCTCATGCACTTTTCGGCCAAATCCAGAGGCGCCACCAGTAACGACCCGTAGCTGGGATGCTCAGCGTAGGCAGTCAGAAAACTGAAAACATCGTGAACCGCGCTGGTGATCTCCGGGTCGGCCGTGAGCAGGCTGAGATCGGTATAGATTCGGGCCGTGGTCGCGTTGTAGTTTCCGGTGCCCAGGTGGGCGTACTGGCGGGTTACGCCGTCGGGATCGCGCCGCACCAGCAGACAAAGCTTGCAGTGCGTCTTCAGACCCACCAGCCCGTGAAAGACCTGCACGCCGGCATCTTCCATATCGCGCGCCCAGCGGATGTTCGACGCCTCATCGAAGCGCGCTTTCAGTTCCACGACGGCGGTGACTTCCTTGTGGGTCGCGGCCGCCATCAGCGACGGAACAATCAGCGAATGCTCGCTGGTCCGGTAAAGGGTCTGCTTGATGGAGAGCACGCGCTCGTCTTCGGCGGCCGACTGAATGAAAGTCAGGACAGCATCGTAAGAATCGTAGGGATGGTGCAACAGAATGTCGTGGCGGCGTAACTCTTCAAACAGATCGCGGGACTTTGCGGTCAGGCGCAACTCCCGCGGCACATAGGGGCGGTACTTCAAGTCCGGGCGCGCCGCTGCGTCGTAGATATTGAACAGCCGGGAAAGATTCACCGGACCGTTGACCGGGAAAATCTGCCAGGGGTCAAGTTCGAACACTGTGCCCAGGCGCTCGATGATCTCGGGGTCGGCCTCGGACTCAATCTCCATCCGCACCGCGTCTCCCTTGCGGCGGTTGTGCAATTCAGCGCGCACGGATTCCAGCAGACTGCGCGATTCTTCTTCCTGCAGGTAGAGGTTGCTGTTGCGGGTGACGCGGAAGGCGGCGGAAGAAACGATGTCGTAGCCCTTATACATCCGCACCGCATGATGGACGACCAAGTCGGCAAGAAAAATGAAATCGATGGTCCCCTGCGACGGCAGGCGAACCAGCCGCGGAAGCGCCCGCGGAACGGTGACGACTCCGGTATAGGTGAGCGAGGAGCGACGGCGGCGGCGCAGCAACAGGGCCACGCACAACGCCTTGTTGATGACGCGAGGAAACGGATGTGCCGGGTCCACGGTTACCGGGGTGAGCAGCGGATCGAGCTCCCGTTCGCAGTAGTCGTCGACGAATGCCAATGCCGTCTCATCCAGTTCTTCGATGCCGAGGACGCGAATTCCCTGCTCCGTCAGTTCCGGCCGCAGGCGCTCGTTCCAGCACGAATACTGCTCTTCGACAAACTTGTGAGTCGCGTCGTTGATCAGTTCCCGCTCCTCCACCATGGTGATCCCGTCGGGAGTAGTGGAATTGTGGCCGTCTTCCAGTTGTTGCAACAGGCCACCGACCCGAACCTCAAAGAATTCGTCCAGATTGTTGGCGGAGATGGCTAGAAATTTCACGCGTTCGAGCAGCGGGTTACGGAGATCCCCGGCTTCTTCGAGCACGCGCCAATTAAATTTCAGCCACGATGCTTCGCGGTTCAGGAGTGGGGCGCGATTGCTCAGAGGTTGCCGAAGCATATGGTCAAGGTGGAACGTCGATTGCCATTCGGGAGGCAATTTGGCTGGACAATTCGACCCGAATTAGTATACCAAGCCGGCCCGAGCTGCGGGCTTCGAGCAGCGCCGCCAACAGACATTGGGGATCAGCTCGCAGCTCGTGGCCGGCAGCAGTGGGAAAGAACAGGCGATTTGTCAGGTCACACAGTCTTTCGTCAACGTTGTGCTTTGCCCAAGACGGATTTTTTGCCGATTGGTTCAGCATTGCCGCAGAAGTGTGTGCCGCTGACGCCTACGTGTGAAAAGTTTTTCGTCCGCTCCTGGCGCACTTCTTCCCAGGAAGGTAGAACGCCACCAGACGTTCCGGCGCTTTAGTGGATCTGCTTAATGACCGCTTTGACTTTCTCAACCACGCTCGCGGGTAGTGGCGCGTAGCTGAGCTGGCTCGTCATCTTCTGACCGTCGTTGACCATCCATTCCAGAAAATCGGCAAGGATCTTTCCTTTTTTCGGGTCTTTGGCTTGCACGGGAATTAGCAGCCAAGTGAAGCTGGAGATCGGGTATGCCGTCTTGCCGGGGGCATCCGTAATGGACACGCGAAAATCCGCGGGCATGGTCTGCGACGAGGCCGCCGCTTCGGTTACACTGTCGAGCGAAGCCTTCACGAAATTGCCGGCGGCGTTCTTGACCGATCCGTACGTGATTTTGTTCTCCACGGCATAAATCAGTTCGATGTAGCCGATGGATCCCTGCAATTGCCGGATCTGTCCGGCAACGCCTTCGTTGCCCTTTCCGCCTAAACCGACCGGCCATTTCACCGAGGTTCCCTTCCCCACTGTCCCTTCCCAATCCTTGCTGATCTTGGAGAGATAATCGGTGAAGATGTACGTGGTGCCGCTGCCGTCCGAACGGTGAACGACAATAATCGACTGGTTCGGGAAATTCACACCGGGGTTGACCTTGGTGATCGCAGGATCGTTCCAGTTCTGGATCTTCCCCAGAAAAATGTTGGCCAGAGCTTCGGGAGTGAACTTGACCTCTCCGCTAACGCCGGGAACATTGTACGCAGGAACGTCAGCACCCAACACCGTGGGTATGTGCAGGATCTTGGTCTTGGCCTCCGCCAATTGTTCATCGGTCATCGGGCCGTCACTAGCACCGAAATCAACAGTGCCATTCAAGACTTGGCGAATGCCGCCACCGCTGCCTATGGATTGGTAGTTGATCTGCACGTCCGGGTGCAGCTTGCTGTATTCGCTGAACCACTTGGAATACATGGGATACGGGAAAGTGGCGCCTGCTCCGTTCAGTTGCGTCTGCCCCATGACCGGCAGCGCCAGTGCGAGACCTGCCAACAGCAGCGCGATGCGATTTATCACTAGACGAGTCCTCCGGGTGACTAATTTTAGGTGTACAAGTTTGTTTTATGGGCGAAATGTTAAAGCAAGGTTACAGCGGGGTGAATTTCTGATGAACGCACTTTGTTTTGCAAGTACTTAGCGGCTGCCATTCTTGTCGAGCCGCGTCAGTTCCCGGCCAAAAAGCGTGTTATCGGGGAAGTCTCGTTGCAGCGCCAGCAGGAGTTCGCGAGCGCGCGGCAACTCTTTCTCGCGGACGTAGGCGATGGCCAGCAGGATGCGCGCGAAGGGGGCGAGCAGATGGCCTTGCGTGGCGGTCGTCTGGAGTTCGGCAATGCCGCCAGCCTTATCTCCC
Source organism: Terriglobales bacterium (assembly GCA_049511255.1). Lineage (GTDB taxonomy): Bacteria > Acidobacteriota > Terriglobia > Terriglobales > Acidobacteriaceae > Acidiflorens. The sequence goes on along the minus strand of JBEKYF010000007.1, from coordinate 39,346 downwards.
GCAACGCCACCGAGGCGCAGGATCCAGCGCACCGGAGCGACCATCGATCCAATGATGTAACGGCTGACGCCTCCGGCCAGGTGAGCGTCGTAGCAAGTAGGATCGACCGCGAGCAGTTGCGCGGCCCAGGCGGTTGCCTCCTTGGTGTAATGCAGCGACGCCAAATTGCGCTTCTCGATGAGGGCGGCGAAGTCGGAGCGCAAGCCGGCGGCAAACGTCATCGCCAGAAGCGCATCGCGGTCCCGAGCGTCTCGGCCCAGCCTGGACTTTGCCAAGTCTTCAGCACGGCTGAGTTGCTGCTCGAAACGTGCGCGTTGTGCCGGGTCGGCTTTGTACTTCTTCCGCGCGCCGAAGGCCGAGTCGTTCTCATAGAACTGCGCTTCCAGCACGCCGAGGCGGTTGAATTCGGAAAACAAGATGCCAGCCGCTTCGCTCGCCGGCCCCATGGGATTCTCGGGGTTCAGTTTTTCCCACGACTCGAATTCTTTTTGCGCGCCGGTAAAATCCAGATCGTAGAGCCGGCCGAATCCGCGATCAAGCCCTGCCGAGGGCAGATCGGCAACCGCCTGCGGAGCAGTCATTAGGAGCACGAGAGCGGCAAGGAGTGCGACCTGAATCCCCTTCGCACTAGGGCCAAGCCGTGGTAGAACACGGATGAGGCGGCATCCCGACATGTGTTGCATTAGATGCGCCTCTCCGCTTTCCGGTGGAATCGAGCACGAATCCGCATCTTCTGGCAAACTGCTGACGGTGAGGACGACCCTCTGTGAGCTGATTCGCGATTCTAATTCGAGGCACCATGCGCATTCTTAGCCTGTTTGTTATGGTCGTACTTATGAGCGTCCTGATGACATCCCAGACTCTGCCAGCGCCCCAAGCCATAACTGATCCCAAGCAAATCAGCTCCAAGCCCGATGCCCGGGTGGAGAAGAGTCTTTCGATCGAGAAGCTCTACATGACACGCCAGGTGGGAGGCGCGACCTGGTCGCCGGATGGAAAGACGGTCGCCTTCGTCAGCAACCTGAGCGGGCGCAATAATCTTTGGCTGGTGCCGTCCGAAGGTGGATGGCCGATGCAACTTACGGTGAGCGATCAGCGCCAGACCAGCCCGACTTGGTCGCCGGACGGCAAGTGGATCGCGTATATGTCCGATTACGAAGGCGACGAACAATGGGACATTTTCCTGGTTTCGCCGAAGACTGGACAAGTCGTGAACCTGACCAACACGCGCGAGATCGCGGAAGAAAGTCCAACGTGGTCGCCCGATGGGCGATACCTCGCCTACATGGTCAAGCCGAAGACGTCTTCTGTGTTCGAGATTGACGTTTACGACACGGTTATGCGCGAGGTGAAGCACCTGACCACCGGAACCGCCAAAGACCGCATGAACGTTGCGCCGATCTGGTCGGCGGATGGCAAGTTCATCGTCTACACGCAGGAACAGTCGAAAGGAACGGACTCGAATATTTTCCTCGTCGACGTTACGAGCGCGCAAAGTACGCTTCTGACGCCGCATGATGGCGAGCGAACTTACTCGGCAAACGATATTTCGCCCGACGGCAAACAAGTTCTGATTACCTCCAATGCTGGCGACGGCTATGACAACGTCGGGTTGCTCGACATCGCGAGCAAGAAAATCCGTTGGCTTACGCAAGACAAGTGGGAAATTTCTGGTGAGAGTTTTTCTCCCGATGGAAAATTTCTGACCTACGCCGCGAACGTGGATGGCAACACCGACATCTACCTGTATGACGTCGCCGCCGGAAAAGCGCGCGCCCTACCCTTGCCCCAAGGAGTGAATTTTACTGCGGGAAGGACTTCGCCGTTCACTCGCGACAATTCGCGCCTGCTCTATTACCACACCGGCCCGACTGCCCCCGGCGATCTGTGGGTTTATAAGCTCGCCGACGGCAAGTCGCATCAACTCACGCATTCGCTGGTGGGCGGCGTGCGATCGGAGGACATGGTCGAGCCTCACCTTGTCCACTATCCGAGCAAAGATGGTAAGTGGACGATCTCCGCGTTCGTCTATGTGCCTTACAACCTGCCGCACAATGCCGAACACCCCGCGATCGTCTTCGTTCACGGCGGTCCTACGGCGCAGACGATGAACACGTTCAATCGCTTCGTCCAGTACATGGCCAACCAGGGTTACATTGTGATCGCGCCCAACTATCGCGGATCGACTGGATACGGAAAAGAATTTCAGCAGGCGAATCTTTTCGATATGGGCGGCGGCGATCTGCAGGATGTGCTCGCGGCCGCCGACTGGATCAAACAGACTGGCTACGTTGATCCGAAGAAACTCATTCTGATGGGCGGCAGCTATGGCGGCTATATGACGATGATGGGCGTCACCAAGGCTCCGGAGATGTGGGCGGCGGGCGTTCCGATTGTGCCTTTTGTGAACTGGTTCACCGAGATTCAGAACGAAGACCCCGTGCTGCAGCAGTCGGACCTTGCGACCATGGGCGATCTCGAGAAAAACAAGGCGCTTTACGAAGATCGTTCGCCTATCAACTTCGTCGACCAGATCAAAGCGCCGCTGTATTTGTTGGCGGGCGGCAACGATCCTCGCTGCCCCAAGGAAGAAGCGCAGCAGGTAGTGGACGCGGTCAAGAAGCGCGGCGGCGTGGTCGAATACAAAGTCTATGAGAACGAAGGCCACGGCTTCGCGAAAGTCGAAAATCAGATTGACGCCTACAAACGCGTGGCTGACTTTCTCAAAGCGCGCGTTCCGGCAGCGGATTGCAGTTGCTCGTTGAATGAATAGGGCGGTTCTCAGTTCCCGGTTCTCAGTTCTCAGTGAAGGCGGACCGGCCGAGCTAATCGCCGCAATGCTGGGCTCTGGGCTGCGTTACACGGTATGTTTACTCCTAAGGTATTAACCCGTGTTTACCACTACCCCCCTCCCCCCTGATCTCTGGAATCATGGGGTTGCGCGGGATCATCCCGCCAAAATCTAGAGCGCAAAGGACTTATTTTCAAAATATTCCGGAATAGGGACTTAGCTCGATTTTGGGCTTAATTCTATTAAAATTTGGAGTTTTGGCGGCTTTCTGACGCCCTGCTCATCACCTCAAATATGATATCAAAGAGTTACTGACCCCTTATGGGGCTAGGGCAGCTTTGAGGGCCGTCTTCGGAGACGGGGCACACCTCGCGCCTGCCACAGGTCAGGGAATATTATCGCGGCGATCGGGTTTGATGTCTGTGATGGCGCTCACTGGTTGGATGTGATGAAAAAGTCTGCCAGAAGTGCGCAAGAAAATGGGTCGTTTTGCGCTTGTGGCCTGGGCTACTGTTAGCGGCTGTCGCCCTAAGGTGTTCAGGCACTATCAGATAGAGATTCCTCCTCTTTAGTCCTTGGTATGGTTCCTGAAATGCACGTATAGCCCGTCAAACACGGCGGCTCGCCTGTCCTCGGCGATTCGAGATTAGGGCTAGAAAATGAAATTTGCAAATCAAGAGAGGGGTGCTTTGTGAATTGGAAATCCTTTTGCTTTCTCGCGGTATTGGTGAGCCTCGCGATGGTTTTCCCTCCAGGACTGCTGGCCGATGTTCCCGCAGTCAGCTTCACCGGGGTGACTACAAATTACACCGACGGATCATGGAGTTTGGGGTTTGAGTTCTCGACCAACACGGCAGTTAATGTAACCGCGCTCGGGTTCTACGATGCCGCCCAGACTGACGGTTCTGTGGGCTTGGGCACCTGTAGTGGATGCGGCGAAGTCGGCATCTATAATTCGACTGGTACGCTGCTGGTCTCAGGACAGGCCACCACCTCGGGCACGCTGGTCGGAGATTTCTACTATGTGCCCGTTGCGACAACCCTGTTAGCGGCTGGCCAGGACTACTACGCTGTTGCAGAAACAGGCAATGCCGACTATACGTATTTTACAACCGGCTTCGGCGTCGACCCAAACATTAACTTTATCCAAGACGCGTTCGTATCAAGCACCACCTTGGCCTTTCCAACTAGCAGTGACGGGTATACCGCAGCGGATGGAGGGGCTTGGTTCGGCGCGAATTTTGAAGAGAGCGGTTCGAGTTCGACGACTGTTCCAGAGCCCGGCTCGCTGTCGCTTCTCGGGAGCGGATTGCTGGCCATTGTCGGCATGATGCGCAGGAGATTCGCGCGGTAGTTCTCCGCATATTTCCAGGTTCAGCCGGGGCCAGGCGCTCCGGCTTTTCTTTTTGTGTCGGCAATACACAAAAGCTTGATTTTGGCTGGCGCAGCGCTGGGGAGGAGCGGTTCATCGCTGCGATAACTGGGCCGTTTCCAGAGTCGGCTTCAGCCGCCGCAGTAAGACTGCAGGTGCCGGAAGGCTAGGGGCTATCAAACCCGTCTCATAATGGCGTGCGGGATAGTTGGTGTAATCGCGGTTCACCGACAACTGAGAACGAAATTTCGTCTCTGTCTATTGAGGGAGAGCCTTGGCGACCTGCCCGCCATCTAAGTCGAGAACCCAGTCGTTGAAGGTCCGGTATATGGGGAATGAGTGGTCCCTTGCTGGCAGCGATTATGTCCAGTCCTCGATCGTTGTCGAACCGGGGTTGCTCCGGCCTCTGGCCGCTCTCGGCGTGGTCCCCCCAGGTTCGGGCGCTCTCATCCGGCGCTCTCAACTCTCCCCTTACTCGGCTCTGGCGTTACAATTGGCGGCGCGTATGGCCTGTGGTGCTTCCGTTAATGTCGAGCGTAAAATGCGCGCAGAGTGAACCTGATTTCTCCAGGTGACTTGTACGGGGCAAGCCCGGCTACACACGCGATTTTATCCAGATTGTGCCGAGTGCCGCGCCGCACTGTGCTTTTTGGCTGCTTCCAGGCGCAACATCAGCATGTAAAGCACGATTCCGACGTTGACCACGATGACCAGCAATCGAAGCCAATTTGGCTGCCGGTACAGATCGGCGGCCTCGAACGGGATGTAGATGGCGCCGGAGGCAAACGCCAGCCACTCCGCCCAGGGGCGGATGTGCCACAATCCGTAGGCCTCAACGAAGCGAAGGATCACATAGACAGCCGCCGCCGTGGCGACCTTCCACAGGCGCACGTCGCCGAGCCGGTGCATCAAGTGGATAAAGACCCCAACATAATGGTGATGGGGATTAAGATGAAAAAACTTCAGGAAGCTCTCTGTCACTTCCCAGATATCTTTGTGCCGCATGGATAACACGCCGAGACCGGCGAGAGCGACGATGATCCCTTTGACGAATTCAACGGTGGCGACGGTGCGCACGCCTTTGATGTGTCCGGGATCGTGGATTATGGGATGCATCTGGCGAAAATTGATTTCCGATATGCGGGGCCTGATCACGGATTCATTCTAAAACGCGGCCCCTAAAGGGGCATTTTGATTGCGAAGATCTTGCGGTATCGCTAAAGCGATACCCCGATACTAAGCTCGCGATTCTCAAGTTTGCTGGCGGACGCTGGCGCGCAACTCCTCGACGATCTCCAGAGCAGCTTGGTGGGCGGCGGCGCCCTGAGTGACATCAAACGAGATCGCCCCGACGCGGGCATGGCCGCCGCCGCCATAGCGCTCGCAAACCTTGGCGAGATTGACGGTGGGCTCGCGCTTCGACCAGGGGTTCGACCCGACCGAAACCTTCACCCGGAATGAACTCTTGCTCAGTCCGACGCTGTAAATCGAGTCGGGATGGAGATAGTACGGAATGAATTTGTTGTAGCCTTCCTGGTCGAGGTCGGTGATGTCGAAAAAAATCGTGCCGTCTTTTTCTCTGGTGCGCTGCCGCAAAATGTCGATGGACAGTTCGTGGCGTTCGAGCAGCGGCGGCAGGACGGCGGCGACGAACGGCTCCTCGAGAATCTTGGCGAGAGGATGGTAAGCGAGCAGAGGAATCAGCTTCTTGACGAAGTTGCGGTCACTGGAGGCTTCGATGGCCAGGGTCAGCTTCATGGCCGGAGCTTTCATTTCCACCGCCGACTTCGCGTCTTCGTAGAGGGCGCCGTCCACAATGTCGGTCCAGTGGACCAGTTCTGCCACCGGGCGGGGATCGAAGCCGAAGCGTTCTTTTGCGATCATTGCAATAAAACTTGTGCAGGACTTGAAAGCCGGGTCGTAGAACTTGCGGTTGCTCTGATCCTGCTCGAAGTGGGCGGCATCGGCTGCGGAAAGAAAAGCGCTTTCGTGGTGGTCGAACCACCAGGTAATTTTGGGCGAGCTGGAATACTTGAAATCGACGATGGCATTCTCGTCGCCGTCGAACTGGCGCTCGTCGAAAAGAGCGCCGGCGCGATGCAGCAGGCCGGAGTAGACGAAGTCCACATCGCTGCGGATTCGTTCCCGGTAGAAACGGGAGAACAGGGCGGCCGAGGAAGCGCCGTCAAAACACTTGTCGTGATAAAAGACCCGCACTCGCAAAATGGCTTCCCTTACCCGTTTGTCGTTGTTTCTCCGGGCGTGTAGTGAAAAACAAATAGAGTTGCTGGTTTGGAGAATTATGTCAAGGCAGATATTCGGTGGCGCCTTAAATTAACCAAAATGGAGCCATTCTGTAATTTTGCAATCGGGTAATTTGGTAATTCAAGGCAAGACTTCTATGGCTCTTAAATTGCAGAATTACCCGATTACCAAATTACAAAATCCTAGCCCTGCGATCACTTCTTGCGGCGGCGTATCTTAAAGTCGAAACTGACCACTCCGTTCCAGTCACGCAGCGCCACGATCGAAATAGTCCGGGTCAGGTTGTACTCCACCTGGATGATTTGCTGGTTGGAAACGGAGACGTTGGTGCTGTAGGTGAGGGTGAGATTGTTCACCACTTGCTGCTCGACGGTGACCTGCGGCCCTCGAACCACGGCGGTTTCACTGGCCAAGCCCTGGGGATCGATCTTGACGCGGCTCGCTCCGAACAAACGCTGGAGGCGGCTGTTGACGGTGCTGTTGAGGGCTTGATTGATCAGCAGGCTGGAGGCGTCTCCGCCAAAGCCAAAGGGCCCGGCCGACCCCGCAGCCGCCGACTCTTCCCGGGTGCGGCCGAGAGCCAACAGGGCGATGACATCGGCTTCGGGAAGCTGAGGCTCGGACTGCCAGGTGATTTTCAAGCCGTTGGGAACGGTGGCGTCACCCCGGAATTGCACGGTGATGTCGTAATCGCGCACTCGCGTGGTCGCCTGCAGATCGATGATGGGCTGCGTCTTGGCTGGATTCGCGAAGGTAACATCGCCGCGCTGGAGCTCGTACTTGTTCCCATTGAAAGTGATTTCTCCTTCCAGAACTTCCACCCTTCCGAGAATTGCCGGACGCTCGGCGTTGCCCCGCACCCTGAGGTCGGCGTTACCGGAGAGCCTGGCGGCGGCCGTTTGCATCTGCAGTTCAGGAGTCGTCACCACGTGAACATCGAGCTTAAGGCGGCTCTGTAGACTATCGGTTTGCGTCAGGACGACGGTCTGCCTGCTCTTCTCGATATAGGCGCCAAAGTCAAATCCTGGAGTGACGGCCAGCTTGGTGACGACCACATCCCCGCTGAGCAGAGCGGAATTCGTGCTGCCGGTGAGCCGGACGTCCGCGTTCGCGGTGGAACTTACCCCGGGGGGATAACGCAGGCGAACATCATGGGCAGTCGCGCCGAAATCGAGGAGGAACGCGCCGCTCTGGTAGGTCGCGGAGCCGGTTAGCGCCACGGTGCCGCCGCCGGTGGTGCCGCTGAGGTTCTCGATCTGGATGCGGTTGCGATCGAAAAGCAAGACGCCGTTCAGATCGCTAAGGCCGCTGGGAAAGTCGTTGTGACTGACGAAGGTGTTCTTCACTTCTAGACGCCCTTGCAGCACGGGCTGCGAGAGCGTACCGCTTGCGTTGAGGTTTACGCCCAAAGTGCCGCGCGCCAGGATTTTGGGATTGAGAGCCTGCCATAGCGACATATTGACCGAGCCGTCCAGACGGAGGTCGAGCTCTTGAGCGCCGGCTAAATGCGCCTGGCCGTGGGCGGTGAAATCGGTTCCACTCCCCGCCAGGTGGAGGCTTTCGACGAGCAGGACTTGATTTGCAATCTCGAGGCGAATGGGATCGACATTTTGTATCTGCATGTGCTCGACTTCGGCGCTGAAAGACTGGAGCTCGGCGGCGGCTTTTAGATCGCGTGGAGTGCGCAGGGGACCGCGAACGTGGAGCGTTCCGTCCAGCGCAGAGGGTCCTGTGATCTTTCCCGGCAGGTAAATGCGAAGCAGCGAATTGGCACTCAAGTGATGGAAGGCCAGGTTCAGATCGGCAGGAAAGTTATGGTCACCGTCTAATCCGATGCTCCCCACAATGGTCAAGGCGGCTTTATCTTTTTTATCTTTATCTCTATCAAAATCAAAGTCCGAGTGCGCATTGAGATCGAGCTGGCGTCCATGAGTGACTGCGTCGACGTAGAAATCTCCGGCGTGCTCCTTGTCCAGGGCGAGATCCTTGAGATGGACGTGCGCCTCGATCGAAGGCTGCTCGGGAGTTCCGCTGGCTCGCACCGTGAAGTCGGCGACGCCATCCGCGGTGAAGCGGCTGGTCTGCAGGCGCGGAAAACGGGCGAGATCGAGGTTACGTCCGGAAAGATTCAGGCGAAACTCGATCTTTGACAAATCATTGTTTAACGTACTGATGTTCGACGTACTGATGGCGGCGCTCCCGGAAAGTGGGGCACCGTAGGCAGTGGCATCAATGTTGTTGAACTGAAGTTCGCCCGCGGCGAGGCGTAGATCGCTCTTCAACCAAGGAACGTCCACGCCGTAGGCTTTTCCGTTGTGAAGCTCGAGGTGTCCATCCCCGTGAGGATTGGCGCGTGTGCCCGAAATGGTGGCGGAGAGATCCAGAGTGCCAGCGAAAGGCTGCGTGAGCCCGGCGAGTTGAGCGAGTTCGGCCACGTTGGCGTTGCGCAAGTCAAAATGCAGAGTAAAAGGAGCGCCCTCCAGAAGTACGCCCCCTGTGAGTTCGGCACTGGATTCGAAGCGGGCGGTGGTGTGGCCATGGATGATGGACCCATTGCGCGCGGCGAAATGATTGCTGGACAACTGGACGGCGGTGGAGAGTGCGTCCCAGTGAACAACCCGAGAGGAGACTCGTTTGGTCGCCGGCAAGGTCGTGTCAAAGTCGTAGACTTCGAGATTTCCGTTGACGGAAAGCGCAGAGAGTTTGCCGCTGGCATTGCCGGTAAGGCTCGCCCAGCCGTGAACGGTAAAGGGCAAGTCCCGGGATCCGTAGGCTGCTTCGAGCAGCGGTGTCCACTCCCTCAGGTTGTGGCTGGTGAACGAGAATCGCAGGGATGGGGATGAGGCCGGGGCCAGATTGCCGGTGGCGGTGACTTCAGAGCCTGGTGTCGTCAGGTGAAGTTGGCTCACTTCCAACTCGTCGCGCGATCCGCGATAGATGCCATCAATCTGGCCGCGCACGGGGATCTCGGCCGGCGCCGGCTTTAGCGGCGGCGCAATGTCAAGGTTCAGGCGGGTCTCCGCGTCACGGATCGAGCCCACCCAGAGCATCTCAACCTTGCCGCTTGCGTTTCCGGAAAGGTCGAGGCGATCCAGTGGAAGGTTTTTTGAGCTGAGCAATTGCAAGCCTGGGAGCAGCGGGAAGGCGGCCAATTGCAGACGCACGGAACCGCGCTGAAGACTTCCGGGCGGCACTCGTCCGACCACGTGACGACGCCCGGCGGCCGGCGACGGTTCGAGCGGGCTTTCCAACGAGCTTTGGAGCGAATTCTGCCAGTTCGTCACGTCGGCATCGCCCGTTAGATCGCCGCCGAGCAAATTCGCCTTGATCGAGGAAACGTGGAAGCGCTCCGGGGTGACAGAGTAGGCTGCGTTGAAGCGACCATTCTGCATCGACAGCTTGCCGTTCGACCATTCGATGTCTTTGGCCTGCACGGTTCCCTGGTTGGCGAAGTCCCGCAAGCTCCAGGAAACTCTACCCTCGAATTGGGCTGTGCCTTTGTGAACTTGCGCTTGCCGTAACAGGTACGCCAGTTCGCCGAGGTCCGCAACGCCGTGATAGTCGCCGCTCAGATGGGGATTGTGAAAATCCAACAGGTGGCCTGCGAAGTGAATTTCAGATTTTCCGGAAGTCACCGTCAAACTGCTGATGTCGGCGCGTCCGCGGGCCAGAACCAGCGAAGCATCCGCCCGCCACGCAAACGCGGGGTACTGCTGAAAGCGCGTGGCGACGCTTCCCGCGGCTACATGGGCTTCGTATTGCCGCCGCAGCAAGGAGTAGTTCAGAAGCAGCGCCAGGTCGCGGGCGTCAAAATCGAACGGCATTTTCTTGTCTTCCCAGAGGAGCTCGCCCCGCTCCACCTCGATGCGCGAAACCGAGAGCGAGATCAGTTGCTCCACCGGCCCCTGATTGGAAAAACGGCTCACTTGCGGCGCGGGAACGTTGGTGGTGCCATCGGGATAGGCAATGATGTGGGCGACAGGATGCTCGAGCACCAAAGAATGCAGTCCGATGGTGGTACTGAGGAGCGAAATGATTTTCAATTCCGCCTGCAGACGGTCGACCCGCAGAAACGGGATCTGGTCCGAAGCTTCGCGACCGTGGATGGTCAGGTTGCGAGCGTCGATGCGCAGGCGGAACGGGATGGTGTGCAGTTCCCCGAGTTCGACGCGACCTCCCGTGAGTTTCTCAACCGACGCGACCACGCGACGACGGACCATCTTCTGAAAGGAATCGGTAGTGACGTACCAGGCGAGCAGGCTGAATGCGATCAGGCTGAAAACGCAGAATGCCAGGAAGAGCTTCCACAGGATGCGGCGGCGCACGGGAGGAACAGGCTCGGTCGAGAGTTCGGTAGGGGGCTCGGTCGGCGGTTCGGTCAACGGTTCTGCTCTCCGGCCTTGGATTCAGGAGTCGCGATATGGCTCCCAGAGCGCAGACTCACCAGCCACCCGGAGAGCAGTTCGTTCATTTTTTTCTCGGCCAGTAAATCTTTGATTCGGCCAAAGACTTCTGGCAATGGCGTTGCGCGACTGCCGGCCTTTTTCATCTCCGGCAGCAGTTGATCGTGGTAGTAGGTCTCCACCGCGTGCTGATCGATCTGAATCGAGGGCCGCAAACGGTCTTCCACGAGCTTCATGAGCTGGATCTGGTCGCCCAGACGTTTCTCCAGCGAGCTTTGGGTCAGCCCATAACGTTGCAGCGTGGCACGCCAGCCGTCGTCGGTGACGCAAGAGGGGCGGAGCTTGCAGACTTCCTTGCGAACTTGGTTACGGAGTTCGGCAACGCGGGCAGCGACCTCGTCGGCGGGAGCTGGTTGAGACGGCCGAACCTGTTCCCGCAGCAGCTCCTGATCGATCAGGCGATCGAGGGCTGCGTTGCGTTCTGCCGAGGTGAACGAGTCCGGATCGCGGGCATTCGAAAAGGCTTCGAAGGCCACTTCCTGCTCCCAATCGCTCTGCAAAACCACGTGGCCGTTGACGTTGGTGACTACACGGTCGACGATCTGACCGCCCATCGATGGGACCGCCAGCGCCATGCTGAGCGCTAGCGCAAGAGCGCAATGCTGTCCGAGTTTTATCATTCCGAGTTTGATCATTTCAGGTGGCCATTCGGAGTTTTTATCAGAAAGACTGCCCGACGCTGAACGAAAAGTTGAAATGCCCGGCGCGTTGGTAGCCAAATTGTCCGACCTGCTGCCCAGTCACGGTGTTGGTCGTGATGTTCGTGTAGCTGGGAAAGTACGGTGGATTTAAATTGTAACCGAAGTCGAAGCGCAATGGTCCGATCGGCGTCTGATAACGTACTCCCAGGCCAACGGCCTGCGAAGCATAGTTGTAACTGCACTTCAGGTGCGTGACCTCCTGAAAGCAGAAATCCTGGCCTGGCTGGTGAAAGCGTCCCAAGCTGGGGAACATTTCCTGGGGCCGCGCAAAAACATTGCCCATATCCTCAAAAACCGTAAAGCCGATGCTGTCGCGAAGGTAAGGCACCATAACGTTTGGAAAACGCATTTCCAGACTGTTGAGGAACACCGCGCTGCCGCCAACGGGAAATCCAGTGAATGGGTCGCGCGGTCCTGCCTGATTTAACCCGAAGCCGCGATTGGAGTTGCCCCCGCCGCTGTAGAAACGCTCCGGCAGAGGAATAAGAGTTTCGCCGGCTGCCACTGTTTGCGCCGGATCCAGCAGGACCGTGCTTCCGAAACGGTTCTCAATTCCGACGGTGGTGGAACGGGCGAAGACGAATCCTTGTCCGGTGCTGCGATTTCGAAGAAACGTGTGATAGGTGGAGTTCTTGGCCAGAAACCGGCTGAAGTCGGCCTCGGAGCCAAAATAGCTAGCGGCAACACCGCCTTCGATGGTGGTGTAGCTGCCGCGCGTGCTTTCCAAATCGCTGTCGCGCCGGTTGCGAATGTAGATGAAATTAGGAGTTCCTACCCGGGTTGGCTGCGAGAGAAGCGGGATGAGGTTGCTGGTGACCTCAATATTGCTGGCCTCGACGCGGCGGTAACTGAAACGGTAGGCGAAGGTCGTCAGTTCGCGGTCCTGCACTTTGTACAGCACTTGCAATACCTGGAAGGTTTGCTCCAGACGTTTCGAGGTAAAGGTGGAGACGTCTACGGTGTTGTCGTAAAGCCCCGTGGAGGTAAAACGAAGTTTGTCAAGGTTCAGCAGTTTGGGAATGTCGTAATTGATGAGCGCTCGCTGCTGCAGGCGGCCGAGGTTGCCCTTCATGGTGATGGTCTGATGGCGACCGCCCACGTTGATGCGGCTGACCCCTAAGGACACCATGGGGCTGACGCCGGTCGCTCCGAGTGGCTGATTGACTCCGTATGAGGGTTGTCCGGTCTGGAATTCGAAACCGACGCCATAATCGAAGGTGTAGCGATCGGCTTCGCTCGTGGTGACGAGCACGTTCTTGCGCGACTCGGTGCCGTCCGGGTTCTGGATGGCCGTATCCACCTGCTTGAAAAGGCCGAGGTCGTACAGGCGGCGTTGGCTCTCCAGCATGTCCTGCTGGCTGAGGGGCGCGCCCGGCTGCACCCGCATTTCCCGGCGGGCGACTCCGGGGCGGGTATGGTGCAGGCCATCGAGAAAAACCTGGTTGACAAAAAATTGCTCGCCTTCATGAACCGTGAAGGTGACGCCAACATGCGGCAGGTTGTCTGGCGACGGAACCGGCACGTAGGCGACGTCAACGGTGGCATTCGGAAAACCATTGTCGAAATACTTGCTCAGAATCATGTCGCGGTCATCCGCCAGACTGGATTCGTCAAAGCCCTGTCTTTCCTCGGTCTGAATTTCGGGAAGCTGTTCCTGCGGAAGCGTATAAGTGCCCTCGATTCGGACCCAGGCCACGCGCGTCTGCGGGCCCTCTTTGACAACGATTTGAATAGCCAGCAGCGAGGGATCGCCCTGATACCCGGTAACCAGTTTGCTGTTGACCTCGGCCTGCCGGAAGCCACTCGCCCGATACAGACTCTGAATATTCCGCACATCTTCTTCGAGCCAGACTTCGCTGTAACGCCCGTGACTGAAGAGACGTCCGGCGACTTGGTTCTGCATGTGCGCGCGAAGCTGGTCGCCGGAAAAAAATCGATTGCCAGAAATACGAATGGCGGTGAGTTTGTGGCGGTCCCCGGCATTGATGGCATAAACCACCTGCACATTCTTGCCGTCCTGCGCGTTGTGCTGGCTCACGCTGACGGCGGCCTCGAAGTAGCCAAGGGTCTGAAGATGGTTCTGGACGTTGCGCCGGCCTTCGTTGAGTAGATCATCGTCGACCGCGCCTTCTTCATAGATTGGCACCAGCCTTTTGAGTACGCGCTGGCTGAGTCGGAAACCCTCGGCGACAATCTCCACCACCGGACCGCGGTCCACCTTGAAAACGTAATCCACAGTGTTGCGCTCGGAATGGTAAGTACGGTTGGCGGCCGAGACCTGGGCGAGCAACCGGTCCTGCTTCTGATAGCGACGGCGAATTCGTTGCAGAGCGCGCGTAATGCGATTCGAGAGGACGGGATCGCCGGAATGCAGTTTGGCGATGTCCTTGAGCTCTGCGATGGAATAGCCGGCGTCGCCTTCCAAGGTGATCTCTCCGACTACAGCGCGCGGCCCGCGGACGATATGGAAGGTCAGGTTGACCTGGTGTTGCTGCTCGTCGCGCTGTTCGGAGATCGTCACTTTCGACCGGTGGAATCCATTTTCTTCCATCACCCGTTGGATACCTGCCAGGGCGCGATCGATTTTCTCCGGAGCGTAGAGCTCGCCGAGTTGCAAGCGGGTGGCGCTTGCCAGTTGGTTCGCGGACGGATTAGTGGAAACGCCTTCCATCGTCAGCATGCCCACGAAAAAATTGGCGACGGTCAGAAAGCGCAGCCGGACGCCGGCGGTTTCGGTGCGATCCGCTTCGGCCTGAATATCGGAAAAGCGTCCGGTGGCAAAAAGAGCTTGCATCGCGTCGTGAAGGGTTTCGCGCGTGAGAGGTTCGCCAATCTTGAGCGGCGTGGCCGCCAGCAGCGCAACCGCTTCTTCGGGCGGAACGCCCGGCAACTCGATCTGATCAATCGCCAGGCCGAGATAGGGCGTGATGGTTCCGAACTGTGCGCCGGGCGATTCGGGGAGTTGCTGCGGGGCGGGGGATGAGCTCTGCGCCCAACTTGCTCCGTGCGCCAGCAGCAACGAAACGACCAGCACAAATCGGACGCCGAACCAGGAATTGCTGTGACCGCAGGCAGCTGCCGAGCTGCGCTCGGCTTGGACGGCCGGGGCGGCCGTCCCTACGCAACCATGGACCCTTCGACTGCCCCCTCCGCTTCGCTCGGGGCTTCGGCAAAACGGGCAGGCTCGCGAGGGCGCCCGTCCCCACACGAGCAAGCCATCCCGAAATTCAGGCTGGTCAAACATGAAATCTTTCGGGTTCGATGAATCGCTCAACGGCACACGTTGCTCGCAAGAACAAAGTTTGACGACCGGAACCTATAATACTGGTTGGGAAGGCTGGGAAAGGTAATCGCTAAGGTTATTGCTTTGGAAATGGACGACCGTTACTCGCGGCAGGTGTTGTTTAAGGAGATCGGGGCGGAGGGGCAGAAAAAGCTGTCGCAGTCCCGCGTGGTCATCGTCGGAATCGGCGCCACCGGTTCTGCCCTGGCCTCGTTGCTGGCGCGTTCGGGCATCGGGACGCTGCGGATTCTCGACCGCGACTATGTAGAGACCAGCAATCTGCAGCGGCAGTCGCTGTTCGATGAGAACGATGCGCGCGAATCGGTGCCGAAGGCGATCGCGGCGGCGCGGCAGATTGCACGCTTCAACTCGCAAATCACCGTCGAGCCGCATGTCGCCGACCTGACCCCGGCGAACGTCGATTCCCTGCTTGGCGGCTGCGACCTGATCCTGGACGGTACCGATAATTTCGAAACCCGCTACCTGGTCAACGACTATGCGGTGAAAAACTCCGTGGTGTGGATTTATGCCGCAGCGGTCGCGAGTTATGCCGTGACCATGAACATCCTGCCCGGCGAAACGGCATGCCTCGCCTGCATCTTTCCAGAAGCTCCCCATGGGACCGTGGAGACCTGTGAGACGGCCGGCATTTTGAATTCTGCCGTGAACCTGGTGTCGTCGATTGCGGCGGCCGAGGCGCTGAAGTTTCTGGTGGGCGCCCGCGCGAAAATGCGGCGGACGCTGCTGTCCTGGGACGTCTGGACGAACGAACGGGCGGAGTTGGCAGCAGGTCATCCGCGGGCGGGATGCCGAGCCTGCTTGCGAGACTTTGTTCATCTGGCGGGTGAAGGACGGCCTCACATTACGTTGTGTGGCAGGAATTCCGTGCAGATTCACGAACGGCAGCGGCCGGTGGATTTCGTCGAGCTGAGCACCCGGCTTCAGCCTCACGGCAACGTTCGCCACAACGAGTTTGTGCTGAAGTTCTGGCGTGACCCATACGAAATGACGCTGTTTCCCGACGGCCGGGCGATCATCAAGGGGACGACCGACACGGCCATTGCGCGCAGTCTTTACGCCCGATATGTAGGCAGTTGAGAATGGAGCGACGGGCGTCCCTTCGGCAAGCTCAGGGCAGGCTCTCGCCCGTCCAACAATGCCGGGGCCGGCCGGGGACGCCCGGCGCTCCACTAGAAGCTGCGCTAATCGCTTGCAGGTTGTGCGCACTAGTTTTCACCAGCGCCGATGACTGGCCTCGCCCGCATTTCAGTTGTTTAGCCGAGAGCACCGCGAATCTCCGAACATTCTGGCTATCTTTGGCCCAGCGGGGAACTGGCCAGCAAACTGCACTTGCACCAGGGAAGTGTTAGCCCCCGTGGAGGCAGTATGCGACCCTATTTGGTTCTGATGGCGGTAGTTTTGATGGCAGTAGCGGCTTTTGGGCAACAACCCGTTCCTCGCCCCGGCGCTTGCTTTTATGGATGCGGCCCGTTTATCCCGCTGGTGACCACGCCGATGGTGTCCCTGCAAACGGTTTCGCCGAATCCGGTGGGAGCAAGCAACGCCACCACAGGATTGATCGCCGGCGCGACCAACGCGACCCTTTCGCAGGTTCAGGGATCGACGAGTTCGGAGTACACCGTGGCCGTGTGGTACGAGGGCGGCGGCGCTCCGCTGACGACCTCGCAGGTCCACCTGTGGCCCGAGCAGGTTGGGCGCGAAGGTCGTCCTATGCACGGCGCGATGCGCGAAGAACGTCCGCGTGAAGACCATCTGCGCGGAGAAGCCCGCAGCTGGATGTACTTCACGGGACGGGAACACACTTCGGACGCGGCGCTGGTGGCGAGCGAAGCGAAGGGCGTCAGGAAGGCCGCTCACGTCTATGACAACGACGACGTCACGCGCCAGAATGACAAAAATGGCGAAGTGAAATACGACGGCAAGACGGAGAAGATGTAGAAGGCGGCTTTTAGCTTTTAGCTTTTAGCTCTTGGCTGTTGGCTCTCGGTCGCGACCTTGCTGCGGCGACTGGGAGCCTTTTTCTTTTTTTGTCCCGAACTAATCTTCAAGCTTCCGCACGGAATTGTGTTTTCTTCGGTAGAATCCTGCTCTGTGGTTAAGGAAGAATCATGCGCAAACTGATCGTCACTATCCTCTTGATGCTTGCTTGCTCTGTCGCTCTCATCGCCCAAGCTCTCTCGCCCCAGGTGCGCGGCTTTGTGAAGGTGGACGCGCCCGCAGTGGCCCTAACCCACGTGCGCGTGATTGACGGCACGGGTGCGGCCGCCCGGGAAGACCAGACAGTCGTGATCTCCAAAGGAAAGATCGAGTCGGTTTCCAACGCCGCGTCGGCGAATGTCCCGAAGGATGCGAAGGTGCTCGACCTGCACGGTTACAGTGTTATCCCCGGTCTCGTGGGCATGCACGACCATATGTTCTATCCCATGGGCAACGGCATCTTCAGCGAGATGGCATTCAGTTTTCCCCGTTTATACCTTGCCGGCGGAGTGACGACCATTCGCACGACAGGTTCGATCGAGCCCTACACCGATCTTGAGCTCAAGAAGCAGATTGATAAGGGCGAAACGCCCGGCCCGAAGATCCAGGTTACCGGCCCGTATCTTGAAGGCGCAGGCAGTTGGGCGCTGCAGATGCATCAGCTTGCTGGGCCGGACGACGCAACGAAGACCGTCAACTTCTGGCTGGATCAGGGCGTCGACAATTTCAAGGCTTACATGTTCATTACTCCAGCGGAACTTTCCGCTGCCGTGAATGCGGCCCACCAGCGTGGCGCCAAAGTTACCGGACATCTTTGCTCCATCGGTTTTCGGGAAGCCGCTTCCATTGGCATTGACGACCTGGAACACGGTTTGCTCGTGGACACGGAATTCTTTCCCTGGAAAAAGCCCGGCGAGTGTCCCGAGAAACTCGACTATGCGTTCATTTCCAAGCTGGATGTAGAAAGCGGTCCGCTGCACGACATGATCCTGGACCTTGTTCAACACCACGTCGCAGTTACTTCGACGCTGCCGGTATTCGAGATGGGGGTTCCGGGACGTCCCACGATCCAGCAGCGTATTCTCAATGCCCTATCGCCCGATGCGCGCAGCTCGGTACTCAACAACAAAGTGCGCGCCAGCGATGCGAGTGTGATCCGGCAGCGATACCAGGCCGACTCATCCCCCTGGCCAGCCGCGTTCAAAAAGGAGATGGAATTCGAGCATGCTTTTGCGCAAGCGGGCGGGTTGCTATTGGCCGGACTCGATCCCACCGGCATGGGAGGCGTAATCGCGGGCTTCGGGGATCAGCGCGAGGTGGAATTGCTGGTTGAAGCGGGATTCACGCCGGTGGAGGCAATTCACATTGCGACCGCAAACGGCGCGCAGTTCCTGGGAGAACTGGACCGCGTCGGCACCATCGCTCCCGGCAAGCAGGCGGATTTGGTCGTGATCAAGGGCGACCCATCGAAGCAGATCGACGACATCGAGAACGTTGAGACCGTGTTCAAAGACGGTATCGGCTACGATTCGGCCAAGCTGATCGAATCGGTTCGCGGCGTGGTTGGGAGCCGATGAACGAGCCCGATCTGAATTCCAGCCGATTCCGTTTTCTACCATTCATTCTGCAACTCGCGCGGCAATCTGCTATCTTCGTCGGTTGATTCTCTCCACACATACCATGCAGGCGCCGCTCAGCGCCGAGGATGAGTGCCTCGATGGTTGATACTGCTTGGGTCGAAACTGCACGACCGGAACCGTCTCGTCTTTACCGCTGGACTGTGCTGCTGTTCGTCAGCCTGGCGATGGGCGGCAACTACTACATCTACGACAGCATTAATCCGCTGGAACGCATTTTTATCGAGAAGCTGGGTTTTTCCGCGACGGCGTTCGGGTGGTTGAACTCGTCCTATAGTGTAGCCGCGGTTTTGACCCTGCTGATCGGCGGCATCATCATTGACCGAATTGGCACCAAGAAGGCGATTACGTTCTTTGCCGTAATTTGCCTGCTGGGAGCGACACTGACCGCCGCGCGCGGGCAGCCCGGCGTGATGATTGCCGGCCGCACCGTGCTTGGTCTGGGCGCCGAATCCATGATCGTTGCGGTCACGACCGTGCTCGCCAAGTGGTTTAAGGGCAAAGAGCTGAGCTTCGCTTTCGGGATCAACCTCACCATTGCCCGTCTGGCCTCGGTGGCGGCTGACAACTCGCCGACCTGGGCGAACAAAGCGTTCTATCCTCAGGGCCCGGCGGGCGAGCCGAGTTGGCAGCGACCGTTGTTGATCGCCGTCGGCGCCGGGCTGATGGCGGTAGTCTGCTCGGTCATTTATTGGGTGCTCGAAAGCCGGGCAGAAGGCCGCTACCAACTGGGACATGCCGGTTCCATCGACAAGCTGGAGTTCGGGCAGAGTTTTCGTGTTCGCGGATTGCCGCACCGTCAAGCTGTGAATAAGATTTGGCACGCTCTTAAAGAGTTTTTTCGATTCAATCCATCGTATTGGTTCGTGGTCGGGCTCTGCTTCACCTTCTACTCCGCAATCTTTCCCTTTCGTACATTTGCCATTGACTTCTTCACCAACAAGATCCTGGCCACCCATGGCGGCATAAGCGCTTCGGAAACGATGCGGGTACTGGCGCACGAGCGGGCGGGAATGTTCAACAGCCTGCTTCCCCTTTCGGCCATGGTTGCGACTCCGCTTTTCGGACTGCTCTCCGACAAGATCGGAAAGCGCGCGTTTTTGATGATGTTCGCATCGATTCTGCTGATGCCGGTCTATCTGCTGATGGGATACACCAATGTTTCGCTCTTCGTGCCGGTCTGCATGATGGGCGTGGCTTTCTCGCTGATTCCGGCAGTCATGTGGCCTTCGGTCGCATATATCGTCGACCAGTCAAGATTGGGTACCGCCTACGCTTTGATGACCCTGATTCAACAGATTGGGTTCTTCATCCTGAACCTGCTGATTGGCAGGGCCAACGATTACGCCCACGCCGGACTGGATAATCCGGGGGGATACGGGCTCGGAATGTGGATCTTCTCCATTCTCGGCTTCGTCGGGCTTACCTTCGCCATTCTGTTGCGGATTCGCGAGACCGGTCCGCACGGGCATGGGCTGGAGACGATCACGGCAAAGGGGTAGCAAGCTGGGGAGTGGAGAGACGGGAGTCCTCGCCCGTCCCGCTGCGCCCTCCGGACGGGCGAGGACGCCCGTCTCTCCACAAACCGGGTTACGAAAGTGATCTAGGGGCCAACTCCGCCGGGTACTTTGGCGGATCGATTCATCCGGCATGCTACGGTTTTTGGTATTCTGACAACTTAGGAACGGTCGAGAACGCTTCCGCGACTGGCTCGGCAAATTCGTACAACGAAAAGAGTTTGAAGCCGCATCTGAACGGGTAGCGGCCGGAAAAGGTGATTTGACCGACCCGAAGCAAGGCATCACCGAAGCAGAAGCAATTGCGCAGGCGAAGCAGGGCCACGAAGCTGCGTTCGAAGTCTTGTATCACCTGCACAAACGCCGCGTGTACTCGCTATGTTTGCGCATGGTCTCCAATCCCGCGCAGGCCGAAGACCTGGCCCAGGAAGCATTTCTTCAGCTATTCCGCAAGATCAGCACGTTTCGCGGCGAGTCTGCCTTCTCCACCTGGCTGCACCGCATGACGGTCAACGTCGTCCTGATGCAACTGCGCAAGAAGGGACTGCCGGTGGTGTCGCTCGAAGAGACTCTGGAAGCCGACGACCAAGCTCCCAGAAGAGAATTTGGTACCAAGGACGTGAAACTGACGGGCTCCGTCGATCGGCTGCAATTGCAGCGGGCGATTGACCGGCTGCCGCCGGGCTATCGAACGGTTTTTGTGCTGCACGATATTGAAGGGTTCGAGCATAACGAAATTGCCGAAATAGTCGGATGCTCGATTGGCAACAGCAAGTCGCAGCTTCACAAGGCACGATTAAAGCTGCGGGATTATCTGAAGTTCATGAGAGCCGAAAAGGCCAAGACTGGTTAATGGAAGTGCGGTATTGGGGAGAGTTTGCTATGAAGTGTTCCGATGTGGAGCGAGTTCTGCCGGAGCTCCTCGACGGCGCGGCAGACAGTGCGTTTCAGACTGAATTTGAGACTCACGTGAAGTCCTGTCCAGCTTGCTCGGAGCTGGTCTCGGATCTGAATCTGATCGCGAGCGAAGCCCGGGAACTGGCAGCAAGCGAAGAACCGGCGCCGCGAGTGTGGGTGCGAATTGCGGCGGAATTGCGCGCCGAAGGGCTGATCCATGATCCCGAACCCACACCGATTTTCGCGCCCATACGGCCCATCCTTCTCCCAACTTCTCCACGACGGCGATGGATCTCGACCGCGTGGTGGCTGGCGCCTGTGGCGGCGGCGCTGCTGGCGGCAGGCTCTTACGTGGTAAGCCATAAGCCAGCCTCGCAAGAGGCGAAACAGCAAGCTCCGGCAACTCCGGTGACGTCCCCGGCTCCAGTGGCGTCTCCAGTTCTTCCAGAGACCTCGGCGGTTACGACGGCTTCGGTGCCTACCCCGGCTCCGCAACAACTGGCGCAGAAATCGGCTAAGCCAATGGATGCGGCAGGACCCACGGTAGAACCGGCGCCAAGCGCGGAAGATCAAGAATTTCTGAGCGTAGTTTCTACCCGTGCCCCTTCGATGCGGGCCACGTATGAAAATCAATTGCAGGCGGTGAATGCCGATATCCGGGAATCGCAGGCCTACTTGGATCGGAATCCGGGGGACGCAGATGCACGGCAGCATCTGATGGATGCATATCAACAGAAAGCACTTCTTTATCAGATAGCGTTGGATCGTATTCAATAATGGAAGGGCGGACCGGCATTGCCGGCCGCAGGGGCGGCGTTTTATGGCGAGTCTGCAGCAAGCGAGTCTTCAGAAAACCACGGTCGCAACTCTGGTTCTGGCAAGCTGCCTGGCGTCGGCGGCTCTCGCCGAGACCAAGAAGGAATACCGTTTCACGGTTGGCCCCAACGCGAATGTTTCCGTGGATACGCAGTACGGGGCGATTTCGGTAAAGCCTGGGAGCGGCAATCAGGTCGTGGTGACGGCCACGCTCAAGTCGGACATCGTGGAAGTCGACAACCAGCAAAATGGGAACCGGATTGAAATCGCGTCACACCTGCTGCGTGGCGTGGACCAGCAAGCGGGCCAGGTCGACTACGAATTGCTGATTCCGCCCGACGCTACCCTGAATCTCCATTCTTCGACCGGTCCGCTGTCGGTGGAGCGGTTGCAGGGCGACTTAACCCTGGAAGGCACGGATGCGGTGGTGAATGTTCGCAACGTCGGGAATGGTCATGTGCACGTCCGGACGATGCGCGGCCCGATCACGCTGACCGATGTTCGCAACGGCCACGTTGAGATCGCTTCCATCAGCGGCGACATCCATCTAAAGTCGGTCACGGGACCGCTGGTGCAGGCGAATTCCGGCAGCGGAAAGATTTTCTACGATGGTGATTTCGGCTCCGGCGGCGACTATCGGTTCACCACCCACACCGGTGATATCGAGGCCCTGGTGCCGGCGGACGTCTCGGCCGATTTCCGAGCGCACTCGGTGCTGGGGCGGGTGCAGCACGACTTCCCTCTCCAACCCAGGCACTCCCGGTTTTCCGAGGAAGTGGGACGTTCCTTCGTTGGCACTACCGGCAAGGCAGCATCGGAAGTCGTGCTGCGCTCTTTCAGTGGTAAAATCCGCCTCAAGCAACGCTGAAGAGAATCAGGTGTCAGGTCCTAGGTGTCAGGTCTCAGGAAAATCGAGACCTTCCTGACACTTGAGACCTGAGACCTAAAAACTTAGACCTATACAGAATCAATGGGAGCAGATGGGCGCGGACCTTAGGCTGACAACACGCCTGGCGACCGTCCTTTATATGCCCGGGAGTGCCATGGGAGTGCGTGCGGTGTTTCTGGTGGGATTCATGGCTTCCGGCAAGAGCAGCGTGGGGCAGGAACTTGCCCGGCGGCTGAACTGGGATTTTGTGGACCTGGATGCCCAAATCGAATCCCGCGAGCGGCAAACCGTTCCCGAGATTTTTCGGGACAGAGGGGAACCCGGGTTTCGGCTCGCCGAAACCAGCGCGCTTCGCGATCTGACGGAATCGCTGGAGCGCGACACCGTGGTCGCGCTCGGCGGCGGAACCTTCGCGCAGCTAAAGAACCGGGAGTTGCTGCGGCCTTGGCCCTCGGTATTCCTGGATGTCCCGCTGGACGAACTCTGGCGCCGAAGTTTGGAGGACGCGACGAAACGGCCTTTGCGAAAAGATGATCCGACCGAGTTCGCCCGTCTATATGAGTACCGGCTGCCGTTCTACCGTCAGGCGAGCGTGACCGTTGTAACCTCCGGTAAAGATCTGGCGTCCCTTTGCGCTGAGATCGAGCGTACTTTGCAGTTTCGGGGAGGCACTGAGGCCGAAGGCTCGTCCCCGGCCCGCCCCGCTCATTTCGGAACAGGAGAATCACAGTGAAGTTGTCTTTGTCTTATCGGCTGCTCGCTTTCATGATGGCGCTGGTTTGGTGCATGGCGGCATGGGCCACTCCCATGCCAAAAGAAAAGGAGAAGGAACATGAGGGGAAGGAAGTCGACTCCGGTTCCTTCGGCGTGTTCCAGAGTGGCCATCGGGTAGGAACCGAGACATTTTCGATCTATCAGACCGCCCGCGGCAGCGTCATCCAGTCCGAGTTCAAGACGGAGAATGCTCCCACCGAGGCCGTGCAAACTTCCGACATGCAGCTTACCGCGGGCGGAGACATCCGGCGTTACGAGTGGAAGGAGCTGAGTCCGGAGAAAGCAGAATCGGTGGTGCTTCCGAATGATGATTTTCTGAATCAGAAGTGGAGCGCTGGGCCGCAGGAGAAAGAACACGAGCAGCCCTACCTGCTGCCAGCATCGACCAGCATTCTGGACGACTACTTCTTCGTTCACCGCGAAGTACTGGCCTGGAAGTTTCTAGGCGCAACCTGCAAACAGGAAAAAGGGGCAGTGCAGTGCCCGCTCAAACAGCGGACCCAGTTCGGAACCATGAACCCGCACCAACATTCTTCGGCGCCGATCAGCGCGGAGTTCCTCGGCCGGGAAAAGGTGAGCCTGAAGAATGGGCAGCAGGACCTGATCAAACTGGAGCTGAAAAGCGACGCGGGGACATGGCAACTATGGCTCGACGATCAATTCAAGGTCATGCGGATGTCCGTTGTGGGAGAGAATACCGAAGTGGTCCGCGATTAGGCGGGAGGAGCAAGACAACGGCTCGCTGAAGGTCAGCCCCTTTCGGAATTGGATTGCTCTCTATTTCAAGCCGTACGATAGGAGTGGGCACTTGCAAGAAGTCGTTCGCGGGAGCGGACTGGTTGGGATAACTCTTGACGATTCTTGATTCACGCACGTCGCGCGTGCTGTTCACGGCTCTCCTGTTCGCCTTGGGGCTGGGCTTTCTCTATGCGGCGCGGCGAACCCTGATTCTCTTCCTTTTCGCCATTTTTTTTGCGTATCTCATTAATCCCGCAGTGGGGCGCTTGGAGAAACTGGTGCGCAGCCGCGGCTGGGCGATCGCGGTCATTTATTTCCTGCTTCTCGTTGCTCTGGGGGTGTTCGGCTCCTTTGTGGGGCCGAGGATTGCCCGGCAAGGCGAGCGCTTGGGAGCGTCGCTGCCTGGACTGATGGATCAGGCCGGCACCGGCCAGCTCTCCGGCCAGATCGGCCAGCTTACCGCGCAGATCGGAAAGGAACACGGCTGGACCCAAGAGACCCAGAAACGTATTCAGAGTTTCTTGCTGAATCACCGGGAAGACTTGTCCAGCCTGGCGAAGCGCACCGGCGTTCGCGCGGCCGAAGCGGCGCAGCAAGTGTGGTTGCTGTTTCTGGTGCCCATCCTCGCCATTTTCTTTCTGAGCGATGGTGGCAGCTTCCATGAAGTGTTGCTGGCGCTGGTGCAGTCGCGCTCGCAGCGCGAGTTTCTGCAGGATGTGTTCCAGGATCTGAACCAGATGCTCGCCCAATTCATTCGCGCCCAGTTGACCCTGGCGGCGTTTTCGCTGGTGGCGTACACCTCATTTTTGGGTGCGATGCGAGTTCCGTACGCGCTGATGCTCGGTACTGCCGGAGGCGCGATGGAGTTCATCCCCGTGGCCGGACCGCTCGTGGCGGGGGCTGCGATGATGGGCGTCGCGGTTCTGGCGGGATACGCGCACTGGGCCTTTCTGCTGTTGTTTTTGCTCGTCTGGCGGCTGATACAGGACTACGTAATCTCTCCCCGCGTCATGGGAGGCAGTGTGGAATTGCACCCGCTGGCGGCTTTGTTCGGGGTTCTCGCAGGCGGCGAAATCGCCGGAGTGCTCGGCGTCTATCTCTCCATCCCGGTGATGGCCGGATTGCGCATCGTCTGGCGCCGCTGGCGCATCTACGCCGAAAAACGCAAGTTCGGACCTCTCAACGAGTACTCGTTTCCCCAGGAACTTGGCCAAGGGCGAAGCTAGGCCGCATCGTCTGGCCTTTCAGTATCTGGCCGCGACCTCTATTCTTCACACTTTTATTCTTCACACTTTCCACGCCCGATTTTACGCGGTGCCCGCGGCGGCATTTCCCGCAGAAATTTCGCTGGTATAAAATCACAACTTATCTTGTTTATCAAAATATGTCGAACAAACTTCCTGTAGGAATCCTCGGTGCCACGGGCATCGTCGGGCAGAGATTCATCCAAATGCTCGAACGTCACCCGTGGTTTGAAGTGTCGTGGCTTGCCGCTTCCGATCGTTCGGAAGGCCGGCCCTATGCCGAAGCTACGCGCTGGCGTTTGAAAACTGCCATTCCCGCTGACGTCGCCAAAATGACAGTTGCGCCCGCTAAGCCCGAAGGCGCCCCGAAAGTTATTTTCGCCGCCCTCGATGCCTCGATCGCCCGCGAACTGGAGCCGCAGTTCGCCGCCGCCGGCTGTGCCGTTGTCTCCAATTCGAGCGCGCTACGCATGCAGGCTGACATTCCGCTGGTGATTCCCGAGGTCAACGGCGATCATATCCAGCTCATCGAAACTCAACCCTGGCGGCGCAAATCCGGCGGCTTTGCCGTCACCAACCCCAACTGCTCCGCCATTGGACTGGTGCTGGCGCTGGCCCCACTGCATCGTGCCTTCACTCTTGAGACGGTGATGGCCGTCACCATGCAGGCAATCAGCGGCGCCGGATATCCGGGAGTCGCTTCGCTCGATATTCTCGGAAACGTCATCCCTTACATCGCCAAGGAAGAAGAGAAGATGGAAGAGGAGACGCAGAAGTTGCTGGGGACGCTGAACGGTTCGCGCGTAGATCCTGCTCCCTTTGCCATGAGCGCGCAATGCAATCGCGTCGCCGTGGAAGACGGCCATACTGAGTCGGTTGCGGTTCGACTGAAACAGAAGGCGCAGCCGGAGGAGATGATCGCCGCCTGGAACGATTTTCGCGCCGAGCCGCAGCAACTGCGCCTGCCGAGCGCACCCGCGCAACCTGTCGTGTACATGACTGCGCCGGACCGTCCGCAACCGCGCTTCGACTGTGACCTGGGCGCAGGCATGACTACCTCGGTCGGCCGCTTGCGCAAATGCAATGTGCTCGACTGGAAGTTCACGGTGCTTTCGCACAACACAATTCGGGGCGCGGCCGGCGCTGCCCTGCTCAATGCTGAACTGCTTAAGGCGAAGGGATATCTCGGGTGAAAACAGTTGCCGGTTGCCAGTTGCCAGTTGGCAGTAAAAGCCGTGCCGACACAGGTTTGTCTGGCAACTGGCTACTGGCTACTGGCAACTGCTTTGAGGAGCACCCCCGCCTATGATCGTCATGAAGTTCGGCGGGACTTCCGTACAAGACGCGAAAGCGATCGACCGCGTTGCCCACATCGTCCAGGGCCGGTTGGCCGACCGTCCTGTGGTGGTGGTTAGTGCCATGGCCAAGGTCACCGATTCCCTGCTCGCCATGGGAAAGGCCGCCGGGGGCGGTGATCGCAAGACCGCTCTCAAAATGGCGCGCGCCTTGCGCGAACGCCACTACGACACCGCTGGAGAACTACTCGGCACCGCCTTGTTCACCGAATTTCACGGCGACCTCGGCGCCGACTTCGAAGATCTTGACGAATTGCTGCGCGGCATTGGCGCGGTCGGCGAAATTACTCCCCGCACCTACGATTACGTTGCCTCTTTCGGCGAAGTGCTTTCGAGCAAGATCGTAGCGGCCGCTTTCGTTGCCCGCGGATTGCCGGGTGCGCACGTGGATTCGCGCAATTGTCTGCTGACCGACAGCAGTTATACCCGCGCGGTTCCTCACTTCGAAGAAACCACCGAGCGCCTGCGAAAGAAGGTCCAGCCTCTGGTCGAGGCCGGCAAGGTTCCGGTGATGGCCGGATTCATTGGTACGAATCGTGCCGGCATCACCACGACGATCGGCCGCGGCGGATCGGATTTTTCCGCAGCCATCTTTGGCGCCGCTCTCAATGCCGAGCGAATCGAAATCTGGACCGACGTCGACGGCATGATGACCACCGACCCGCGCCTTTGTCCGGATGCCCGCCGCATCAAGGCCATCAGCTTTGACGAAGCCGCTGAACTTGCCTACTTCGGGGCCAAGGTTCTGCACCCGGCAACCGTGCTGCCCGCGATTCAGCAAAACATTCCGGTCTATGTTCTGAACTCGCTGAACCCGACCTGCGAAGGGACGAAGGTTACGGCGCGCGCCCCGCGTTGCACGAATATTTTCAAGGCCATCGCGCTCAAGAAAAAGATTACGCTGGTAGAGGTCGCCGCACCGCGCCGTTTGCTGGTGCGCGGCTATTTGAAGTCTATCTTTGAGGCCTTCGATAAGCACGAAGTGGCGGTGGACGTGGTTTC
This sequence comes from Terriglobales bacterium, assembly GCA_049511255.1. Lineage (GTDB taxonomy): Bacteria > Acidobacteriota > Terriglobia > Terriglobales > Acidobacteriaceae > Acidiflorens. The sequence goes on along the minus strand of JBEKYF010000007.1, from coordinate 11,604 downwards.
CACTTCCGAAGTCAGCGTCTCGGTGACGGCCGAGACCAACGAAGCCATCCCGGCGCTGGCCGCCGATCTGGCAAAATTGGCGGACGTGAAATATGAGGGGCGGAAGGCGATCGTCTGTCTGGTGGGCGAGAATTTGCGCCACACACCCGGAATCGCCGCCAAGGTCTTCGGCATTCTTGAGGATGTGAAGATTCGCATGATCTCCCAGGGCGCGTCCGAGATTAATCTGACCTTTGTGATTGAAGAAGACGACGCAGCCGAGGTGGTCCGGCGCCTGCACCACGCATTTTTCGCCGAGGCCGATCCGGAAGTGTTTGCTTAAAGTCGTTGTCACCGCCGAGACGCCGAGGACGCGGAGAAAACCGAGAACGGGAGCTAGACATTTGCTTTCCAGATTTTCTCTGCGCTCTCGGCGTCTCGGCGGTGAACGGGTTCTCCATGAATCTTCTAATTCTAGGCCGTGGCAAGACAGGATCGCTGGTTGCGGAAGTGGCGCGCTCGCGCCGGCATCACGTGCGAGTTCTCTCGGCTGCTGAAAACGCCGGGGCCTGCGCTCTTACACCCGATTCGCTGGCCGCTACCGACGTGGTGATCGACTTCACCACGCCCGCGGCGGCCGTCGCCAATGCTGAAGCCTGCATTCTCGCGAAGAAGAACCTCGTGGTCGGAACCACCGGCTGGTACGACCAATTGCCGCGCTTGCGCGAAATGGTGCTCTCGGCAAAGACGGGCTTCCTTTACGGATCGAATTTTTCCATCGGCGTGAACCTGTTCTTCGAGATGGCCGCGACCGCGGGGGCTGCCCTGAAATACGGTTACTCGGGCCAGATTTTCGAGCGTCATCATGCGCAGAAAAAAGACGCTCCTTCGGGAACTGCGATCACGATCCAGAAGATTGTGCGCGAGTCGGGAGGCCGGGAAGTCGAGATCGTCTCCTTTCGCGAGGGTGACGCGGTCGGCATGCATGAGGTGGTTTTCAATTCCGCAGGCGATCGAATCTATTTGTGCCACGACGCCAAGTCGCGCCAGGGATATGCTGAAGGGGCCGTGCGGGCAGCCGAGTGGCTGGCGGGGAAGACAGGTTTCTATGAGTTCCGCAACGTCTGGCGCGAGCTTTAGAGCGCTCCCTGGATTCGGTAAAGCCGCAGGCACTGCCGAGCTTCGCTCGGCTTGGACGGGCGAGGGCGCCCGTCCCCACACGAGCAAACCCTGCTCATGCAAGCGCTCGCCAGAAGAGTTATCCTTAACCCATGCAACTGCGAGGCTGCGGTACCGCTCTGGTCACACCGTTCTCTCAGGACGGCGCTGTCGACGAAAACGCACTGCGCAATCTGGTCGCCTGGCAAGTCGAATCGGGTATCGACTTCCTGATTCCCTGCGGCACCACGGGAGAAACGCCTACACTCAATCACGATGAGTGGCTGCGCGTCATCGACGTGACCATCGAAGTCGTTGCCGGACGCGTGCCGATCATCGCCGGCGCTACCTCCAACTCGACGCAGGAGGCTGTGGCCAAAGCGAAAGAAGTGGCGGCGCGGCCGGGCGTCAACGCCATCCTCACCGCTTCTCCGTACTACAACAAGCCGACGCAGGAGGGCCAATACCGGCATTTTCGCGCGATCGCCGAAGCGGTCGACAAGCCGGTCATCGTCTATAACGTGCCCGGCCGCACCTCCGCCAATCTCGAACCCGCGACCCTGGCGAGGTTGACCGAGGTCCCGAATATCGCGGGCGTGAAGGAAGCCAGCGGAAATATGACGCAGATCGCCGAGGTGCTGAACTCGGTGCCGGAGAGTTTTCTGGTGTTGTCCGGCGACGACGCCGTCACCTTGCCGGTGATCGCGCTCGGGGGTGTGGGCGTGATTTCGGTTGCGTCCAATGAAATTCCACACGAAATGGCGGCGATGACCCGCGCCGCTCTGAATAACGACTGGCAGACGGCGCGCACTATCCACCGCAAGTATCTTCCGCTGATGCTGGCCAACTTCATCGAATCGAGTCCGCTGCCCGTGAAAGCCGTGCTCGCGATGATGGGCAAGATCGAAGAAGTCTATCGCCTGCCCCTGCTTCCCATGCGCCGCGATACGCGGTCGAAGTTGCAGAAGATCGCGACCGACGCGGGATTAATCACCCGGCCTGCAGCTCCGCCCGCCGCTGCCTCCGAATTCTATATTTACGAGAATTGGGCAGCGGGCCCGCACAAAGCGATGCTGCACCGCGCTTCCTGTGGACAGTGCAGTTCCGGCAAAGGACGCCCCGCCGGGCACGATCCCAATCATTCGCGCTGGCATGGACCGTACAGCAATCTCGCCGAGGCGCGCGAGGCGACCCATCAGATGCCCGGCGTGCTGATCCGCAGCGAATGCAAGTGCGTGGCGTAAAGGCAGCTCTTAGCGTTTAGCTTTTGGCTCTTGGCCTCTGGTTTCTCTAGATCCCCTATGTCAGATTCTCTATCTGCTTTGAAGGCGGCCATTGAACGCTTATCGGCACGCGAAACGATCAGCAACCCTGACGAAGCCCGTCCCACTTTTTTCGACTTCCGCGGCGCTCTGACTCGGGGCGAGGTTCGCGCCGCTGAGAAAGTCGCCGGACGCTGGGTCGTCAATGCCTGGGTGAAGCAAGGCATCCTGCTCGGCTTTCGTCTCGGCGAGTTACAGGAAATGTCGGACGGCGACGTGCTCTCCTTTGTTGACAATGACACTTTCCCAGCCCGCCGTCTGACCGTCGCCGATCGAGTTCGCCTGGTGCCTGGTGGATCTTCCATCCGGGAAGGGGCCTACGTTGCGCCGACGGTCATCTGCATGCCTCCTATGTTTATCAACGTCGGCGCCTACGTGGATGAAGGCTCGATGATCGACTCGCATGCCCTGGTCGGCTCCTGCGCGCAGATCGGCAAGCGTGTGCACCTCAGCGCTGCCTCGCAGGTCGGAGGCGTGCTGGAACCGATCAACGCCGCCCCGGTGATCATCGAAGACGATGTGCTGGTCGGCGGCAATTGCGGAGTCTACGAAGGCACGCTGGTCGGTGCCCGCGCCGTGTTGGGAGCGGGAACGATTCTGACCCGCTCCACGCCGCTCTATGATCTGGTGCGCGGCGAAATCTATCGCGCGACACCGGAGCGGCCGCTGGAAGTTCCGGAGAATGCCGTCGTCGTTCCCGGCTCGCGCACCGTGAAAAAGGGCAAGGGCAAATCCGACGACTGGAACCTCTCGCTCTATACGCCGGTGATCGTAAAGTATCGCGACGAGAAAACCGAGCGCGGGATCGAACTGGAAGATTGGCTGCGGTAGAAAAGCATCAACGGGTGTGCCCGCTGGTTGCTGAAGCAGGTCAAGATGACAACATCGCCGAAGGTGCGCCCGGAAGTTGTATTTGTTCCGCCGCAAACCTGCGCCGCGCTTCGAGATGCTTGGCGCGGAAATGCGCCCGCGCCCGCTGGCCCCACGCTCGCACGAAGTAGTAATTCAATGCGCATCCGATGGCCGAGCTGGTAATCGGAATCAGGCGACCCGCCCACTTTTCCACCACCTCGGCGCCGGCCCTGACGGCGATCCGCTGGATCACGCGCGACACGAAGCGGTTGACCACTTCTTTCTCCAGCAATTCGCGGCTGATGTCGACGCCGGCGGCGCTGGCCGCGGCAATCCAAAGCTCGGCGATCTCCTCGTCGGTGTTCAACTCGAACCCATAAATCAGGCTGAGCTTCTGGATGGTGCGCATGGTAATGGCAGAGAGAATGCCGAGGTCCGGTACGATCGTTAGGATTCCGCCGAGACCAAATCCAGCTCCCTCCGCCGCCGCCAGCTTCATCCCGCCGCGGATCACCGACTCTGCAACATCATCGAGGCGCTCCACCGGCAGCGTGTAAACGCCATGAAAGGTGGCCAGCGGTAACCCGTGCGCCACGCGCAACTGCATCAGGAAGCGTCCGGGATCAACCCTGATCGTTTCGTAGGCGCGAGTCAGGCCCCCGCGGATCGCGCCTTCGGCGCGCCGCCGCATCCACGATTGTTTCTCCTCAGGCATCTCTGAGTATGAGTTTATCAGCCGGGCTTGGCGCCGCCTCCAAAAGCAAACGGGGCAAGCCCCGTCTCTACACGAGCCTCTCCCTGTGCTAGCATCGACTTTACTAATGTCAAAAGGAAAACTGCATATTGTTCCGCTAGGCGGACTGGGCGAGTTCGGCATGAACTGCATGGCCATCCGCTTTGGCGATGACATCATCGTGGTTGACGCCGGGCTGATGTTCCCCGAAGCGGAGTTGCTGGGCGTTGACATCGTCGTACCCGACATTTCTTACCTGCTCGAGAATCGCAAGCATGTGCGCGGCATCGTGCTTACGCACGGCCACGAGGACCACATCGGAGCACTGCCGTGGATTCTCAGCGAACTGAACGTTCCCGTCTGGGGCACCGAGTTCACGCTGGCCTACGTCGAAGACAAGCTCGACGAACACCAGCTTCTCGACGACTCCGACCTGCGCGAAATCCGTCCCGGAGAACGCTTCAAGGTTGGGCCTTTCACCATTCATCCGCTGCAGGTAACGCACAGCCTGGTCGATTGTGTGGCGCTCGCCATCCACACACCGCTCGGCGTCGTGCTGCATACCGGCGACTTCAAGGTTGACCCGACGCCCACCGACAACCGCCTGTTCGACCTGCACGGTTTCGCCGAGTACGGCAAAGAGGGAGTTCTGGCGCTGTTGCAGGATTCGACCAACGTCGAGCGCAAAGGCTACACTCCGAGCGAGCGAGCGGTTCGCCGCAAATTCGAAGAGGTGTTTGTCCGCACCAAGCGGCGTCTGTTCATCTCCTGCTTCTCATCCTCGATTCACCGCATCAAGCTGACCGTCGACATGGCACGGGAACACGGCCGCAAGATTTGTTTCATTGGCCGCTCCATGAATAATTCCTCCGAGATCGCCGAAGACCTCGGTTATGTCCAGATCCCCGAGGGGATGCTGATTCAGCCCGGTGAAATGAGAAACTTCGCTCCTGAGAAAGTGTGCGTCCTCATCAGTGGCACGCAGGGCGAGCCCATGTCGGCGCTGTCACGCGCGGCGGTGGATAACCACAAGCACGCGAAAATTGAAAAGGGCGACACCGTCGTCCTCTCATCGCGTGTCATCCCCGGCAACGAAAAAGCCATTTTCCGCATGGTGGATCACCTGTTCCGCCGCGAAGCGTTTGTCATCTATGACGACGGTTCTTACCCGCCGATCCACGTCAGCGGACACGCCAGCCAGGAAGAATTGAAGCTCATCATCAACCTGGTGCGGCCCAGGTATTTCGTCCCCATCCATGGCGAATACCGGCAGCTTAAGTTACACGCCGATCTCGCCGCGTCCATGCACGGCTCGGTCGGCAGCGTGCTGCTGATCGAGAGTGGAGACGTGCTCGAAATCGATGAACTGGGCGCGCGCAAGGCTGGACGCGTCAATGTAGGCCGGGTCTGCATCGATTCCGGCTCCCGCGCAGACGTGGTCGAAGACATCGTTATCAAAGACCGCCGTCACCTCAGCGAAGACGGCTTCGTGATGCCGATCATCGCCATCAACAAGCTCACTGGACTCGTAGAAACTTCGCCCGAGATTGTGACGCGCGGATTCTCGCCCGGCGAAAACGGCGTGATCGAGCGCGCCCGCGAGATTGTCATGGAGACCCTCGATGCCTCCAGCGCCGAAGAGAAAGCGGACTACGGCGTAATCAAGGAGAAAATCCGCACCGACCTGAAGCGCTACATCTCACGGCAGACGCAACGGCGGCCGCTGATTATGCCGGTGATATTGGAGATCTAGTTCGACCGCCGCTCTATGTGAGCGGGTTCTTCCACCGCAGCCCCGGAAAGCGGGCGAAATCGCGGTCCGCCGTGTGCAGCACACCTCCATGCTCAATCGTGATCGCCGCGATCTCCGCATCACTCACCAACGGGCCTGAGGCCTGTCCCTCCAGGATCATTTGCCTCAACACCGACCAGTGCTGATCCGCCAGCACAAGTATCTGTGCATTCGGTTGTTGCAACCACTCATCTACGACTTGCACGGCTTGCTGCAGGCTGACACGCATTCCCGATAGTCGCCAATTCGTGATAACCCGTAGGAACGCAGATACGCTTTGCCAGGGCAGTCCCACGGCTTCTACTCCCGAAAGCGCTTCCTCCAGCCAAGAACGGCTCTTCTTGTGGTAGGCCGAATCGAGATCGTAGGAATAGATCAGGAGATTGGCATCAATTACGATCACCTATGGTCCGGTCCTTCCAAGTATTCCAATAGCTCTTCTACTTTTTCAAACGGAGGCAGGCCCAGATTCCACGGCTTCACCCGGAACGGCTTCCGGACGGGCTGCTTCGAAGCCGTTAATCCCATCCGCAGAAGTCGATTCACCGCCTCTTTGAAAGAAGAGCCAGTTCGCCGAACTTCCTTCTTCAGCAACTGGGCCACGTCGTCATCGAGCGAAAGGGTTGTCCTCATGTTTTGATGCTATACCATTAGGCATCATGATGTCAATGTCTGTAACGTCAAGATGTACTACGTAGCCGCCCTTGCAAAAAACGCCCGGACAAGGCACGCTCAAATGCAATGGTTTCTCTCGACGACATTCGCGCAGCTCAAAACCTTCTCCACGGCATTGCCGTCCGCACGCCCCTGGTCGAATGGACGGGCGCGACGGATCGACGCAAGCTCTACCTCAAGCTGGAAAACCTACAGCCCATCGGCGCTTTCAAACTGCGCGGCGCTTATAACAAAGTCGCATCCCTTAGCGACGAAGAACGCCACCGTGGAGTCATTTCTTATTCGAGCGGCAATCATGCGCAGGGCGTGGCCTACGCGGCGCGGGCGCTTGGCGTGAAGGCTATCATCGTCATGCCGGGCAATGCTCCGAAGAATAAGCTCGATGCCACCGCAGCGCTTGGGGCGAAAATCGTCATCGTCGGTCCCAGCAGTGAAGAGCGCCGCCTGCGCGCCGAAGAACTGGCCGCTGAGCACGGCTATGCGATCGTGCCGCCCTACAATGACGAAAAGATTATCGCCGGCCAGGGAACGGTCGGGCTTGAAATCCTCGAAGATCTTCCCGACGTTGAAACCGTGCTCGTCCCCGTCGGGGGAGGGGGATTGATCAGCGGCATCTCGGCCGCCATCAAGCTCAGGAATCCCAAAGTGAAAGTGATTGGCGTCGAGCCGGAACTTGCCGCCGATGCGCGGGCTAGCCTGCGCGCCGGCCGCATCGTCTCCTTCGCGGCGGAGCAAGTCTCGCAAACGCTGGCCGACGGCCTTCGCACCCAGAGCATCGGCGCAATCAATTTCGAACACATCCGCGCCTATGTGGACGACATCGTCAGCGTGACGGAAGACGAGATTCGCGAGGCCCTGCGCGCTTTAAGCGCGAACGCGAAAACACTGGCCGAGCCGAGTGGCGCCGTGGCCGTGGCCGCATTTCTTTTCCACGCCGACGAGTTGCCCAAGACAAAGATCAACGTGGCCGTGATCAGCGGCGGGAACATCGACCCCAAGTTGCTCGCTGAGTTGCGGAAAAGTCAGAAGTGAGAAGTCAAATTGCAGAAGTAAAACCAGAGTCGCGCGGCGGACAGGATACACTTCTGCAATCTGACTTCTGACTTCTTCAATCTTCGACTTATTGCGGAGCTCTGAACCGTGATTCGCTGGCTCGATCAGTTCTTTGAACTCTCTCACCGCCAGACAACTATCCGGCGCGAAGTTGTCGCCGGACTCACCACCTTCTTCACGATGGCCTACATCGTGGCCGTCAACCCTGCCATCCTGAAAACTGCCGGCATGCCGGCGGGCGCTTCGCTCACGGCCACCATTCTCACCGCTATTTTCGGAACACTGCTGATGGGCTTCTATGCCAACCGCCCTTTTGCCATCGCTCCGTACATGGGCGAAAACGCCTTTATCGCGTTCACGGTGGTTCATGTGCTCGGCTACTCGTGGCAAAGCGCGCTGGGCGCGGTGTTCCTGGCTGGAATCCTCTTCATTCTGATGACTCTGCTCCGCCTCCGCCAGTGGATGGTTGACGCCATTCCCCCCACGCTCCGTTACAGCTACGCCGTCGGCATCGGACTGTTTCTGACTTTTATCGGGCTGAATCAGACGGGCATCGTTACCATGGGATTCCCCGGGGCGCCGGTTCGGCCGGGCCATCTCACCTCGCTTTCCGTCCTGCTTTCCATTTTTGGTTTCCTGCTGATGACGGTGCTCACGATTCGCCGCTTCCCTGCCGCGATTCTTAGCGGAGTTCTCGTCACCGCTCTTCTCAGTTTTGTGACCCGGGTCGCTCCGGCGCCCGCCGGTTGGGTCAGCCATCCGCCCAGCCTTCAACCTGTCTTTTTCCAGTTCGATCTGCACAGTCTATTTACCTGGGGATTTTTTCCTGTCGTCCTGACGATCTTTGTCATGGCATTTGTGGACACCATGGGCACGCTCATTGGTGTGTCGGCGCGCGCGGGTTTCCTTGACAAAGACGGCAACCTGCCGCAGATCGAGCGCCCGATGATGGCCGACGCGCTGGCCACAACCTTCGCCGCCGTGATTGGAACGACCACATCCGGCGCCTATATCGAGTCCGCTACTGGAGTCGAGGCGGGTGGCCGGACCGGCCTGACCGCGGTCATCACGGCGCTGTGCTTTGTCGGGACTTTATTCTTCGCGCCGTTCATCTCCGCCATTCCGCCCCAGGCATACGGACCAGCGCTCATCTTCGTTGGATTGCTGATGCTGACTCCGATCACCCGCATTCCCTTCGATGACCTCACCGAACTGGTTCCAGCCTTCGGCGTCATCGTCCTAATGGCCTTCACTTACAATGTGGGAATTGGCATGACGGCGGGCTTCATCTTGTATCCTTTTTGCAAGCTGGTTTCGGGACGCTTGCGCGAAGTTCGCCCAGCGCTCTGGGCATTGACCGCCTTGTCGCTGCTGTTTTTCGTCTTTTATCCGTACACATAATAGTTAAGAGAAGGCGGTTTAGAGAAGCCGGTGAAATTCACATGATTTGCTTTGGCATCGCAGGTTTCGGATTGCACGCAGTGCGGCGGCTGATGCCGGGATTCGCGCTTGCCCGGAATTGCAAAGTGGTTGCTGTATCGCGCCGAGACGCACAGAAAGCACGCGAAGCCGCCGCGCAGTATGGCATCCCGCATGGCTTTGCCTTTGCCTCCACGGAAGAGCTCTGCCACTGCCCCGAAGTTGACGCCGTGCTGGTCACCACTCCCAATGCCTGCCACCTGCAGGACGTTCTCACCGCGGTTGCTGCTCGCAAGCCGGTGCTTTGCGAGAAACCGATGGGCATGGACGCGGACGAATGCCGCCAGATGGTCGAAGCGGCGCGCCACGCGGGCGTTCTGCTCGGCGTCGCCCAGGTCTTTCGCTTTGAAGAAAGCACGGCGAGATTTCGCGAACGCGTCGCCGCTGGTGAAATCGGTCGGCCGATCTTTGCCCGGGCGGAGTTCTCGTATCTCGGTTTAGGCCATGCGCGCGCGTGGCTCTACAACCGGGCGCTCGCCGGAGGCGGCCCCATCGCCGACGTGGGCGTCCACTGCATCGATGCCTTGCGTTACATCCTGCAGGATGAGCCGCGGTGCGTGGCCGCTCTCGGTCGCCCAGATGAAGGGTCGGGTGACGTGGAAGCGGCGGCCGTCCTGGCGCTGGAATTTCAGCGGGGCACGCTGGCCACAGTGATGGTTTCAACTCGTGCCCACTATCGCACGCCGCTGGAGATTGTCGGTGACGCCGGAGTGCTCCGGGCCGAGGATGCGCTGAATGTTGAGCAACCAATTAAGTTGGAACTGTGGCGCGATGGACAACGCGTCGCCGAAGAAACTGTTTCGAACCAACTTGCCTACGCGAGGCAGGTGGATGCCTTCGCTGCCGCAGTGGAAGGTCGGGAAGTGTTCCCCGTGCCTGGCCAGGAAGGCTGGCGGAACCAGCTCATTCTGGACGCTGCCTACCGCAGCCTGTCCTCGGGAAAAAGTGAAGAGGCCTGAACAGCCCTTCCCCAGAACTGCTCACCGCAAAAGATATGGCAACTGGTCCGAGAGCGGAAATTCCATTCTTGAGTGATTGGATGGCACTAACGAGCCATTGCCAAACGCTGGGTCCGTGGACCATGATCGCCCCGCGATTGGTTACTGCCAGTCGCGCCAGGTTCTGGAAGCTGGTCTCCCAAGATTGAAGCTGTCTTTGTTTTTGTCGTGGTCGTGGCGAGATTTCCCCTGCCGATTCCGAACCTCCCAGTTGTTCTATTTTGCAGCCAGCCAACTGCCTGCGGGATTGGGCCTCTGGGTGATTCAGGGAAAGCGGTTGTTGCTAGTGTGCAGCAGATTGCATTCCGGGATTTGAAATATTTGCGATAGATGTTGGTAAGTTATTGATAAACAACAAAAATCGAGCCTTTGTAGTTTTGGAACGACAAATGCTCTATACACAAGCGGCGACCTATACCTTCGGACCCAAAGTTCAAGGTGAGACAAGCGGAAAAGAAGAAGAAATCAGTTCAGGAGGAAGTAATCATGAAGCGGATCGTTTTGATGGCTCTGCTTGCTCTAGCTTTACCACTGGCAGCTTTTGCTGGCAATGTGGATTTCGGCAATACCAATGGCTTGTTGACCTATAACGGTGGTACTCAGACTCTGAGTCTGACTGGCTCGGAGCTCACCACGTGGACCGTCAACGGGGGTACTCCGGTGACCGGCGCTCTCGGCAGTGTGGCCTTTACGACCGGTACTTTGGACTACGGCACCGCTAAGACTAATGGGGCCTTTAACCCGGGCGGAAGCTTCGTCATCACCGGGAACGGCACCGGCGGTATCTTCAGTGGCACGATCTTCAGTGGCTCCTTCACCGGACTGACCACGTGGACTCTGGAGACTCTTAGCAACGGAACGCACCAGTACATTCTGGATGGTACGATCAGCGGCACCTGGGAAGGTGGGGGAACGGTGGACGGGGCTACCACTCAGATTACCGTCAACACTGGTACGGGCTTCTTCAATGTGGACGGGACCAACCTTTCCAGCGGCGACACCAGTATAACTGTCCCTGAGCCCGGAACTTTGGGCCTTCTAGGAACAGGGCTTGTGGGTATCGCTGGAATGGTCCGTCGCAGGCTGTTGGGGGCATAGCTTAAATTTTTTCGCTTCCCGACCTCCCGAACACTCAATTCACGGCCCCGCCGCAAGGCGGGGCTCGTGATTTTGAGGGCAAGCTATTTGATTGGCTTGATGGCCTGCGCAGTAAATGTCGATTCCGCTTCGAATCGGCCCCTCTTGGGGACGATCTCAGCTGCTTCGTGATCCTAAGCCCAGCCTGACTCGAACATCGCATTGAACCCCGCGCTTTGAAGCCCCGCCCCATATCCTTACCCTCGGTTACCGGGTAGTCGATCCGATCACTCTTGTTGCCATCTTTCAACAGGGCAGCCTTTCGTGGATCGCGGACCACCAATCGGCTGACGTGGGGTTTCAAAAGGTCGTGCAACCAGGCAGCCGACGTTCCTTCCTCGAAGGTCAGGGACAGAGTTCCCTGCAGTCCTTGGATGAACTCCACAATCGTGGCTGCTTTGGTCTCCAGCAGGCATTCCATGATCA
>JBEKYF010000006.1:0-61518 GCA_049511255.1 Terriglobales bacterium | reverse complement strand
ACGCTGGTGCAGTTCAATCCCGCGCTGGTGCCGGCCTGGATGGCCGTGGTCATCATCGGCCGCGAGTTTCTGGTAAGCGGGCTGCGCTCCATTGCCGCTTCCGAAGGTTTTACGATTCAAGCGAGCGAACTCGGCAAGTTTAAGATGCTGGTGCAGATCATTGCCGTGGTGGCCGTGATTCTCGCTCGCCGCTGGCACGAGTGGCCCGTGTTCGGCATTTATATTTTCCCGGTTTACTGGATTGCATGGGTCGCCATCTGGTTCATGGTTCTGCTTTCGCTGGTTTCCGCGCTCGACTACTTCGTGGCCTTCTGGTCGCGAATCGACCGCAAATCGGAAAAGCGGCGGCGCCGGACCTTCGTCCTCGCCCGGCGGAGAAAACGCGATGTCCAAGCTGTCTGAAACGCTGTCTGAAAAGCCGCCTGGGAATCTGACTGCGCGCGAAGTGGCTCGCCCCGCCCCGCTGTCCCCGGAATTTTCTCTCGAGCAGCGCCGGACTCTGCTCCGCATCGCGCACCAGGCGATTCTTTCCGCTCTGGAGCGTCAGCCTCTTCCGGAAGCGCCGCCTTCTCTGGCCGGGCTATCGGATCCACGAGGCGTCTTCACCACTCTTTATCTGCCCGGCGATCTGCACGGCGATCCCCACCGCGAACTTCGGGGATGCGTCGGCTATGCCCTGCCCATCGCGCCTCTGTATCGCGCCGTGGCTGAAACGGCCCGCGCCGCCGCTTTCGAAGATTCCCGTTTCTTGCCGGTGACGAGAGAAGAAGCTCTGGAGCTGGAGGTTTCGCTGAGCGTGCTCTCCCGCCTGTTCCCAATTCACCCCGAGGCAGTGGAAGTCGGGCGCCACGGCCTGGTCATCGCGCATGGCGCTCGACGCGGCCTGCTGTTGCCCCAGGTTTCTGTCGAAAATGGTTGGGACCGGGAAACTTTTCTGGAGCAAACCTGCCGCAAAGCTGGTCTGCCGCTGGATTCCTGGCGCAAGAACGCAACCATCGATGCTTTCACCGCCGAGGTCTTTGCCGACGCCGATGCAGAAGTTCCCTGCTGAATCTGCTTCCACAAATCTCTTCACGGATTCCGCGCTCCACTCCTTCGCGCGCCTGCCCCCACTTGAGTAACTTGTCTTCTCTGCAAGAGGATGTATGCTGAGTCATTGGCCGTTTGATTGCGATGGCAACATCGTGAGGGCAACATGGAACTCGTTATTGTGATCGTCGTACTGGTCGTCGCTGCTGCGATGATTCCCGGCAATTCGAAAATCCATTTCTTTCGCTGAAGCGCGAGGTCGAAGGTTCAAACTAGTTTTGCAAGGCAGCAGTTGCCCTCAGCGGTTAAGAGCCGCAGTTGCCAGTCGTTCTTCTGCCCGAGTCCGTTACGCATACTCCGACCAAAGAAAAAGGGGAGATTCGCTCTCCCCTCGTCCGGCCAAATTGTTTCGTTCTCTTACTCCTGCGCGTCCAGTTCCACCGTGTCGCCCGCGTATACATCTTCCAGCGCGAAGACGACCATGGCGGACGATGCGGTCGGCGTTACGTTCAGAACCACCACTTCTCCCACGGCGCGCCTCGGCAGATCGCCCACATGGATATTCGGACCTTTGGTCCTGGTGAACTGATCGGCCTCAAAAGTCGGCGGCCGCATCTGCGTGTCTTCTGAAGTCTGAGCTTTGAAGGAGAGCGAGTCCACCGGATCTTTCAAGGTGGCTGTGTAGGAACGCACTACGCGGAAATAGTCCCCCACTTTTACGCCCTGGTTCGAACCGAGGTTCATATAAAGTTTCATGCCCGTGCCGAGGAAGCCGTCAAAGTCTTTGCCGAGCACGATCCGTCCACTCAGCTTCCCATTCGCCGGCGCAAACCGGTCGAAATGACCGGGCACGTGGAACGCAACCGGCGGTTTTTCCACGAAAGGCACGACGACATCTCCCGGATTGATGGGATCACAACTGAATTCCACTTGGGCAATGGCGCTGTGACTGCGCGTGTCGACTACCCGCACTCTGCCAATTTCCCCGTAAGGATGTCCCACGGCAGCCAGCATTTTTCTCTGCCCCTGATAGATTTCGTACTTGTTGACGTCCCGCAGTTCGCGGACGACCGAATAGAGTTGTCCCGCCTGATAGCCGCTCCCGGCCAGATAGACCAGTTCCCCGATTTCGAACTTGGTTGAGGTCGGTGTCTCTAGGCCCCCGTTCACGTAGTTCGCGTCGGAAATACGATCCGGGCTGATGAATCCTGCGCAATAAATGTCGGCCGCGGTAGGCGTCTGAAAACGCACGAATGGCACGTTGATCGACGTGTTGACGATACCGGACGCATCCGGCGTGATCGCCGTCGTCGATTGCTGGGCCGCCGCCCAGGTCGCCATCAACATCAAAAGCAATAACAATCCTGTTTTCTTCATGTTACCTCCGACTCCAAACCGCTTAGGGGCTTGCCCCAGCTATCTCTCTCGGAAGACAAGGGTTACAGCCGAAAAGTAACAAGCGCTTGAGGAAGGGTCAAGGTTACGAGGGTGTTTGTCCCCTTGCTCCCAAAGTGTTTCCTGAATCGTTCGGCAATCCTTATGTTGCATCTGCGCTTATAGCCCTGTAATATCGCGCCGTTGTTGAAAACAAATGGCCTTGTCTTCCACTGTCGCGCCCCGTTCCTTGCCTTTGCGCCTGCCTAAGGTCTGCCTTGCGCTGAACGCCGACACTGTCGAAGACATGCTCGCTACTGCCGAGTCCATGGCCCGGGATAACCCATTCATCGAATTCCGTTTGGATTACCTGAAGCAGCCTCTCGCTGCGCTTCCCAAAATCCATCGTTTTCTTGAAACTCATCAGTACGTCACTGCCATCGGTACCTGCCGCCGTGCCAACAATGGCGGCAAGTTCAAGGGATCGTTGGCTTCTCAACTGGAGGTGCTCACCAAGGCCCATGCCGCGGGCTGTCAGATTGTCGACTTGGAACTCCAGAGCGCACTGAAATCGAAGCCCGCAGCGATTGCGCGCCTGCGCGCCCGCGCCGGACTCATCCTGTCGTTCCATGATTTCCGCGCCACGCGCAACCTCGATAAGACGCTGGAGAAAATGCTGAAAGTCCCGGCCGACTTCTACAAGGTCGTCACCACCGCCACCACGCTCTCCGATAACGTGAGCATGATGAAGTTTCTGCAGACGCAGAGCGGCAAGCATGCGCTGATCGGGTTGTGCATGGGAGAGCAAGGCATCATCAGCCGCGTGCTCAGCGTGCGCGCCGGCAGCGCTTTCACCTTTGGCGCGGTCAGCGCCGATCTCAAAACCGCACCCGGTCAGGTCAGCGCCGGCGATCTGCGCAGCATCTACCGCATCGACCAGGTCGACGCCGCCACTCGCGTCTATGGAGTCGCCGGCGATCCCATCGAACATTCGCTCTCGCCCGTCATCATGAACACGGCGCTGCGCCGCGAGAACGTGAACGGCGTTTATCTTCCGCTCCACGCCAAAACGCTCAAGGATCTCATCGACTGCGTGCGCGGGATTCCCCTCCACGGCCTCAGCATCACCATGCCATACAAGCAGGCCATCCTTCCGTATCTCGACAACACCGACGCGTACACTACCAGGATCGGCGCCTGCAATACCGTCGTCCGCGGACAGGAGGGCAAGCTTTACGGCTTCAATACCGACGCCGCCGGCGTCGTCCGTCCCCTCGAACAACGTCTCTCCATCCAGAACGCCAAGGTTCTCGTGCTCGGCGCCGGAGGCGCGGCCCGTGCCGCAGTCTTCGGACTCAAAGAGCGCGGCGCTGAAGTCTGGATACTCAATCGCACTGCCGTCAAAGCTCAGAAGCTCGCCCGCCAGGCCAAAGCGCGCGCCATCAAACGCGCCGACCTCCGCAAGATCGCCTTCGACGTCATCATCAACGCCACTCCGGTTGGCATGGGGAACACGCGCGACTGCCCGCTCAAAGACGAGGAGATTCAAGCCCGCGTCGTCTTCGACATGGTGTACGACCCGGTCGAGACGCACCTGCTGCAGATCGCGCGCGCCAAGGGAATCGCCGTTATCCCCGGAGTCGAGATGTTTGTGCAACAAGCCGCCCGCCAGTTTGAAATCTGGACCGGCAAGCCCGCTCCCGCCGGCGATATGCTGCGCGCGGTTACGATTACTCTGCAGGCCCGCGCCGCCGCCCAAAAGCAGCAGAAATCCTGAGGCAACTGACGCACATCCCAGATGAGTCATCGTGAACCTCGGGGAACGCTCAGGAATCCAGCCCCAGAGGGGCGACCGAGCTTAGCCCAGCGATTCATCGCTGCGGAAAGTGGAACCATCGATTCAAGTCCCGTAGGGACGACCGAAGTTCTCACGCACACCCTTTAGGGCCGCTCATCGAATCTCGATTCTTGACTTGCTTTGAAAGGGCGCGCCTTCAGGCGCGCCGCGAGCCCCGCCAACTACCCCCGGCTTTAGCCGCGCTTTGGGAAGGGCACGGCTTTAGCCGTGCCGTAAGAGCAATTAAGAGACGGGCTTTAGCCCCTGAGGGCCACGGCTTTAGCCACACCTTGGGAAGGGCACGGCTTCAGCCGTGCCGTAAGAGCAATTAAGAGACGGGCTTTAGCCCCTGAGGGCCACGGCTTTAGCCACACTTTGGGAAGGGCACGGCTTCAGCCGTGCCGTAAGAGCAATTAAGAGACGGGCTTTAGCCCCTGAGGGCCACGGCTTTAGCCGCGCTTTGGGAAGGGCACGGCTTCAGCCGTGCCGTAAGAGCAATTAAGAGACGGGCTTTAGCCCCTGAGGGCCACGGCGGCTGGCCCAGCCTTCCAATGGCACATCCACAATGTGGGTGCCCCACTCATCGCGTTTTGTGCGATGAGTGGGAGGCAGTCCGATCGCACCATAGGACCCGAATCTTGAGTTCTGACTTTGCCTTGAAGGTGCGCGTTCAGCCGCCGAGGCCAACCGCGCCCCGCACCACAGATTCCTCCGCAATCGATCCATCCCCCCAACCCAACCAGCCCCAAATTGGTCTATGTATCTTTAGTCGAGACTGGTAGATAATGATCCCGACCGAGGGGGCCATGGGGAATTTTACGCCCATGGCCCTTTTTTGTTGGATGGTGTAGCAGCAGAGATTCGTGGAAGGGCACGGCTTTAGCCGTGCCGTAAGAGCAATTAAAACACGGGCTTTAGCCCCTGAGGGCTATGCGACGACGGCCGTGCCCCAGCCGCTGAAACGTGGAGCGATGTCCCAACTCAACCTCAAGCCGACGCAGGCCGCGGTCAGGAACTACTACGCCGCCCTCCACCGACTCGGCCAGCTTCACATCGACCACGAGATGGCCGTCCGCAGCGCCTTCCAAGACCTGCTCTCCACCTGCGGACGCAAGCTCAAGCTCACCCTCAGTCCCGAATTTGAGATCAAACGCAAGCACTCGTCCATTCGCGTAGACGGCGCTCTGCTCGATGAGTTCAAGCTCGCCCACGGTTTCTGGGAAGCCAAGGACGAAAAAGACGATCTCGACCGTGAAATCAAGTCCAAGCTCGACAAAGGCTATCCCCGCGACAACATCATCTTCCAGGCTCCCAATCGCGCCGTCCTCTACCAGTCCGGCACTCGCATACTCGACGCCGACATCTCCAATCCCGAGAACCAGATCGTCAACCAGTTTTTCGACTACAAAGCTCCCCACATCGAGGAGTGGGAACAAGCCGTCAGCGAATTCTCCGACCGCATCCCCGAACTCTCCGACGCCGTTAAGAAGATCATCGACGAAGAGCGCCGCCGCAATCCCGAGTTCGTCCGCAGCTTCAACGACTTCTACGCTCTCTGCCGTCAGGCCATCAATCCCAATCTCTCCGAAGACGCCGTCGAACGCATGTTGATCCAGCACCTGCTGACTGAACGCATCTTCGCGAGGATCTTCGACAACCCCGACTTCACCCGCCGCAACGTCGTCGCTGCCGAAATCGAAAAAGTCATTGTCGAACTGACCAAGCGGGCCTTCAACCGAAACGAATTCCTGCGCCCGCTCGACCGCTTCTACAAGGCCATCGAAACCAGCGCGGAAAACACCGCTGGCTTCAACGAAAAGCAGCACTTCCTCAATAAAGTCTACGAACGTTTCTTCCAGGGCTATTCGCCGAAAGAAGCCGACACCCACGGCATCGTCTACACTCCGCAGCCCATCGTCAATTTCATGGTGCGCAGCGTGGAAGAAATTCTGCAAAAAGAATTCGGACGCTCCCTCGGCGATAAAGGCGTACACAAGCGCCATAGAGTGGCGGGCTATTAAGCCAGACGCCCAACACAACTGGATTTCCGGAGGGGTGGTTGGCTTCGAAGCACTCCTTCCATTGGCGCCAGCGCGACGGAGCCGGAGTTCCGAGTCCCCTTCCGCAGTTTTCGGGACATACTGCCTTGGAGTCTCTACGAACCGGGATGAGACCGTTTATGACTTCTCACAGGGTTCCCTCTCCGACAAGGTACGCGCATTCTTGCAGGCTTACGGCATCGAGGTGCTTCGGTACGCTCAGGCAAGAAGACCTAAAAATGTTGACGAATTCCTAAACTAGGAGGGCGTGAAATGGAGCGAAACCTTAAAGAAAAAACTGGTGTCCGGGACGACAACCGAGTTCGATAGCGCCCGGATTCGAGAATCAGCCTATCGGCCTTTCTGCAAGCAGTTCTTGTACTACGATTCGCTAGCCATCGACCGTCCAGCAGCGTTCGCCGACATATTTCCAACCCCGAAGCGTCAGCAGCAGAACGTGGTCATTTGCTCGCCAAGCGTGGGTGCCCGCGCGCGGTACTGGTGCTTCAGTGCAAACGCAGTCCCGAACCTCAACCTTGTCTCGATCGATGCGACTCAGTGCTTCCCCTTCTACACTTACGCCGAAGACGGCACCAACCGCCGCGAGAACATCACCGACTGGGCCCTCGATCAATTCCGCTCCCACTACCACGACCCGTCCATCACCAAGTGGGACATCTTCCACTACATCTACGCCGTCCTGCACCACCCCGAATACCGCGAGCGCTACGCCGCCAATCTCCGCCGCGAACTCCCGCGCATTCCGCTTGCCCCTGTGTCCTCTGTGCCCCCTGTGGTTAAAGATTCGGACGTTTTCCGCCAGCTAGTAAAAGCCGGTCAGCGCCTAGTCGAAATCCACGTTCGCTACGAGCAGCAGCCGGAATACCAGCTCACCAAAAGAGAAAAAGCCGGAGAAAAGCTGAACTGGCGCGTCACCAGAATGCGCTTGAGCAAAGACAAGGCCACCCTCATTTACAACGATTTCCTCACCCTCTCCGAAATCCCGAAGGAAGCCTACGACTACCGCCTCGGCAACCGCTCCGCCCTCGAATGGGTGATCGATCAATATCAGGTCTCAACCGACAAACGCAGCGGCATCACTAACGATCCGAATCGCGAAGATGATCCGCAATATATCGTGCGTTTGATAGGTCAAATCATTACCGTCAGCCTCGAAACAGTTAGAATCGTTAAAGAATTACCAGCGTTGCGAATTCCAGAAGCTGCAGGAGGTGACCATGTCAGTTGAATTTGTGATCCGAACCGCTGACCTTCGCCAAGCGATAGGCCAACTCAAAGCAAACCGCGGAAAGTACAGCGAGAGCGACTTCGTCGACATCCTGGTATCGGAAAGCGTCGCTATATTTCGCGCGGTCGGCACTGAATCGGAGGCGCCAGTCAATGGCAAAATCCCCGGCCCGGTACGCGTTCCGTTAAGCACACTGGGGCAGATCAGCGAGGCCGTAACCACCTTCAAGGCGAAAGAGCTGCTCTTTCACTGTGAGCCGGGCGCCATCAAAGTTGGAACTTGGTCGGTTAAGAACGACGACATCAAGGTGGGCACGATCCCAGACCGTCGTTTGAACTTACCGATCGATATTTCTGTCCTCGACACGCTCGCATTGGCGAAGATACTTACACGCCGCGAGATCAACGAAGAAGGCATGCGAGCGCGGGTTGACGAAGCACTGAAGACGCGACAGTTCGCTGTTGCCGATGCACTCGCCGCCTTGCAAACCCTCGAAATAACAGAACGGCAACTTCAAAGCCTCGTCGATGCTCACGTAACGGGCGCGGCCGAACGGCTGCGGAAATTTCTTCGAGTTGCGTAGGCGATTCGGCTGGTGCTGGAATTCGAGCCTCCAAGGCCACCCTTTTTTCATCACAAAAGTCCTGTGCGCGCCATCACAGACTTCCAACTCAGCCCGTGCGAGAATGTCGACTGATTGGGGCAACTCCGAGGAGTACCCGTCAACCAAGACGGACCTCGAAGCTGCCCCAAACCATTTTCGGAGGCATTTGTGCAGCTAAGTCCTTATTCCGGAATATTTTCCATATAAGTCCTTTAAACTCAAAGATTTTGTGGGAATTTTTCCCTAAGCCTATGATTCTTATAGATCGTAAATTTAAAAAAATCGCGAGGTACCACACGCATCGGCCCTTGTGGGAGGTAGGGGGTGCGGTTGACAGCTAATAAGTCGTTATTATTGAGTACTTTGCCTATAAGTCATTATTCTAGAATACTTTGGCTGGAGTACCTCGGCAACTCGATGATTCTAAAATACCTAGCTGGGGGGTGGGGGGGGTAGGGGGGGTGGGGGTACCGGCACTAACTAGTGAACTTTATCAACTAGCAAATAGCCGAAAAAAGCCGGGACAGTCGCAGAAAAACAAAGAAAAAAGACTTGAGGAGATCCGTTCCCAGACAGAGTCCAGCTGCTCGCCATCTTAAGGATTTCCCGACGCACTGGAAAGACGCCGACACATCCTGGAAGAAGCCAAGGCGAAGCACGCGAAGCTGCAATGAAACCGGAATTCTTCTTCTTGTCTATCGAGACGACGCAATTATGACTGGAGACATGGAAAGGCAGTTTTTCCACAATTTCCTTGGCCAACGAGGCAGCGAGACGGATTGCTGCAAAGGCCCTGCTAGCGCGCCAAAATCGCTTTCGTAGCAAATTGAGACGCTCGGCGATGCATTTATCACAAGAAAGGTTGCAAATAACTCCGACCCGCAGTAATATGCCTTTGGACGCAGTTTTTCGCGTTCACCTTGTCTCAAAAACCAAATCTTCCAGGTAGAAACGCAGCCCTAGCCTTAAATGAAAATCTAAAGGGGTGCCCAAGGCCCCGGTGCAATTCGGAGAGAATGCATGTCGTGGTACGCGTACTGCCTCACGGAACACCCGACCCTTGCTAACGGTGTTCGCGCCCGTCGTCCGTTCCTGCTGGATGGAATTCAAGGTGTGAACTCTGCTCCCGTCATGAGCTACCCGAGCGGAGAGTTCGCGGTGATTGTCAGCGAATTCGACCGCGCGACCTCCAAACTCGACGAAAAGTCGGTTCTGGAGCATGCCCGCGTGGTCAGCCAGAGCTTCCGAACCGCCACCGTCCTGCCCTTCCGCTTCGGAACGATTTTCGACACCGAAGATGCCATCCGCCAAGCCGTTCGATCCAACCGCCGCACTTTCTGTGAGAGCGTGGCCCGGCTTCGTGGCAAGTCCGAAATGCGCATCAAGCTGATGGTCCGCGACGGTTCCCTCCACGGCGCTATGGAAGAGATTGTCCTGCCCGATACCGTCGGCCGCGAGTACCTTACCAAGCTCCGCGAAAAGGCGTCTCGTGAGCGCGAACGCCAGACCAAAGCCCGCGCTCTCTCCGTCCAGGTGCACAAGCTCTTCAACCCCCTCGAGGAAGAAGTCAGCTGCAAGAAGGTCAATGCCGACGGAATGCTGCTCGATATCGCTCACCTCATCGACACCAAGTCAATCGAGAAATATCAGAACCGCTACCCCACAGCCGCCAAGCAACTCAAGAATTGCGAGCTGGTCGTGACCGGTCCCTGGCCGCCCTACCATTTCCTGCCCGGGAAGGTGCGCACCGTCGCCAGCGACAGCTAGAAATCTGTGCCCATTTGTCCCAAACTCCCGGTCCGAGGGGGTTTGGCCTTTTCCGGGGAACTTGGAACTTCTCCCCGCAACTCCGCCCAGAACTTCTGCCAATGTGCAGTTTTGTGCATCCCGCCGCAACATTGTCCGATGATTCGCCACCCGTTCTGCCGCCTAAGGGATTCACCCTAAAATCTTGATTTTGAAGATGTTCCCAAAATGGGCCTCGGCCTCGCCCCCAGTTACCATTTTGGTTCCGCAAATGCTTATTTCCATGGCAGATGAAGAGGCCGCACCCGTTGGAACAACTTCACTCTCGATGTTCTCGACATCTCACTCTGTCCGTTTCGGGTTCCCGGAGCGGCGTCAAATTAAGCTTCCTCTGATTCCCGCCACTTAGCCTCTTTGAAAAAGGTGGCCCCGAAAGGGGCCGCTTTTTTTGTTTCTCCCGGTCCTGTACACTCGCGGTTTCCAATGAATTCTAAAAGAGCCGCTTTCCTCCGCATTCTTCTGTTACTGGCTGCCATCCTTGGGCAGAAACTGCTGAACGCTCAAGAGCCGCCCGCCGCACCCGACGATCTCCTCCTCGCCACCATGGAAAAGGAGCTGCATCGCGGCCAGTCCGAGCTTGCCAAGCAGGATCCGGCCCCCTACTTCACCAGCTACAATGTGACCGATGGCGAGTCGCTGGTCATCCTTAGTGCGCAGGGTGGCATCCTCAGCTCAACTCGCGCGCGACGCCGCGACGCCGACGTCAGCATGCGCATCGGCGCCCCAGCTCTCGATAACACCCATGATCATGATAAGGAACGCTCCTCCGGCATCACTTCCGGCCAGCTTCCCCAGCGGGACGACCCCGACGCCATCGCCCGCGTCCTCTGGCGCCTGACCTACGAGCAGTACCGCAAGGCCCGCCAGGCCTATATCAACGTTAAGACCAAGACCGCCGTCCGGGCCAAGGACGAGGACGACTCGCCCGACTTCTCCGAGGAGAAGCCCTCGACTTACATCGAGAAAACTCCGTCGCCTGCGTTTCCCGAGCAAAAGGTTTGGGAAGAACTCGCACGCCGCTATTCCGCTTCCTTCCGCCAGTATCCCAAGGTCGAAGAGTCCAGGGTTTTTCTTTTTGCCGAGAGGAGCCACAGTTACCTGGTCTCGACCGAAGGCACGAAGATCGTCACCGCCGATGCCATCTTCCGCATCATGATCCAGGCCGAAACCCGCGCCGATGACGGCATGCAACTGATGCGCGTCGAAACCTTCCAGTTTTCCGACCCGTCAAAAGTTCCCTCCGAAGCGGAAGTGGCGGCGAGCGCGCAAAAAATGGCCAGCGATTTAAGCGCGTTGCGCGCGGCTCCGCTCGCCGAGCCCTACAGTGGTCCCGCGTTGCTTTCCGGCCGCGCGGCCGCCGTTTTCTTTCATGAAGTGCTCGGCCATCGTGTCGAAGGACAGCGCCAGAGAGGCCGCGACGAAGGCCAGACCTTCACCAAAAAGGTCAACGAAAAGATCCTGCCCGAGTTCCTCAGCGTCACCGACGATCCCACGCTGCATACCATCGCCGGCACCGAACTGTCGGGCTTTTATCGCTTCGACGACGAAGGCATCCCCGCCGCGCGCGTTGAGGTGGTCAAAGATGGCATCCTGAAGAATTTTCTGATGGGACGATTGCCCGTGAAGAACTTCAGCAACTCGAACGGGCACGGCCGCGCCCAGTCCGGACTGATGCCTGTCGGCCGCCAGGGCAATCTGATCGTTTCTTCCTCGAAAACGATTCCCGACGCCCAACTGCGCTCCCGCTTCATCGAAGAAATCAAGAAGCAGGGCAAGCCCTACGGCCTCTACTTCGAAGACATCCAGGGCGGATTCACCCTGACCTCGCGCGATCTGCCGCAATCGTTCCAGGTGTTGCCCGTCATGGTCTGGCGCGTGTATGCCGATGGGCGTCCCGATGAACTCGTCCGCGGCGTCGACATCGTCGGCACCCCGCTCACCGTGTTGACCGAGATCGTCGCCACCGGAGACACCACCAGCGTCTTCAACGGCATTTGCAGAGCCGAATCCGGGAGCGTTCCTGTATCCGCAGCCGCTCCGGCCATTCTGTTTTCCGAGATGGAAGTCCAGAAACGAAAGTACGGCGACACACGTCCTCCTATTCTTCCGCCCCCGCCCGGCGCAACCGACGACAAAGGAGGCAAACAATGACGCGGCACAAATTGAGTAGTCAAGTCTTGTCGATGTCACGCACGGTTTTGGGTGGCGCAGCGCTGAAGCGCTGCGGCAAATGGTTCGTATTCACACCCGCCTTTAGCCGCTGCGGTGAGACTGCTGAGAAGGTGGTTTCCATCCGGAAGGCACGACCGCAGCGGCTAAAGCCGCGTTCACAGCAATGCCGTAATCGCAGCGCTGAAGCGCTGCGCCACCCAAAATCAAGTCCTACATGGAGCCTGCTATTTGCGGTGATCTCTTCCACGATCCTGCTCTGCGGCCTTTCAACTTCCGCCCGCGCTGCTAATTCCGATTCCGGCGATGTCGTCCTCCGCGCTCTTCGCGAAGAAATGGAGCGTTCCAAAACCCAACTGAAACTCGAGAATGTGCCGGCGCCGTATTACATCGAATACCGTGTCACCGAGATTGACCAGCTCGAAGCGAGCGCCGTTTTCGGCGCCCTGCGCAACCAGCAGCATAATCACGGCCGCCTCTTGCGCGTCGTAGCCCGCGTCGGCGACTACAAGCAGGACAGCTTCTTCGGCACCGGAGAAGGCATCATCGACCTGGTTCCATCCGACGACGACGTCTTTGCCATCCGCCACCGCATCTGGCTCGCCACCGATCGCGCTTACAAGGCAGCCACCGAAGCGCTGTCCGCCAAGCAAGCGGCTCTGAAGCAGTTGAAAGTCGATGAGCCCGTCGACGATTTCGCCAAAGCCGCGCCCGTCGAAGCCGTCGAGCTTCTCGCCCATTTTTCTTCGACCGACTTCACTTCATGGCTTCATCTCCTCGAAGAGGCTTCCGCCCTATATCGCAGCGACAAAGAACTGGAGAACTTCGAATCCGGGCTGCGCTTCACCGTCGAAAACCGTTACTTCCTGAACTCCGAGGGCACGGTTGCCCGCTCCGGTCACGCGCACTACGTCATCTCCATCGCGGGCTCAACCCAGGCTTCCGACGGCATGTTGCTGCGACGGTCGCACGCGGACCAGGGGAACGATCTCAAAGAGCTCCCCACCCGCGAAGAATTTCTGAAGACCACTGCCCGGCTCCGCGACACGCTGAAATTGCTGCGTGACGCTCCGGTCGTCGACGAGGAATACCGCGGCCCGGTCCTGTTCTCGAACGATGCCGCCGCCAGCGTCGTCACCGAACTGGTGGAGCCGAATGTTCTCGGTAAGAAGCCCCAGCTCGGTGAGAATGCCCGCACCACAGGGAAATGGTCCAGCAGCTACAAAGCCCGCGTGCTGCCCGATTTCATCAATGTGTTCGACGACCCGACGATTTCCACCGTTTCCGGCCAGCCCCTGTTCGGCAACTACACTCTCGATGACGAAGGCGTGAAAGCCGAGCGCGTCTCTCTCATCGAGAAAGGACAGCTCGTCTCCTACCTCATCGGACGCCAGCCGATTCGCGACTTCCCCGCTTCGAACGGTCACGGGCGCGCCGCCGCCACAGCTGCGCCTGCGCCTCATCCCGGCAATCTGGTTTTGCAATCGACCGATCCCCAGCCTGATGCCGGCCTCAAAGCAAAGTTGATCGACCTCTGCCGGCAGCGCGACTTACCCTACGGACTCTACGTGGAAACCATGGGGCCAAAGCTCGAGCCTCGGCTCCTCTATCGGATCTGGACCAAAGACGCGCATGAAGAACTCGTTCGCGGCGGCGTCTTCGAAGATCTCGACGTCCGCTCCCTGCGCAGCGATCTCATCGCCGCCGGAACCGTGCCCGCGGTCGAGGACCGCTCCGAGCCCGTCTGGTTCAGCGTCGCCAGCCCTGCGCTTTTGTTCGACGAGCTCCAGGTCAAGCGGTCACAAGCCGCCAAGCAGAAACTTCCTGAGTACCCTGCGCCCGCGCTCGGTCAGGCCGCGAATAAGCCATGATTTTCTTTTCCTGTAGAGACCGGGCTTGCCCCGTCTTCGCTGCGGGAGACGCGGCAAGCCGCGTCTCTTTATGGGAAATGTGATTGGATTGAAAATGAGAACCCTCATAATGAGAATGCTCAACTTGAAAGCTCCGATCTGCGCCTTCCTGCTCTCCGTCAGCTTTGCTGCGTGGCCGCAGACTCCGCCGTCCACGCCCGCTTTTTCCAAGGAACTGCGCGATCAGTTGCAGGCCCTGCGCGACGCCGCCCTCACCAGCGACTACGCCTGGCATCAGCTCGAGCACCTGACCGAGAACATCGGTCCGCGCCCCGCCGGATCGCCGCAAGCTCAGGCCGCCGCCGAATACGTGGCCGCCGAGATGCGCAAACTCGGTCTCGATGTTCACCTGGAGCCGGCGCTCGTCTCCCACTGGATTCGCGGCGAGGAAAAAGCCCAACTAGTCGAATATCCCGGCCAGGCGCCGGAGACAACCCAGCGCATCGTTCTTGCCACCATCAGCGGCAGCTCTGCGACTCCCGCCGAAGGCATCACGGCGGAGGTCGTCGTCGTCCACAACTTCGACGAACTCACCGCTCTCGGCCGCGAAAAAGTTGCCGGCAAAATTGTTCTCTTCGACGTTCCTTACGACGAGCGCAAAGCCCTCGCTGGCATGGCATTCGAAGCTTACAGCGAAGCCGTTGTCTATCGCGCGCGCGGCGCCAAGGCTGCCACTGAACTTGGCGCCGTCGCCTCTCTCATTCGCTCCGTCGGAGGAGCCGACTATCGCCTGCCGCACACCGGTTACAGCATTCCCGCCGGAATTCCAGCCGCCGCTCTCGCCGCGGAAGATGCCGACCTGGTCGAGCACCTCGCCTCCCAGGGCCGCGTTCGCATGCGCCTCACGCTCACTCCGCAAAGCCTTCCCGACGCCACCGGCTACAACGTCGTCGCCGATCTGAAGGGCAGCGAGCATCCCGAGCAGATCGTCGTCGTCTCCGGTCACCTCGATTCCTGGGACCTCGGTCGCGGCGCCATCGACGACGGCGCGGGTGTCGTCATCTCCATGGCCGCCGCCGAGCTTCTCCAGCGTCTGCATATCCGCCCGCGCCGGACGCTGCGTGTCATTGCCTGGATGGACGAGGAAAATGGCGGCGGCGGAAACAAGGCCTATGCCAAAGCTCACGCCGCGGAATTTGCCAACCACATCGTCGCCATCGAGAGCGACTCCGGAGCTGGCCACCCACTCGGCTTCTATTTGAAGATGCCGCCCGCTGCCATCGCCCAGTTGCAGCCGCTCGTCAACATCCTGCGCCCCGTCGGCTCAACCGTTTTCCGCTCGACTGAACACAGTCCCGGCTCCGACATTGATCCACTGGTGGAAGCCGGCGTCCCCGGCATCGGCATCATCCAGGACGGCCGCAAATATTTCGACTACCACCACACCGCCGCCGATACGCTCGACAAAGTCGATCCGCGGGAATTGCAGGAAAACGCCGCCGCCATGGCCGTCATGGGATACGCCCTCGCCAGCATGCCCGAGCCGCTGCCGCGATAGGGATAGAAATCAGAAGGAAAATTGCAGACTTCTAACTTCTGCAATTGCTTCCCTCCAGTTGACGCCCGATCTCTCCCGCGCTTAGGATACTTGTTCGACTTCATGTGGAATGGGCTCCCGTGAGGCGCGACTTTTGCTTTCTGGCAGGCAGCAATCATGGATAAGAAGAAACTAGAGACGTTCCGAAAAAGACTCGAAACCCGGCGCCAGGAACTGCGCCACATGGTTGTCCGCAATCAGCAGGACGGTCGTACCGCCGACGATGAGGCCACTCAGGACGTCGCCGACCGCGCCGCCAGTTCCTACAACAAGGAATTCCTCTTCAGCCAGAGCAACAACGACCGCCAGTTGCTCAACATGGTCGATGGCGCTCTCGCCCGCATCCGCGAAGGCAGCTTCGGAGAATGCGTCTCCTGCGGCAAAGAGATCAACGCCAAGCGCCTTGAAGCCGTGCCCTGGACTCGCCATTGCATCGCGTGCCAGGAAAAAGCAGAGAAGGGCTTGCTAGAAACCACTCAATAGTCTTAAGCGCTCGGCAGAATGAGCCAGAGTGCTTTTCTGCGTATCTTTGTGTCGCGCATGGTGTCGTTCGTGGTCTCCTCCTGACTTTTGACAGCGCGCGCTTGAGAGCCAAAGCGCAAAACCACAAAGGCTGTCCGGGCGAAGAACGTTGTTACAATCAACCAAGCAGTATTCCGCTCTTCCTGTGGTTCCTGAACAAGCGCACATGCAGCCGTTTGACGAACATTTCGAGGTGGTGGTGGTGGGCGCTGGCCATGCCGGATGCGAAGCCGCGATGGCTGCCGCTCGCATGGGGCTGAAGACCGCTCTCTATACGTTGAACGTCGATCTGATCGCGCAGATGTCGTGTAACCCGGCCATCGGCGGCATCGCGAAGGGGCACCTGGTGCGCGAAGTGGATGCTCTTGGCGGCATCATGGGCGAAATCACGGACGCGGTCGGAATCCAATTCCGCCTGCTCAACACTTCGCGTGGACCCGCCGTCTGGTCACCGAGGGCGCAGTGCGACAAGCAGGCCTACCGCCTGAGGATGCGCGAAGTGCTTGAGTCGCAGGCGAATCTGAAGATCAAGCAGGCGGAGGTGTCGGATGTGATTCTGGAGTCGTTGGTCGAGGGTCGGTGGTCGTTCGCGGGTTCGGATGGGAATTGTCATTCCGAGCGAAGCGAGGAATTTGCATTGACCGACGACCAACGACTAGCGACCAACGACGCTCCTCGCATCATCCGCGGCATCCTGCTGCGCGATGGCCGCCGCGTCTCCGCCGAAGCGGTCATCATCACCACGGGGACTTTTCTGAACGGGCTGATCCATTGCGGCGAGCAGCAGTATCCCGCGGGACGTTCGGGAGAACCGGCAGCGGTTCTGCTGGGCGAAGCGCTCAAGAAGCTTGGCCTGCGCGGATGCCGGCTGAAGACCGGGACGCCGCCGCGTCTCGACGGGCGCACCATTGACTGGTCGCGCTTCGAGCGGCAGCCGGGCGACTTGGATCCAACTCCATTCAGCTTTCGCACCCGGCGTGTTGTCCATCACGACTCGCAGGTGCCCTGCTACATCGCGTTTACCACCGAAGAAACGCATCGCATCATTCGCGAGAACGTGCATCGCTCGCCGATGTACAGCGGGCAGATTCACTCGACGGGACCACGGTACTGTCCGTCGATTGAAGACAAGATCGTCAAGTTCCCGGACAAACTGACGCACCAACTCTTTTTGGAACCCGAGGGCCTGAATACCCACGAGATTTATGTCAACGGCATGAGCACTTCACTGCCGATTGATGTGCAACTGGCGATCCTCAAGTCGATTCCGGGGCTTGAGGCGGCCGAGATGATGCGGCCTGGTTACGCCATTGAGTATGACTCGATCGATCCCACGGAACTCAAGCGCACGCTGGAAACGAAAAAAATTGACGGCCTGTTTCTCGCCGGGCAGATCAATGGGACGTCAGGGTACGAAGAAGCGGCGTGCCAGGGAATTATGGCCGGAATCAACGCCGCACTGAAAGTGAAGAAAGAGTCTCCCCTGGTGCTCGATCGCACGGAAGCGTACACCGCCATTCTTATCGACGACCTGATTTCGAAAGGCACCAATGAGCCCTACCGGATGTTCACCTCGCGTGCGGAGTTCCGCTTACACCTCCGGATCGACAACGCCGACCGCCGCCTAACTCCGCACGGCCGCCGCGTTGGGCTGATCTCGGATGAAGCATGGTCGGAGTTCGAGGCGAAACAGCGGCGGCTGGAGGAAGTGAAGCAAGCGCTGGAGAGGACGAAGCTGACGGGAGCGATGGCAGAGCAGATCGAGCGGGCTGGTGCCGCTGCTGGCGATCTGTCTTCCGCTCTGGGGCAGCCTTTGGCGCAACTGCTGAAGCGGCCGCAGATTGCCATCGAGCAACTGGCGGCGGTTCTCAGGGATCTCGGGCCTAGGTTTTTTGAAAGAGACTTCTCGGCGAACGCGGCGTCCTCTGCGGTTGATCTTTCTGCGGTTGATTCTGCTGCGGTTGATTCTGCTGCGGTCGATTCCGCTCCGATTCATCTTTCGTCTGAAATCCGCAACGAGCTCAAGTCCGTCGAAACTGAAATTAAGTATGCCGGATACCTCGACCAGCAGCAGCGGGCCATCGAACGCCTGAAGAAGGCCGAGCAGCGCCGCATTCCGGATTGGTTCGATTACCGGGCGATCAGCGGGTTGTCGCGCGAAATGCAGGAGAAGCTCGGAAAAGTCGTTCCGCAGACGCTAGGCCAGGCCTCGCGCATTCCGGGCGTGACACCGGCCGCCGTCTCCCTGATCAACGTATATATCGAGATCCAGGCGCGACGCCGCGAACAGGCCACGGCTCTGTAGCCCGCCGGCCCGCTCGAAAGCGGAGAATGAGAACACCGTCTCGCCGATTTCAGGAGTCTTGTGAAGGTCAGCGAATCGTGATCAGCGGCTTGGCAGTCGTCCGCACTTCGCCGATTTCGGCGGCGGGAACGCCGGCATCCTGCAGCGCGCGAGTGAGCGTGCCGGCGTCTTCGGCGGAAACCGAGATCAACAGGCCTCCGGCGGTTTGTGGGTCGAAGAGAAGCGTGCGGATATCGGCGGGAACCGACGGATCGTAGCCGACCATGCATTCGGCAAAGTCACGATTCGCTTTGAGTCCTCCGGGAATGTAGCCGGCGTGGATGCAATCAAGCGCGCCTTCGAGCACAGGGATGCTGGCGGATTGGAAGACGAGGCTCACGTTCGATGCCAGCGCCATTTCGCGAGCGTGGCCGATCAGGCCGAAGCCGGTGATGTCGGTGAGGGCATGCACGGCAAAGGCGTCGTTAGTCCCGACACTCCGGCCTGTGATTATCTCGGCCGCCGCCTTATTCAGCGTTGTCATCGACTTCACCGCGGCGTCGATCCACTCCTGCTTCGCAATGCCTTTTTTGATCGCGGTCGAAATGACCCCCGTGCCTAGCGCCTTGGTGAACAGCAACCGGTCGCCGGGTTGCGCACCCTGATTGGCCAGCACGCGCTTGGGATGAATCACTCCGGTGACCGAATATCCAAATTTCGTTTCTTCATCGCGGATGCTGTGGCCGCCCACCACCGTACATCCGGCCTCGATCATCTTTGACAAGCCGCCGGCAAGAATGCGCTCCAGAATTTCGAGATCGCCTTTCTCGGGAAAGCAGACGAGCGCGAGCGAAGTCAGCGGCTTTCCTCCCATGGCGTAGACGTCGCTGAGCGCATTGGTCGCGGCGATCTGGCCGAAGGTGTAGGGATCGTCCACGATGGGCGTGAAAAAATCCACCGTCTGCACCAGCGCCGTCTCGGGCGTGAGCAGATACACGCCGGCGTCGTCGGCGTGATCGAAGCCGACTAGCACATTGGGGTCCTGTTGCCGGGCTAATTTCCCAAGCACCGTGTCCAGCGCCGCCGGACTCAGCTTGGACGCTCAACCCGCGGCTTTGACGGACTCCGTGAGACGGAATGGTTTTACGTCAGGCACGAGGCCATTGTAACGGAGGGGCCAAGAGCCGGTTACGGGCCAGTTTCCTCGCGCAAAAAGTCATTTCCTTCTGGTACCCTGCATACACCTATGTGCCTTCAACAGAGCCTATTTCTCCTAGTCGCCATAGCGGGTTCCGTCTTCGCCCAAAACATCAAGCCAGTTGCCGACCGCCTCGCCGCGCAGAACGCTCTTTTCGAAGAGCAGTACGAGTCCGATCTCCGCAGCTTTCCCGAGCGCGCTACCGCTTTCGGCGACTACCGCTACAATGACAAGCTCGCCGAGTACTCACTCAACGCTCTCCTCCAGCGCCACAAGACCAACCAGGACTTTCTTGCCCGGCTTGAAGCTATCCCCAGCACTGGCTTCTCCGACCAGGACCAGCTCTCTCACGACCTCCTGGTTCGTGTCCTCAAGCAGCGCATCGCCGACTTCAACCTCAAAGAGTACGAGATGCCCATCAACCAGCAAAATGGCATCCATACCAGCCTCGCCGATCTGCCGCTGTCCGTCCCGCTCGACTCGGTCAAGCACTACGAGGATTACATCGCACGTCTTCACCAGATCCCACGCGTCCTCAGCCAGACCACCGAAGTCCTTCGCGCTGGCATGAAGGACAAGCTCATGCCCGTCCGATTTCTGCTGGAGAAGCTCCCCGTCCAGTGCCAGGGCATCATCGACGACGACCCATTTCTGATCCCGACAAGAAAATATCCTGCGAGCATCTCTCCCGAAGACCAGAAGCGCTTGACCCAGCAGATCACGGACGCTATCAACATCGATGTCATCCCCGCGTATAAGACTTTCGCCGCCTTTCTGCATACCGAATACGCGCCCGAAGGCCGTACCACTCTCTCGATCACCTCTCTGCCAGATGGACAGAAGCGCTACGAAAACGACATCTATGCGCGGACGACTACCCGCATGACGCCGGACGAGATTCATCAGCTCGGCCTCCGCGAGATCGACCGTATCCAGGCTGAGATGACTGCTATCGCCAAAAAGGAGGGCTTCGCCGACCTCGCCTCTTTCCGGGCATCTCTCAAAACCAATCCCAAATACATTCCCACCTCGTCGGAGCAGATCCTCGACGATTTCCGCCACTATATAGCGCAGATGGAGCCGAAACTTCCGCAGCTCTTCACTCTTCTTCCGAAGTCACCGGTCACGGTCGAAGCCATACCCGCCTTCCAGTCCGCTGCTGCCACCCACTACGTCACCGGCA
The DNA here is from genome assembly GCA_049511255.1 of Terriglobales bacterium. GTDB lineage: Bacteria > Acidobacteriota > Terriglobia > Terriglobales > Acidobacteriaceae > Acidiflorens. The sequence continues at coordinate 40,777 of JBEKYF010000006.1, read as the reverse complement.
CGCCGGACGGCAAGCGCCCCGGCCGCGTCGTCGTTGCCACCTCCGACTTCGCGCAGCGCTCGCTCATCGACGACGAAGCCATCGCCTACCACGAGGGCATCCCCGGACATCACATGCAGCTATCTGTGCAGCAGCAGCTCACCGGGTTGCCGAAGTTCCGACTTCATAGCCTCGGCTTCAACGCGTACATCGAAGGCTGGGCCCTCTACGCAGAGCAACTCGGCAAAGAGGTCGGCTTCTACCAGGATCCCGTCTCCGATTACGGCCGCCTCTCGTCCGAACTCTTTCGCGCCGTGCGTCTGGTCGTCGACACCGGAATCCATTCGAAAGGATGGACCCGCGAGCAAGTCGTGGATTTCTTCCGCAAGTCCGGAGCTGTTGACGAACCCACCATCCAGTCCGAGACCGATCGCTACATCGCGTGGCCCGCACAAGCCCTCAGTTACAAACTGGGCCAGCTCAAGATCCGCGAACTCCGCGAACGCGCTCAGAAAGAATTAGGGCCCAGTTTTGACATCCGCAGCTTCCACGACGAGATGCTCAACGGAGGAACCCTCCCCCTTGATCTTCTTGACGTCCGCACGGACAAGTGGATTGCACAACAGAAATCAAGGTGACGGCTACACGAAAACTGCCCCGCTGCCGAAGAGGCCAGAGGAGCGTTTCTGTTTCTGCAATCTGACTTCTTACTTTACCGTGACCTGCGTGATCTGCAGATCCGGATAGGCGTGGTTCCACTGGGCGGAGATGTTCTCAAAGGTCAGGCGGAAAGGTTTGCTCTGGCCGGGCGGGAGCGGCGACAGGTTGAGGTCCACGGCTTCGTCGTACGGTCCACCGGTGCGCAGAACGCGGATGGGAAGTTCTTCGCGCTGGGCCGTCTGTCCCATGTCGTCCTTGAACGTGACCTGAACCACCGCGTGGATGACCGTCTTATCGCCGGTGTTGGTGATGACGCCATCGAGATAGCTGACCGTTGCGCCAACAAAATTCTGCGCGGCACTTGTCTTCAGGTCCGAGAATTTCAGGTTGGCGGCATACGCTGGAGGTGCAGCGGGCTTTTTCTGCTCAGCGCGGAAAATCAGCGCGAGGATGCCGACGACAATCCCTACGATGATGATCCCGATGAGGATGGGCCGCAGGCTGGAATCTTGCCGCTCCGTCGTGGGATTTAGGTTCGGCTGGATCAGGCCATCCATGGCGGGATTGTACTACCGCGGGCTGCTTATGAATGCGAGCTTATGCATGCGAACTACCGGGGTCCGCCGGATGATGCTTTCGTTGCGTTCCCCGATGGCCGCGAATCGGTAACACGGTAGTTGTTGTATTCAATCGTCAGCGTAGCGCGCCCGCCGAGCCGGATGTAGCTTACAGACTCGTTGCGCCGGGGAAGCCAGAAATCTTGCACCTTCATGTACTCGTGATGAATTTCGCTTTTCTTCGTCCAGAATGAAGGATTCTGGGCCGGCTCGGCGTCAATCCGGGTCACGGCGAAATCGGTTCCATCGACCCACACTTTGCCGCGATAGACGTACTTGCTTCTCACCTTCGGGTAAACGGCGAGCACGTATTGGCTGCCCTGGCCCGAAGAACTAACGCCCGAGGATTCGAAGCCGATCAGCGCGAAGTCGTAGTTGTTGCGGCTCAGCATTGTGCGGGCGCGCATTTCCGGCTCGGCGGCTTCTTTTTCGCTTTCCAACAACCTTTTGAACACGCGCTCGATAACCAGCTTCGATCCCGTTTGGGAGATGACTTTAAAGCTCTTGGTGGAAGGACTGTCATAAGTCGCCTCCACGGTCATTTCGGCGTCGCGATCGCCCGGGAATCCGCGATAGGAAAGGCGATACACGCGGGTGGATTCGTAGTGGCGCAGAGCCTGTGCCCGCTCTTTATCTTTGCGGATGAGATTGTCCACGACCTGGCCGACGGAGAGTGGCGCCGTGGTGATAGAAGGCGGGAGCGGGCTGGGATCGGCGCCGGCTCCGAACGCGCCAACCAGTGTGGCCGCCAGCAAAATGCTTCTAAAGCGCGAGCACATTTTCAACGCTTTGGCGGCATGAGTAAACTCATGCCTTTCCCTTTCGCAGCGAAGTTTGAGTTCTTCCGCAGCCTGTGAATGCATGCCCTGATACGAACCGTACTTGTACCACGGGCTGCTAGCTGCGGAATCACCCGTTCCATTGCCGGTTACCGGTCATAGTGCAGCAGCGAGAACACGTCGTACTTCGCCAGTTTCTCGCGCCCTCTCAGGAAGTCGAGTTCGACCACAAACGCCAGTCCTGCAATCTGTGCGCCTAGGCCGCTGGCCAATTCCGCAGTGGCGACGGCCGTTCCGCCGGTAGCCAGCAGGTCGTCCACGATCAGAACGCGCTGACCTTTTCTGATGGCATCTTTGTGGACCTCCAGCGCGTTGCTGCCATATTCCAGCTCGTAGCTGACCTTCACCGTTTCGGCGGGCAGCTTCCCCAGCTTGCGGACAGGGACGAATCCCGCATTCAGCCGGTAGGCGAGCGCCGGACCAAAGATAAATCCGCGGGCCTCCATGCCGAGCACCAAGTCAATCTCTTTGCCGATATAGTTTTCCGAGAGCGCGTCAATTAACCGCGCGAAGCCGACTTTGTCCTTGAGCAACGTGGTGATGTCGTAGAACAGGATACCTTTCTTCGGGAAGTCGGGCACCTCCCGGATCAGCTTTTTCAACCCGTCGCAATCTACTGGCTTGGTCGACATCTTTAAATCAAGCTCCTCGAACTTGAAATGAATTGAGTCCCGCGACCGGCTCGGCCTCAGATACTTCTACATCATCTATGCGCGCCGCGCGCGGACCTTCACGCAACCGCGAATGGAGCCCGGCCAACTGCTCGCGCGTGCCCATGGCCAGCACCTCGACGCTGCCATCGTGATTGTTACGCACCCACCCGGCAATGCGGAGAATTTGCGCCTCCCGCTCGACAAACCAGCGGAAGCCAACGCCCTGGACACGTCCGCGCACGAGAAAACGGCGGGCCTGAACTGAAGATTGCGCGCTGGAAACCATGAGATCGATTGCAGAAGTCAGAAGTCAGATTGCAGAAGTAAAATCCCGAGATTTCAGAGACCTTCCGATGCCCAGGGGCGGTCACTTCTTCAATCTGACTTCTTACTTCTGACTTTCACTGCGCTCGTGACAAATACGTTCCCTCTGCCGTGTCCACCTTAATCTTCTCGCCTTCGTTGATGAACGGCGGCACCTGCACGATGAGGCCGGTTTCGGTCTTGGCCGGCTTGGTCACGCTCGATGCGGTCGCGCTCTTCAGGCCGGGCTCGACTTCCGTCACGGTCAACACCACGGTCTGCGGCAACTCGATACCCACGGCCTTGCCATCAAAGAACTCGACCTTGATCTGGAGGTTCGATGTCAGGTAATCCACCGCGTCACCCAGCGTGTCGCGGGTCAGGTGGGTCTGCTCGTAATTTTCGGTGTCCATGAAGTAGTAGCTGTCGCCATCGGCGTACAGGAACTCCATGTTGACCTCATCCACGTTGACTTTCTCGATGGGATCGGGAGATCGAAAACGGTGCTCGAACATGGCGCCGGTGCGCAGGTTGCGCAGCTTTGCCTGGATGAAGGCGCGCAGGTTGCCCGGGGTGCGGTGCTCGACGCTGAACACGGAATGCAAGTCATTGTTGTGCTTGATGATCATGCCGGGACGGAGCTGGGTCGCTGGAATCGACATTGCTGGTTTACATCTCCTTCACTCTGCTAGGAATTCTGGGCAGCGGGGGCAGGCCCAGGGCCACCCGGCGAGCCCGCTTTTGGCTTGCTGGGGTGAAGATTGCCAAGGCTTCCGCCGCACTCGCGATTAACATTTCATTTTACACAGGCAGAGAGGGTTGTGGAAACCGGACCGCTGGGCTATTTGTAAATGGTAATTTGAGCCGTTGGGAGTCGCGCGGTTTTCAATTAGCAATTACAAATCACAAATTACCAATTCAATAATTCGGGTCTAGAATAGAGATGATCGGGAGGTTCATATGCGCATTGGAAAATACGAGAGTTCGGACGGTACGGCCGGCACCGCAATCACTTTTCTGCTGATCGGGCTTGGCGTCGGCGCCGCCCTCGGTCTGTTGCTCGCTCCGAAGAGCGGGCGACAGTTGCGGAAAGATCTGCGGCGCTCCTGCGATGACGCCCTGGAAACCGTCTCTGACTGGACGGACGAAGCGAAAGATCGTTTCGAGAAAGCAGTTGAAAAAGGCGCCGATTTCGCCGACGAACTGCGGACCAAAGCCGAGCCGCTGAGCGATTTGCTGCGCCGCCCGTAAGGTACGGAGTCGGTAGCTGTTGGTCGTTGGCAAACCCGCCGTCCGCGAACGACTGACGACTCTCAGGGCTTATGGTTCGGGCTGAGTTTCGTCCTCAAGCGTGCGCTTCCTTTTGTGCACCTTGCGGATGACAATGCCCACCGAGAACCGGAAGTTGTCCTGCTTCTGCTTGAAACTGCCGGTCTGCAAGTAATCGGCCTTGAACCGCAATGCGAAACGCGGATTGATTTTGTAGTCGGCGCCGACGCCGGCCAACAGCGCCCGGCCGGAGCTGACTTCCGAGAACTCAGTCCCCGCGGCGGTTGCTTGGCCACGCGTGCCCTGATGTCCATACATGAGCTCGCCAAACGGCGTCCAGCGTTCATACTTGCGGCGGGAAAATTGCGCGCCGAAAAGAAAGTTGTACTCTCGAGTGGTCACGTTGAACGTGGGAGACGTGGTCGGGCAGAAGCCGTTCGGCTCTCCGCAGGTGGGAAATGGCGCCGGCACGGCTGTCGGGATCTTTGAGGTTCCGAAGTATTGGCCGCCGTCCACCACGATCCCCAGCCAACTGGTCGCGTTCAGACCCAGAGAAGCGTCCCATCCATCCAACCCCGCCCAGTGTCCGGCATTGAAAAGACCGGCCTCGGCGTACGAACCGCCGCCAAAGAATTCGAAGCGCGGAAACTGCGGCGTCCGCGCGGGGTTCTCCGGCGGAGTTGGAATCGGAGCTGGCGAGGGGAGTGGAGCTGTGGCCGGAACTTGATCTGGAGGCGGAGCTTGAGCGGGAGCCTGCGCCCACGACATCACACACAGCGCAGCCACGCCGGCCAAGACTCCCAGGTATTTCCTCACGATTCCTCCTTGAAATGCAGTTGTGTATCCAACTTGGATGCGTCCGGCAAACTATCGAGTATACCGTGTGTCGCGTTGCGGTTCGCGCAGGCCTGCCGTCGACCCCAGATTGCCGGTGGCGTCACGGTACCAGTCACTCGATACAATGAATGAAATCCATGGAATTAAAGCTGACTGAAACCGAAGTCCGCGTGCTCGGGTCGCTGATCGAGAAGGACATCACCACGCCTGAGTACTATCCGCTGTCGCTGAACGCGTTGGTGAATGCATGCAATCACAAGTCGAATCGAGATCCAGTGATGCATGGAGAGATTTCGAAAACACTTTGAGTGAATCTCACCGCGGAGATGCCGAGGGCGCGGAGAGAAAAAAGAAATTCGTGGTTCCGGCTTCTCGGCGCTCTCTGCGTCTCGGCGGTGAAAGGCTCTTTCCCTACAGTACGCGTTCCTGCGTGTAACCGGCGGCGCCCAGGGCCGAGATGATTTCGGCGATATGGTCGGGGCCGCGGGTTTCCATGGTGATTTCGATTGCGGTCTCACCCAGGCCCACGCCGTGGTAGGCACGGTCGTAGTCCGTCTCGACAATATTGGCGCGATGCTGCGCCAGAATGGATGTAAGACGATTGAGCGCGCCGGGATAGTCGGGCAGGTGAACGCGCAGACGCACGAGACGTCCATCTTTCACCAGGCCGCGCTCGATGATGCGTGAGAGCAGCGTGACGTCGATGTTTCCGCCGCACACGAGCACGGCAACTTTCTTTCCGACCAGAGACAGCTTGCGATTGACCAGTGCCGCGATGGCGGCCGCGCCGGCGCCTTCGGCCAGAGTTTTTTCGCGCTCCAGCAGCAGCAGGATGGCGTTGGCGATTTCTTCTTCTTCGACGGTAACGATGTCGTCCACATACTTCTGAACCAGCGGCAGGGTGCGGTCGCCGGCGCGTCGGACAGCGATGCCATCGGCGATGGTGGAGGCGGCCATGAGCGTCACCGGCTTGCCTTCCGCGACAGCAACTTTCATGGACGGCAGGCGCGAGGGCTGAACCCCGAAGACCTGAATTTTGGGATTCGATTCTTTCAGGGCACAGGCGATGCCGCCAATCAGGCCTCCACCGCCGATCGGGACGACGACGGCTTCGAGATCAGGATGCTGCTGGATGAGCTCCAGGCCGATGGTGCCCTGCCCAGCGATGACGGCGTCGTCATCGAATGCATGCACGAAGGTGAGGTGCTCAGCCTGGCTACGGCGCACCGACTCTTCGTAAGCTTCGTCGTAGTTGGCACCGTGCAGAACCACATCGGCGCCATAACCGCGCGTCGCTGAGACCTTGATGAGAGGCGTGGTCAGGGGCATGCAAATCTGGGCGCGGATGCCGAGTTTGCCGGCGTGGTAAGCCACGCCCTGGGCGTGATTTCCAGCCGAGGCCGCGATCACGCCCTGGGCGCGTTCTTCGGGGCTGAGCGAGAGCAGCTTGTTTAGCGCGCCGCGCTCTTTGAAAGAGCCTGTCCGCTGCAGGTTGTCGAGCTTCAGATAGACCTGGTTAGCGGTAGATTCAGAAAACGTCTCCGAACGCGCGCAGGGCGAAAGGTAAATGGAGTTGCGAATGCGGCGCAAGGCCGATTGGATGTCGTTTAGAGTGATCATTCTCCGACTGCGGCTACGGACGTAAGGATGACAACATCTTACCTGAACGCAAACGAGCGGAGCTAGAGACGCGGCTTGCCCCGTCTCTACAGGCGGCAGAAACTTGCGACGCCCTGATACGAAACGCGAGTTCCCGTCAATGTGTCGGCGCTACACCGAGAAACGAAGGGAGTAGGAGCAACGGTTCCAAGTACAACTTCCGTAATGGCACTTTAGGACAGGGGCTAAGCCCTTCGAAACCTATGCAACCGCGGGAAAGCCCGTCAGAATGGGCTTTTAGAGGAGCTCATCTTCTGGGACTCATGCCTATTTCGACCGGTACCGTTCCCGCGCCCGTTCCCGTCCATCGAAAGACGGCTGCGCGCGTTGCATTGTTTGACTTGTCTGAGACGCCTGCACTCCTAATAACGGAGTGTTTCCGGCAATATGGAATCGAAACGGTTTCGATTGCGCGCGAACATGCGGATCGGCTGCAACACGAAAAGTTCGAGGCCTGCGTTTTGCCCCTGAGAGAAACCGCCGGCAGCATCATCGAGCTGGCGCGAGGATCGGCTTCCAACAGCCGGATCATCATTTACGGGCTGGGCGGGACCGCGCAGGATGCCATGCGTTATTCGAAGTTGTGCCTCAACGCGGTGTTCCACGAACCGTTGGAGCGGTCAGCCGCGATGAAGCTGGTGCGCTCGACTCGAATGTTGGTGCTGCACGAATTCCGCCGCTACGTGCGTATCCCGGTCATGACGGAGGTTGGGGTCGTGATGGCCGATGGTGGCCACATAACCGCCACCAGCCAGGAGATCAGTTCGGGGGGAATGTCGCTCAAGGGCTATCACGTGCCCGAACTGGGAAGTCTGGTGGAGGTGTCGTTTTCTTTGCTGACGCTGCCGCGCGTCTGGGTGCGTGGGCAGGTCACGTGGAAGAAGCCCAACAAGAGCTTCGGGATTCGCTTTGACTCTACTGACGAGCGGCGGCAACGGCTGAAAGAGTGGATCGTGGCATATCTGGAAGCGTAGGCCATCCGCTTTCGGCCGTCAGCCGTTAGCCTGCAGTTAAACCTTTCCCGCCCGGCTACAATATCCGCGTGAGTTCTTCTTCCGCCGCGGTTGAGCCTGAGCAGCCCTCGCTTTTGGAAGCGCGCCGATTCTCGCTCGGACAAAGAATTCTTTTGTGGCTCATCAGTTGGGCGAGCTATCTGGCGATTTCGCTGATCGGTCCGACTCTTCGCTATTCAATATCATGGGAAGAGCCGCCTTCGCCGCCCGACGCGATTTACGAAAAACCGGTGATCTACTCTTTCTGGCACCGGGCAGTGTTCGCCAGCGCGTGGTTATGGAAAAATACCGGGATCGCAGTGATGGTGAGCCGCAGCTTTGACGGGGAATACATCGCTCGGACCATTGAAAAACTTGGCTTCGTCGCGGTGCGTGGATCAAGCAGCCGCGGCGGCGCGAAAGCCCTGCTCGGCCTGAGAAGCCAACTGGAACAGGGCAACCTGGTTGTGTTCACGATTGACGGTCCACGCGGACCGAAATACGTGGCCAAGCCGGGCCCGGTGCTGCTGTCGCGTGCCAGCGCTTTGCCGATGGCGGCGTTCTATGTGGCGCTCAGCGATGCGTGGGTGCTGAACACTTGGGATGCGCTGATGATCCCGAAGCCATTTTCGAAGGCGCTGGTGCGCGTCAGCGCCAAGATGCGAGTTCCCGCCGAGGCCGCCGCTGCAGACGTCGATATAAAGACGGATGCGCAGATGGCGGAGTTCCACCGTCAGTTGCAGGCCGCGCTCGAACGCGTCACCCGGTTCGCTGAGGAGCACGTTGCGCGAGTCGGGTCGGCGGAGTTTCCCACCATTAAGAGCTGACGTTTGACTTTGTATCGGGGAGCCCGGTAAATTTGCTGGGCTGCTGTTTTTGCTCTTTCTCAAAAGTAGGTTCGCGCATGATCGTAGGCCGGCGACACGCTGGCGCTATGGGAAGCGGGTGCAAATCCCGCGCTGCCGCGCAACTGTAAGCGAGGAAATCGCAACCGGCCACTGGGGCTGCCAAAGAAGGACACCCTGGGAAGGCCGGCTGTAGCAACTGGATGCTGGCCAAAGCTCATCAGAGCGAAAGCTCACATCCTGACTCGCAAAGCCAGGAGACCGGCGTGAACCGTCGACCACAACCCTTTCGCGTGATAAAGGAGACGTGCATGCGGTTCTCTCGCGTATTCGCTAGCATCTTTTTTCTGTTGTACATTTTTCCGCCCATCGCTTCCGCCGAGATCAAGATCAAAGTTGTCGATCCTCAAGACGCCGTCGTCGCTGGCGCCGAGGTGCAATTGCTCAAGTTGGGGAAGCCCGTTCCCGCAGCCGTGCAAAGCACGTCCGCCGAGGGGCTCGTGACCTTTCGCGAGGCCGCATCCAGCTCTTATCGCGTCCAGGTGTTGGCTCCGGGCTTCGCGGCAGAGATGGTGCCGGTGGACCTATCCCCAACCGCCGAAGTCATGACCATCAAGCTCCGCCTGGCGACGGCAGCGGAAACCGTCGTCGTGACCGCGACCCGCACGCCAGTTCCGAGCCAGGCTGCGGGCGCCGACGTTGAAACCCTGAGCAGCGGGCAGTTGGAAGTGATGCAGCCGATTGCCGCGGACGACACACTGCGTTTCCTGCCGGGCGCGGTCGTGAATACGGCCGGGCAACGCGGCGGAATCTCGGCTCTCTTTGTTCGCGGCGGCGAGTCCACTTACAACAAGGTGATTGTCGATGGGGTGGCCATCGATAACGCGGGGGAAACGTTTGACTTTGGCACCCTGCCCTTGGCGCAAGCGGATCGCCTGGAATTTGTGCGGGGCGCGCAGAGCACTTTGTATGGTTCCGACGCCATGACCAGCGTCGTGCAGGTATGGACGCGCACAGGAAGCACTCCGGTCCCCGAGCTCCGCTTCGGCGCCGATGGAGGAAATTTCGGAACTGCCAATGGCTATGCTTCTCTGGCTGGCGCCCACGGACGCTTCGACTACAACTTCTTTGGCGACCAGTTCAACAGCAACGGGCAGGGCGTAAACGACGCTTACTCGGATTCGCTGCAGGGCGCGAATGTCGGCATGGCAATTACCGATCAGGTTGCGCTGCGGGTGCGAGTCCGCCACTCCAACAGCCATACCGGTGTGCCCGGAGAGTGGGATTTCAACGGCGATCCACTTCTGGTTCCCGATTCCAGCGAATCGTCGCACCAGAATAATATTCTAGGAAGCGTGGAACTCTCTTTCAGCGCACCTTCGGGATGGCAGCACCGCCTCACCGGCTTCGACTCCCTCTATCGTTACACTGATGTAAACCTTAACCCTCCTGCTGGCAGCTATGACAACTATGCGGATCGCTACGACACCCACATCAACCGCGTGGGATTCGAATATCAGGGCGATTACTCGGAGCGAACGTGGGCGCACAGCACCTTTGGATATCGCATCGAAAATGAAAATGGAGTTGTGAAAGACATGAATTCCCCTCCTCCCGCTCCCGGGCAGCGTTTGGATCAGGATGCCTATCTGCAACAGCAGTTCACTCTCGGCAGGCTCTCAGCCATCGCGGGCGGTCGTTTCGTTCACAGCAGCGCATACGGCAATACGGGCGTGCCGCGGGTTGCACTGACTCTGGTGGCGTTACGCGGCGGCCAATTGTTTTCTGGAACGCGCCTGCGTTTTTCCTATGCCACTGGATTCATGGAACCCGCCCTCTACGAGACTTTTGGCTATGCTGCATATGGCTACGCCCCGAACCACGACCTGTTGCCGGAGCGCACGCGAGCTTTTGAAGCGGGCTTCGAGCAAAGACTGTTTGCGGGCCGCTGGGCCCTGAACGCAACCTATTTCAATAATCTCTTCCATGACCAGATTGAGGCCATACCCAATCCGACGGGCGAGTACCAGTTTTTCAACCTGGAGCGATCTTTCGCTCACGGCGCCGAATTTGAGCTGCAAGGAAGGATTCGCTCGAGATTTTCGCTGACCACCGCCTACACCTATACCTCGACTCAGATACTCGAAAATCCGACGTGCACGCAGGCAATTCCTTGTAGTTTTCCCTATGCTCCGGGAGATCCCTTGCTCCGCCGCCCCAAGCATTCGGCAACGACACTCCTCAGTTATCTGGGAACGCGCTGGGGCGCAAATCTCGGTGGAAGCTTCGTGGGCAGGCGCCCCGACGATGCTTTCCTGAGCTTCCCGAACAACTTCTACCATGCGGCCGGCTACGCGCGCGTCGATCTGGGCGGGTGGTATGCGATCAATTCGCGAATTACGGCGTACGCGAATGTCGCGAACGCGCTCAACGATCACTACAACGAAGTGGTGGGATATCCCTCGCTGACGGCAAACTTTCGCGCGGGCGTAAGGTTTCGGATCGGCGGAGAGTAGAAACGCCCCATCGTCCGGCGGCTTTTCCCGCGGCGGTTCTTCCCGCCGGATGCTTGCTTTCGCCCGTTGGTCATGGAATCGTGGCCGGTCTACGCGGGCCAGGGTGTCCGCGCCACCTAATGCTGAGCCCCGTTTGTGCCGATAGATACTCCAGAGGCCGGGCTTCGTCCGGTCCCCGTTCCTCATGCCTAAGATTCTGATCGCCGACGACTCTCGCTTCCAAAGACAATTGCTGGCCTCATTCGTGAGTCCGAAAGGCTTTGAGGCAATCTTTGCCGGGGACGCGCTCCAGGCATGGATGGCTGCGCTGCGTTCCGCTCCTCAGTTGATTCTGCTCGATATCAATATGCCCGCAGGCACCGGTATCGAGGTGCTTAAGCGGCTGAGGATGTCCACCAAGACGCAGCACATTCCTGTGATCGTTGTCAGCGGCGAAGAGAATCCCGCGACCGAATCGATGGTGCGGAGTCTCGGGGCAGTAGACTTTCTGCGCAAACCGGTGGAACAGGAACAGCTTTGTGCTGCCGTGGATCGCGCCCTGCACCCCGTCCCCCACACCGGCTAGCGCCGGCTGCCCGCAGTTTCTCTGGGTTCGCTTTCCGAGCGGAGGTCGTCGCCCTCAACGGACATTTTCGCCTGCGCGGGCTTGGCTCCTCCGTTATAGCGGTCGCGCACGGCCACGAGCTTTTCGACCTCCTTTTCGCCCAGCGGTTGCGCGTTGCCAAGCAGGTGCGCGACCAGCGCGATCTTCGCGAAGTGCTCCACCGTTTCCATTTTCATGTAGGCACTCTCCAGCGAGGACCCAAACGTCACGACCCCGTGATTCGCCATCAGAATGGCGTCATGGTGCGGAATCAGGGGCTCAAGAGCATCAGTCAACTCGGGCGTGCCCGGCGTGCCGTAGCGGGCCAGCGGAATCGAGCCCAGTCCGACAACAACCTCGCATACCAGCGGCCGGTTCAGATCGTAACCGGAAGCGGCAAACCCGGTGGCGGTCGGCGGGTGCGCGTGGACGATTCCCCGCACGTCGGGGCGCAGGCGATAAATCAGCAGGTGCATGCCGATCTCGCTCGAAACTCTGCGCTTACCCGCGAGGCGTTTTCCGTCCATGTCCACGATCACCATGTCGGAAGCCCGCATCCTGCCCTTGCTTATGCAGGTGGGAGTCGCCAGCAGGCGCGTTTCGTCGAGACGGACGGACAGGTTCCCGTCGGTGGCTGCAACAAATCTGTTTTCGTGCAGCAGGCGGCCGAACTGCACAATCTCGAGACGATGCTGGCGATCATTGATCCTGGCCATTGAAACCCTGCGCCGTCATGGTACAGCACGTCTCGGAAACCTTACAACCACTAACAGGTCAAAATTTGTAAATAGAAGGCGATCGATTCCGGCAAACGCCGCGGCGGATTGGATCAGGTCGCTAAAAAGTCCCTGATTCGCGCCGGGTTTGCGAAGGGCACGACCGGGGGCCCCCAGCAGGCGCGGGTTTCACCTGCAGGGGTGGAGGACTTCAGTCGTGTCGTAACTGCCTCTGAATAAAGGGCGATTTCGGCCGCGGATCACAAGTTCTTCGGCAACCTGCTTCGGAGACTGTCTTCAAACCCTATAATTTCCTCGATGCTCGTCTCGGACTTCCAGTACGATCTGCCGCCCGAACGCATTGCGCAGGAGCCGTTGGCGGACCGCGCCAGCTCGCGCCTGCTGCACCTTAATCGGCTGAACCTCAATCGGCTGCAAACGAATCGGCTGCCTGGGAGTTGGCAGGATCGGAAGTTTCGCGAATTCCCCAACCTGCTCCGGTCCGACGACCTGCTGGTCGTGAACAATACGCGGGTGTTCCCGGCCCGGCTCTACGGCCACCGGAGCGGACAGCGGGCCCAGCCCCTGAGCCCGCACAATCCGGCGGCGCGAGATTTTCTCCGTGGGCGGATCGAAGTTCTGCTAACCCGCCAGGTGGCGGACGATCCGAATGAGTGGGAGTGCCTGGTAAGGCCCGGGCGGAAGATCGGGATCGGAGAAAAACTCTACTTTAGCTGTTCCTTCGGCGATCCGCCCGAACTGGAAGCCGAGGTCATCGACCGCGGCAGTTTCGGCGAGCGCCGCATCCGGTTCGCCCCGGTCCCCGATTTCTTTGCCCGCGTCGAGCGCATTGGACACGTGCCGCTTCCGCCCTATATCGACCGCGACGACCGGGCAGCGGATCGAGAGCGCTACCAGACCGTATACGCCCAGGCGCCGGGGTCGATGGCAAGATCGGTGGCAGCGCCTACGGCTGGCTTGCACTTCACCCCGGAGATCCTGGAGCAAATTCGCGGGCGCGGGATTGAAATTGCCGAGATCACGTTGCACGTCGGACTGGGCACGTTTCAGCCTGTACGCGTAGAAAAAGTGGAAGATCACAAGCTGCATCGGGAGTGGTACGAGATTCCAGTCGAGGCGGCGCTGGCCATTAATCTGGCCAAAGCCGAGAAGCGCCGCGTGGTGGCCGTGGGCACAACCACCGTCCGCACATTGGAATACGCCGCAGAACGAGCCGGCGGAGATCGCGTAGAGGCCGGGCGAGGCGAGGCGGACGCGTTTATCTATCCGGGCTATCGGTTTCGCATCGTAGACGCGCTGCTGACGAACTTTCATCTGCCGCAATCTACCCTGCTGATGCTGGTGTGCGCGCTGGGCGGAAAGGAGCTCGTGATGGGCGCTTACCGGCACGCGGTCGAGGCAGGGTACCGCTTCTACTCCTATGGAGATTGCATGTTCGTGGACTAGCGGTCTGGCGCTGGTAGCATGGCTATGTATGCATTACCGCGCAGAGTGGATTCAGCGGAGCCGTGCTTTGTTCGTGTGGGCGCCCTCGCGAGCCTGCCCTGAGCGCAGTCGAAAGGTCCAAGCCGGGCGCGGCTCGGCAGCTGCCTGTGGTCACAGCAACTCTGGATTCGCTATGGCTATGATTGCGCTCGTTTCCCTGGGCCTGACCCTCACAGCAGAGGCGCAAAGCAAGGCTGCGCCAGTTGCCCCGCCGGCCGCCAAACCCACCGCCACGCGCGAAGACGCACAGCTTTACCGCAACACCACTTTCGGATTTCGCTATCAGATTCCCTACGGCTGGGTGGATCGCACGCAAGAGATTGGCGCCCAGGACGCGCATAGTGACGCGCCCACTAAAAACGCGCGGGGACAAGATGCCGCCGGTAAAGCAGAAGTCCTGCTCGCCATTTTCGAGCGCCCGCCGCAGGCCACCGGAGACACCATCAACTCCGCGGTCGTGATCGCCTCCGAGAGCGCAGCGTCCTATCCCGGCCTCAAGAAAGCGGAAGACTACCTCGGCCCCCTCACGGAACTCGCGATCGCCAAAGGCTTCAAGGCCGAAGGCGAACCGTATGCGCTGGAAGTTGAGTCGCGGCAACTGCTGCGCGCTGATTTCATCAAGCCGCTCAGCGATAGACTCACCATGCGCCAGTGCACGCTCGTCCTGCTCGCGAAGGGTCGGATCGTATCGCTTACCTTCATCGCCGGCAGCGAAGATGAACTCGACGATCTGATGGACGGGCTCCATTTCAGCCCCGCAAAATCGCCCGCGCGTTAGTGCGAAAACTAGAACTAGAATTCGTTCCCTTTCGTGCGGCGCGCCACACTTCAAACTACGTCCCTAAGAGCAAGAAAAAATGCGGTTTACGGTCTCGATTCCAGCCTTAAAACGTCCGCCATTTATGTTAAAATAGATCAAGCTCTGGTGATAGCTAAATAGCAGAAAATTCAATAAGTTGACCTCACCCGAGCAGTTCTGGAATCATCCCTCCAGGCAGGCGCCCGCTGGGGTGGGGTCCGGCATTCTCCACGGAGCAGAATGGCCACGAAAGAATTGCAAGCCGAACTCGTTGATGGGAAGAGCATCGACGCCAAGAACGACGCCAAGAACAAGAACGGCAAAACCGCCAATGGAGACTACACCGCCGACTCGATCAAAGTCCTCGGCGGCATGGAAGCGGTGCGCAAACGTCCCGCCATGTACATCGGCTCGACCGGCGAACTTGGTCTGCATCATCTGGTGTACGAAGTCGTGGACAACTCCGTCGACGAGGCGCTCGCCGGTTACGCCGATAAGATCGAAGTCACCATCCACCTCGACAACTCCATCACCGTAATCGATAACGGGCGCGGCATTCCCGTCGATAACATGGACATCGACGGCGAGAAGATCTCCGCCGCGCAAGTCGTGATGACCACGCTTCACGCGGGCGGTAAGTTCGACAGCAACTCCTACAAAGTTTCCGGCGGATTGCACGGCGTCGGCGTGAGCTGCGTCAACGCGCTCAGCGAGGAACTCGATCTCGAAATCTGGCGCGACGGTTTTACTTGGGAGCAGACTTACTCCAAGGGCGAGCCCACCGGCAAACTGAAAAAAGCTGGCGCCAGCAAGAAGCGCGGCACCCGCGTTCACTTCCTGCCCGACAGATCTATTTTCACCGCCACCGAATACAATTCCGATACTCTCTCGCAGCGCCTGCGCGAACTCGCGTTCCTGAACAAGGGCCTGCTCATCACGCTCACCGACGAGCGCCAGACAGATTCGAAGACCGGCGAAGCCAAGCACACCGATTTCCGGTACACCGGCGGCATCGCCGAGTTCATCAAGCATCTGAACCGCGGCAAGTCCGTCCTGCACGAAAAGCCGATCTACATGGAAGCGGAGCGCGACGGCGTGGCCATGGAAATCGGCCTCCAGTACAACGACGCCTACTCGGAATCCGTTTTCAGTTTTGCCAATAACATCAACACCGTCGACGGCGGCACCCATCTCTCCGGCTTCCGCACCTCGCTGACCCGCACCATCAACTACGCCGGACAGCAGATGGGCCTGTTCAAAGACGTAAAAGAAAATCTAACCGGAGATGACGTCCGCGAAGGTCTGGTGGCCGTGATCAGCGTCAAGCTGCCCCAGCCCCAGTTCGAAGGCCAGACCAAGGGCAAGCTGAATTCCGACATCGCCGGCATCGTGCAGGCCGTAGTCAATGAAAAGCTGGGAGCATTCTTTGAGCAGAACACCGCCGTGGCCCGCAAGATTATCAACAAAGCGATCGATGCCGCCCGCGCCCGCGAAGCCGCCCGCAAAGCCCGCGACCTGACCCGCCGCAAAGGCGCGCTCGATGGCGGAGGACTCCCCGGCAAACTAGCCGACTGCTCCGAGCGCGACCCCAACCGCTGCGAGCTTTTTCTAGTAGAAGGAGAATCCGCAGGCGGCACCGCCAAACAGGGCCGCGACCGCCGCTTCCAGGCCATCCTCCCGCTCAAGGGAAAAATTCTGAACGTGGAAAAAGCGCGCTACGACAAGATGCTGGCCCACGAAGAAATTCGCGCCATGATCACCGCGCTCGGCACCGGCATTTCGAAAGAAGATTTCGATCCGACAAAAGTACGCTACGGCAAAATCATCCTGATGACCGACGCCGACGTGGACGGCTCGCACATCCGCACCCTGCTGCTGACCTTCTTCTTCCGCCACATGCAGGAACTGATCAAGCGCAACAACGTCTACATAGCGCAGCCGCCGCTATTCGGAATCAAAAAAGGCAAGTCGCACCAGTACATCAAGGACGAGCGCGAATTCGTCAAGGTCATGGTAAAGCGCGCTTCCGAAGGCCTCATCATCCGCTACGGAGAAGGCGCTGCCAAGCTGGAAGGCGCGGCCCTGACCAGGTTCATCACCGTGCTGAACGAGTATCTGGGATTCCTGGACAAGTTAAACAAGCGTATACGGGAAGAAAAGATTACTGCACTGCTGCCCAAGCTCGACCTGGCCAAGCGCGCCGACTTCGAAGGCGACAAAAATACGCCGCCCAAAAAAATCGAGAAGCTCGAAAAAGAACTCAAGCGCCTGCAAAAAGAACTGAAGCTGAAGAGCGTAGAAACCCGCTTCGACGAAGAACACAATCTCTGGGCGCTGATCTTCGTGAACGCGCAGGGTGCCGAGCATATCATCAACTGGGAACTCGCTTCCACCCCGGAATGCCGCCAGCTCATCGCCAAGTTCAAGCAGATCGAGCAGTATCTCGATCCGCCCTTCATGATCGAGAGCGTGGTGAAACCCGCAAAGACGGCAGCCAGCGCCACGGATGAAGATAAAGACAAAGACGAAGAAGAAAATGAGGGGGATAACAATAACGAAGACGAAAACGAAAATCTGAGCGCCGCCGAGTCTAACAACGCAGAAGCCGGGAAGTCCCAGAAGAAATCCGGCAAGCCGCCGGCACTCAAAGGAAGAGCGAAAGAGCCCGAGATCGTCGAGAAGAACACCGCCCGCGAACTTTTCGATTACGTCCTGAACGAAGGCCGCAAAGAGTACACCATCCAGCGCTACAAAGGCCTCGGAGAAATGACCGCCGAGCAGCTCTGGGAAACCACCATGGATCCCGAGCGCCGCACCCTCCTGCAAGTCCGTCTCGAAGACATAGCCGAGTGCGAAACCATCTTCACCACCCTGATGGGCGAAGACGTAGAAGCCCGCAGAAAATTCATCGAAGACAACGCGCTGGACGTGAAGAACCTGGACATCTAGGTTGTGTAGGGCGGACACTCCTGTCCGCCGCTGTTGATCTTGATTGTGTGGGGACGGGCGCCCTCGCCCGTCCAAGCCGAGCAAAGCTCGGCAGATGCCACAGCGGACGGCCGGGTGCCCCACTCATTCGCGCACTTTGCGAATGAGTGGGCGGGAGCACCGCGCTATTCTTCAGGTAGGCACAACCCATCCGTGGAGTAGAGCCTTTGTTATTTTTCATCACAATCAGCTGGTGTCCGCCATCACAGACTCCTAACTCGCGCGATGCGAGAATGGTCTCCTGATGGGCCAGACCCGAAGGTGCGCCCGGTTCGCGAACGCTCTTTGACAATCGTAAGTTGAGGCGAGTATCCGGCGCCACGGAACGGGGGCGACCCTGCGGAAATCCCAAAAAGAAGCGACGATTCAACCCTAAGTTATTGGTTTTCAAAGACTTTAGTTGTAAGTCCTTTAAACCCAAAGATCTAACGGGAATTTCCCCCTAACCCAATGATTCTAATAGCGAGGGGGGCCCCCCCACCTACAACGAGTAGCTAGGGTCAAAATGGGAAACAAAAGAGAAATAATATCCAAGGCAGCGGGGCTCAGGAAGAAGATGAAATCGTCCGCGTCGCACCGTCCGCGCCGTACTTCACCTCCGGATAAGCCCGGTCAAACAAGACCCAAAGCACTCCGATGACGACGAAAACAAGGTAGCTTCCCTCCGGACCAACTGAGCCGCCCGTCAGCCAAACGGGCCCGTGAAAGCTGGAGTTGAGCAAGTGTCCAGGCAGAACCGCCCCGCTGTCGGGAACGGAGTACAGATAGCTCTCGCCCCAATCCCACGCCATGTGAAAGCCGACGGCCCACCACAAATCGCCCGTCCGCCGCAGCGTGAGACATAGGAAGAAGCCAATCAATCCCGCCGCCACGAGGCCCGTTTTCGCTTCACCCGGATTTCCGCCATGGATGGCGCCGAACGAAACCGAAAGCAGTGCCGCCGCCGGCCAGAAATTCATTCCCTTGGTCAGCACCCACTGCGAATATCCGCGCAGCAGAAACTCTTCAAAGAATCCCGTCACCAGGAAAAGCACCGCGTAATACAGCGCGAACTTGACGATGCGTCCCCCGTGCAGATCGAGCGACCCGAAGGTGAAGGCTCCGGCTGCTCGCAACACCAGCATCAGAACCGTGAGCGACGCGATTCCCCACAGCGTCCCTACCCAGAAATTGCGGCCAAACGCTCCGCGTGCCGGAAGCCCAAAGTCGCCGAATGGACGCCCTTCGATCCGCACCATGACAAACCCTGGCAAGATCGCGGCCAGCATCATGCCGGCTTCCATCACCATGCCCCACCACATCGGCCCACCGGCATGAGGATGGACAAAGCGCATGAGCGCGCCTTCGATGAACAGCACGATGCCAGCCATGGCCAGATAAATCAGCCAGCGGGTTCCCGCATACATGCCGTCGGGCCCGACGAAAACTTCGCGAAAAGGCGATTCGCGTCGAGCTTCTGCGAGCATCGATGGCGCCGGGGAAGCGAGCGGCGCGGAGTCCGAGGTGGGCAGCACCGTTGACTGTTCCACAGAGGGCGGAAGCGGATTGGTATCCATTGGTGTCTGGAACATGGTAAAACACTCGGTCTCCCTTGTTGCGGCGATTTCTTCATTCCGACGCTTTCCGCGCCCCGCAATTTGCCGCGGCCGCGCTGCTGCTGGTCTATCTTCTGCAGTGCGTCTGGCTGGTCCGCGTGCAAACGTTGCATGCCTTGCTCCCGGACACCGACCAGGCTCTGCGCATCTACCAGGGCCTCGAACAATGGAACAGCGGCGCCATCGCCGGAACTCCCGAATCGTTGCGCTCCGAAGCCGCCACCGGCGTGCCTTCTGCGGGGCGCGCCGGCCATCTCAGCGTGCGCGATGGTTACGATCAGGACCGCTCGCCGCTCTACTACCTTGTCGCTGCTGCACCGCTTCTGTTGCGTCCCGGTTCGTGGTTGCCGGAATCGCTCCAGCCGTTGCTGGCCGCGACCCCGTACCTGTTTTTCGGGGTCATGCTCGGAGGCTCGCTCTGGTACATTGCGCGCCGTCTTTATGGCAACGCTGGCGGATATATCGCGCTTGGCCTCTACTGCTTTTCACCGGCCATGATCGTGAACGTGGCCGGAGCGCAGAGTGTGGGAGAAATGGGCGCCGTATGGGGAGCGTTCGGAACCGTTTTCACCGCCATCGCCGTAGCGCACACGCTCTACGCTCCGCGCGAAGTTGTGCTCTGGAACTGGCGACGCATTCTGCTTCTGGGATTGTCTCTGGCACTGGCCGCGGGCAACCAGTTTTCGCTTGGCGTGCTGGCGCTGGTAATTTTGCCGCTCATGTTCTGGGTGGCGCCAGTCCGGCCGCGCGCCGTGCTCGCGATCTGGACCACCGCAGTCGCAGTCGCCGTGGTGCTGTTGTTTGCCGCCTATTTTTTTGAGCCTGCATTGTTCTGGCAAGGAATGCTACACGCGCGCTGGATAAACTTCGAGCCCGCCGCGTTTGGCACGTCCGTCTCCTACCGCCGCGCTTTGCAAACGATCTTCGTCAGCAACCCGCCGCTGACGCTCGCCCTGCCCGTGGCGCTGATCGCATATTTCGGATGGAAGCGCACCCGATATTTCGGCAACACCGCGCCGCTTCTGATCGCGGCGGTGTTGCTCATCCTGGCTCTGGGCGCTCCTAGTTTTCCGGGACAAGGATTCCATCTGACCATGCTCATGTTCCTCTTCGTCTTCGTCAGCGGAGTGTTTGCCGATTTGCTGGAGACTCAGCAAAGCCTGCTCGTTACGGCGGGCCTGTCCGGATTGTTGAGCGCCTCCGCCATCTGGAACCTGTACCAGTTGGCTCGTCTGATATAGCGACGGTCGTCCGCGCCCGTCCCCCGCAAATCTCGCAGGTTAGAATAAGTACTTACCACATTGGCAAGGATCGACTATGAGCACCCCGACCCAAACTCCCACACCGAAGACCATTTACGTAACGCGAACCGGGCTCCCGCTGAGTCTCAAGCTGGAATGGCCTTTCCGGCACGCCACGTCCGGCGCGGACTTTGACGTCTTGCATACTGTGATCACGCTGGAGAATTCTGAAGGCCTGCGCGCGCTTGTGGCCGTGAATCTTTCCGCCACGCTGCGGGAAGTGCTGTCTTCGCTTGAACCGAGAGACACCGAAGGTCCTGTCATCAATGCTTTGCGCAAGGAGGTCGACCACAAGCAGACGGAATTCGTGAAATCCGGCAAGCTGGTGCCGCTGCCGTTCTCCAGCCGCCACTATAGCTTCAAACTCAAGAAGTGGGTTTTCGGCAAGGCCACCGACGAAGAAATCGGCCGCATGATCGAGCGCAAAGTGTACTGGCAGACGCGTCTGGTTGGCGGAGATGTGTGGCTAGGCGACCCGACCGAGGCCCTTTACCTCGATACCACCACCGATCACATCGCCGAAATCGCCACAGGACTCGCGCAGCAGGGACTTTTCACCATGGCCCGGCGCTACGCCACCGCGCTTCCCGCTCTGATGGATCAAAAAGGTCGCTTCGAATCCGAGATGGCCGCAGCCCGCCAGCAGTTGGAAGAAAAACACGCGTTCGAGCGCGGCTAGGTCAGGGCCCCCGGCCCCTAAAGGGGCGTATAATTTCGAGGATTTGCGGTATCGCTAAAGCACCCTGATACGAAACTCATGGCGAATCCAGAGTCGCTGTGATCGCAGCAGTTGCCGGGATGCGCTCGGCTTGGACAGCCGAGGACGGCCGTCCCCACACGATCTTTACCTACCATACGCGGCAAGGGTTCTCCCGTACCATCGGCTGGCCCGGCTTGCAGCGGAATGCGTCACGAAATTCCTTCATGTTCGAGACCACTCCATTCGCCCGATACTTCTCCGGGGAGTGCGGATCCACCGTCGCTCGCAGCCGCTTATTCTCGTCACGCTCGTTCGTGCACCAGCTCTGCCCATAGGCGACGAAGAAGCGCTGCTCCGGTGTCAAACCATCCAGCGGCTCCAGTTTTTGATCTTTCGTGTCTTCCTTCCACGCCAGATACGCCAGCAGCGTCCCGCCAAGATCCGCTAGATCCTCGCCGTTGGTCAGTTTGCCGTTGACTTTGATGTCATCGATGATCGTGTATCCAGAATATTGGTCGACCACGCATTGGGCGCGCTGCTCAAATTGCTTGCGGTCGGCCTCCGTCCACCAGTTGCGCAAATTGCCCTGCGCGTCGAACTGGCTGCCCTCATCGTCAAAGGCATGGGTCAGTTCGTGGCCCATGGTAGCGCCGGTGTCACCATAGTTGGGTGCAGCATCCGACAGCGCGCTGAACAGCGGCGGCTGTAGCACTCCCGCCGGAAAGTTGATGTCGTTTTTCTGCGGATCGTAATACGCATTGACGGTGGGGGGCGTCATGTCCCACTCCTTGCGGTCCACCGGCTTGCCGATTTTTGCGAGCCAGCGGTAAAACTCGAACCAGGAAGCCCGCTCCGAGTTGCCGATTTCATCTCCGCGAACGATCTCCAGCGCGCTGTAGTCTCGCCACGTGTCGGGATAACCGATCTTGTTTGCGATCGTATGCACCTTGGTGAGCGCCTGCTCCTTCGTCGCCGCTCCCATCCACGGCAACGCCTGGATCTCGCTCTGCATGGCCGCTTCGACCTCTTTCACAATTTTCAGTGCTGCCTGCTTCGCCTCCGGACTAAAGTACTTGGCTACATACGCCTGGCCCAGCGCTTCTCCCAGGTCGTTATCCGCGTCATTCGTGCAGCGCTTCCAGCGTGGCGGCAGTTCTTCCCGTCCCCGCAGCGTCCTGCCGTAGAAATTAAAATTTTCTTTCACGAACGCAGCGGAAAGGTCGGTGGCCGCATCGTGCGCAGCGTGCCACCGCAGATACGTTTTCCAGTCTGCCAGGCTTTCTTTTTCGATTTCTTCACTCATGACATGGAAATAGTCCGGTGTCACCACGTTCAACGACCCAAGCGATCCCATGCCGGTTTTTGTGAAATACGTGTTCCAGCCGAAAGCTGGCGCCAGCTTCTGTAGTTCCTCCACGCTCATCTTGTGATAGAGCTTGGACGGATCGCGCCGTTCGACGCGGGTCATCTGACCCTTGGCGAGTGCCGTCTCGATGCGCATCACCGTCGCTGCTTCCGTGGCCGCATCGGCTGGCTTGTCTCCCAGCAGCTCAAACATCTTTGCGGCGTGCGCCACGTAAGCCTGGCGCAGTTCTTCGGACTTGGGATCGTCTTTCAAATAGTAATCGCGATCCGGCAGGCCGAGTCCGCCCTGATCGGCCTCGGCGATCACGTGCGCCGAGTCCTTGAAGTCCTGATTCGAGCGGAAACTGAACAGCGTTCCCTCACCGTAGAGCGACGGCGGAAACTGTGCGGTCGCGGCATATACCGCCAGATCCTGCTTCGAGCTCAGACCCGCGATGCGCTTCAGTTCCGGCAACAAAGGCTTGACTCCAAGCTTCTCGATGGCTGCCTCATCCATGCACGATGCGTAGTAATCGCCGATCTTCTGCGTCAGTGCATCCCGCGCGCCATTCGCTTTCGTGGCTTCTTCCAGAATCGTCCTCAACTGCGCGCGGTTCTCGTCCTCGAGTTTGCCATACGTGCTCCAGCTCGACTGGTCCGGCGGAATCGGGTTTTTTTTTATCCACCCGCCGCATGAGTACGTATAGAAGTCCACGCACGGATCAACGGTTTTATCCATGGCGGAAACATCCAGTACCGGCTCGGAAGAGGAGTGTTGGGCACAGGCAGGCACAGTGGCCAAAAGCACGGCCAGAATCAGAGCGGAGATTTTCCAGTTCATAAAGATTTTTAAGGCGCGAAACTGCTTTCTGAGATTATCGCTTCGTTCAAAACTTATCCAGCGGCACCGACCCGTCGCTGGCGTGCAGCGCCAGGGCCTGCAATGTTTTGTGATCGGCGACGTGGCGCCAAAGACTCCCCTCGCGCTGAGCGATCTTCTGAGACAATACTGTCAGGGTGCAGAGGAGTGTCCGCCCTAACATTTTCTGAGCCAACGCACGCTCTACGTTAGTACATTCCTCATTAGTATCCTCTCTAGCCATAACATCCCTACCTGTTACTCCCTACTTATTACGCCTACATTTCGATCCCCACGTAGCACACGCGGCCTACGATATAGTCGCCGGGGTTCTGACCATCCTCGAGGGCTATTACTTCAATCGGGTAGGCGGGGTTTTGCGGACGCAGGATCAAGTGGGCGTCCGCAGTTTCAACATACTTGATGGTGCAAGTCGCATTTTTACGCACAGCGTATATGTTACTTTCGCCCTTGCGGTAGGGAATCAGCGAATTATAGTGGCGGTCGAGCAGTAGGACGGCGCCAGGCATCGTCCGGGGATACATGCTCATTCCTTCCTTTGTATCCGCCTTGATGATCACAAAGCGTTCCCAGTCGCTGCGGTCGCCTTCCACTTCCTCCCTCAAGCGCTTGAGGAAGCTCTTCTTGAACTTCAGGATCTCCTTGACGTGCATGCTCAGGATCAGCGCCTCGAAGGCTGCGATATGCGGGTCTGCGACCACTACGTTGTCGAATTCGTCCTCGCTTGGCAGGAGGATAGAGGCGCGCTTGTTGACTTCCGTCGGGTCGATAAGATCCAGCACCGAAAGATGCTGTACGTTCAGAACTTTGTCCATGCCTTCCAGGCTGAGCCCGCGCTTGCGGTTCAGGAAGTTGGAGACGTGGGCTTGCCTGAAGCCGGTCTGGTCCGCTAGACGCAAGCCAGTGAGTTCCCCTGCATCAATGCGCTCCCAAAGAATCGTGCGGAGATTTTCTTGAAGCATGCGGAATTTCATCGCTGGAGTATAACACGCTCCAATAGCCAATCGCTATGTTTGACAGAAGTGTAACATCTATAAGGAAATACAGTTCTTGACTTAGTCGTTTTGTAGCTATAGCATAATTTAATTATATGTCTCATAACATACTTATACTGCAGGAAAGGTTGTCAGCCATGATAGAAGTACAATTCCACGAGAACGAAGAAAGAAGCTTCGGTGAGTTCCGTCGGAAGGTACGGTCGGCGGAAGTGCTCTCGGCAGCGATGCAGCGGTTGTTGCAGGCCATTCACTTCAACGGGCGTTTGAGCATCATTATTCAGAACGGGCAGGTGCTCAAGTCCGGCTACGAGGAGGGTTACTTCCGGCAACCGGAGACGGGAATAGCCGCCAAGCTGCAGTAACTGCTTTATCTCCAATTAAATAGCATCACAGGTCATCGTAAGAGAAACGAGCCCTGGGCCAAGAAATCGGCACCAGGGTTTTTTTGTTGGTTTGAGTGTTTTCCATTTCATACGGAGAGGCAATCATGAACTTGATAAGCAGGATGGAAGGCCAGGAAGTCCAAGTCGAACTGAAGTATTGCGAGCGGTGCGGCGGATTGTGGCTGCGTCTGCAGGGAGCCAGCGGAGTGTATTGCGCCAATTGCCGTGTGCGTCTGGCGGCAATGCCAAACCCGGGGGAGGCGCCGCCCCGCAAAGCGCGCCGCCGCAAAGCGCGCGCGCAAGGAAGGGATGTTCAAGAAGAAAACGTTCAGAGCCCGGCCCGGATTGAATATCTGGAGGGCGTGGCCGCGATGGAGGTATGGGCATGACAAATACACAAACGACGAGCACGCAAGCATGGAGTCTGATGGGGCAGGCAGAACCGCCGCCGTCGATGGTGTTTGGCGAAACGGAGATGGAACTGTGGCCCTACCGCAGGCGCACCGTGGCGCTACTGCGGCGTTATGCCCGGGCCTCGGTCGAGGTGGGAAGGCTGCCGTCGCTGCTGGGACGCGAGTTCTTCCGGTCACGGGTCACGTCATACACGATGAGAAACTTTGAGGACGTGGTGATCTTTGTTGCCGACATGGAGCGGGCGATCGAGAAGTTGAACCCACTGAAAAAAAAGCTGCTGGCTATGAACGTTCTGGAGGAATATACCCTAGACGAGGTTGCGCGGCTGCTCGGTTGTAACCGTAGAATGGTCCAACGGCTCCTACAGGACGCGCTCGACCAACTCTCGAGAATACTGCTAGCGGGGGGTCTGATGGATAAATTGCCTCCGGCGACGAGAGGTCAAAAAACTTGTCAAGAGAGTAAAAATTACAATTTCGAGGTAAGTGACTCAAATAAAGGCGAAAATAAATCTCGGAAATTTGTCCACCTACCCCCCTCTGATTTGATATTCTGAATATAAGAGTCAAAAAAAGAAAAGATTCTGAAGGGCGCGACGCAAATCGTGCCCTTTTTCTATTTAGGCGGGCGGGGCAAAATCAGGAGTCGGTGGCAAAGTCGCTCCTCGAGAAGCTGGGTTGTACGAAGAGTTCCCGGCCATCCGTGGTGGCGAGGACGACGTAAAAGGTGACGTAGAATCAGAATAATTGTAAAACGCAGATTGGGGATGGCGTCGGGAAAGCGGACGGAACGCAGCATGGACATGACCTGGGTCACGGAACGAGTTGCGCTGGGCGGTGGGATATGGAATGCGCGGAACATGGAAGAACTGGCGCAAGCCGGTGTGACCCACGTGCTCAACATGCAGATCGAGTTCGATGACCGGCCGCTCGCGGAGCCGCACGGGATCCGCGTGCTGTGGAATCCAACCGACGATGATTTTTTGCCGAAGCCTCCGGAGCTGCTGAAACGCGGAGTTGATTTTGCGCTGGAAGCACTGGACGACCCGGAGGCGCGGCTTTATGTTCATTGCGCGGCAGGGGTGCACCGGGCGGCGATGATGACGCTGGCGGTATTATGTGCGATGGAGTGGGAAATCGAAGCGGCCATGGTGATGATCGAGACGCGAAGGCCGGTGGTCGACTTCGCGGACGTTTATGTGGAGAGTGTACGGCGATTTCTGGAGTCGCGAGTTGAGAGCGAGCCGCGGAGTTCAGACTAGCAATCGGAATTGAGTTGGGAGGGAATATGCGAAAGGGGCGCCGCTCGGCAGAGCGGCTTTCTTATTGGCCCGAATTGGGGTCGCGCGCGCTCACGAGGAGAGAACAAGAGATGCCCAGATCACTTGCAGACAAGTGTTTCCCGATGGTGGCGAAGGTGGTGATTTCCCTGGCGTTGGTGCTGCTGATCGCGTTGACATTGTCGACCAAGTCGCAGGCACAAGGGCCGGCGCTTACAACGATCAGCGAAGTGCGGTATTCAGACGAGGGGTGGGGAGTCGGCTACAACGGCAACCTTGTAGGCCGTTTCACGAGCAGCAGCTTTACGCTCACGCGGTACGCGCGAGCACAAGACTATTTCTTGAGGAGTTATGACAGCAGCATGCCGCCGAAGTATTCGCGGTATTCGACAGCGCTGCATGTTGACTATCCACTGTGAAAAACATCCAAACGGTGAAATCGAAGAACAGGTGCGCTAAATGAGCGAGAACGATTCGCGTCGAACTCCGTTTGTCCGGTTGCCGTTGCTTCAGTTCATTGATCGAACCCTCGAAGCCGAGCGGAAGGCAACGGAGGCTGAGTTCCGACGGTGCGATGACGCGCTGGAAGCGCAAGTCCGAGCGGAGGACCTGCGCCATGAGGCGGCAGATGCCAGAATCCAAAAGGCGAATGAGGTCCTCGATTACCGCCTGGAAGAGATGAATAATTTCCGCGACCAAATCAACCAGGAGCGTCAGGATTATCTTCGGCGTGAAATGTATGACCGCGAGCACGCTAACTTGGCGGAGCGGGTAAAGAACCTAGAAATTGTGCGCGGGGAACAATCAGGAAGGACCGCAGCCTACGCTTCGATGGTCGGAGTTGTGGTGGTAATGGTGCAGATCGTGTTGCACTTCTGGAAATAAGGAATTACAGAACTCGAATCATCGGGTGACCGGGTGATCCGGTCATCGAAAATCAAGAGCCTCAGTTGACCCGATCAAGAAACACGCTCTAGCAAAGTGGCTGGCGGTACAAGATCGAGAGGAAACGCTGTGACTTTCAAGCATCCAAACGTGCATCGCGAGTTTGTGGAGTACTCCGAGACTCAGAAGTTGCACGTTGTTTCAGTGTATTCAAACCCGTACCGCTGGCAGCGCAGACGAGAAAATTTCCATGATTTTCGGTTTCACATGGAGGCCAGTCCGAACATCGCGCTGCATGTCGTCGAGGTCGCCTTCGGAGATCGGCCGCACGAGGTCACCTGCGCCGACAATCCGCTCGATTTGCAACTGCGGACCGACTCCAGCCTTTGGATCAAGGAATGCGCCATCAATGAGGGCGTGCGCCGCTTCCCGCCCGACTGGCAATACGGTGGTTATGTGGACGGTGACTTCCACTTCACGCGGCATGACTGGGCGCTGGAGGCAATCCACATGCTCCAGCACCACAGCTTTGTTCAGTTGTTCAGCACATATGCCGACCTGACTGGCGAAACGGCAACCAGCCATCTCGGTCACCGCCCTTACCGCATGAGCACGAGCTTTGCATGGAATTACATGCACCAAACTGAATTCCTGAGTTCCCGGAGAGCGCGGCGCGGAGGAACCGATACTTACTACGCCAAGCTCCAACCGTCGAAAGCTTTTCCGTTCGGTCATGCGCCAGGAGCAACCGGAGGCGCGTGGGCGTGGCGCCGGGATGCTTTCGATATGGTGGGTGGGATGCTGGACACCTGTATTTTGGGCAGCGGGGATTGGCACATGGCTTTCGGGTTGGTGCACGCGACGAATGTGGCCGCGGAGATGAAGCGGTGCACGGGGCCTTACGTAGAAGCCGTACTCAATTGGCAAGCGCGTGCCGCGAAATTGGATCGCATCGAAGGCCGCTCGCCGATGGGGTGCATCGACAATTTCGCCGCTCACGCTTTTCACGGCAGCAAAGCGTTGCGCGCTTATGGTGATCGCTGGGCGCTCCTGCAAAAGTGGGACTTCAATCCCGCAACCGACATCGCGCGAGATTACCAAGGATTGTGGCGGTGGACCGGAACCAAACCTGGACTCCGCGATGACGTGGCTCGATATTTCATCGAACGCTCAGAAGACGGCCCGCTACTTCTAGGGGAAGCGCCATTAGTTTGACGCTATCTGAACAACAACAAGCGCACGGCTATGTGGGCTGAAGTAAAGGAGTTTTGTGAGTTCGCTGCTCATAGTGACTTTGCCATGAAAGGCTGCGCGCTAGCCGACCTCTTCACTCCAGTTCTCGAGAGTCTTCTTTACGACCGCCATGAACTGGTCAGCCACGGCGCCATCGACAATGCGATGGTCGTAGCCCAGCGTGAGGTGAACGACAGAACGGATAGCGATGGAATCCGCGCCGTCCTTGTCGGTGATCACTATGGGCTGCTTGGTGATACCACCGACGCCCATGATAGCCACGTTCGGCTGGTTGATGATGGGCAAGCCGAAGACGGCGCCAAACTGGCCGGGGTTGGTGATGGTAAAGGTCGCACCTTCGACGTCAGCCGGCATGAGCTTCTTCGAACGGGCGCGCTCGCCGAGGTCGGTGATGCCGCGCTGCAGTCCGAGGAAGTTGAGTTCATCGGCGTTCTTGAGAACGGGGACGATGAGTCCCCAATCGAGCGCGACGGCAATGCCAGCGTTGACGTGCTTGTGGTAGCGGATATTGTCGCCTTCGAGCGAGCTGTTGACGATCGGATATTGCTGCAGGGCGATGATGGCGGCGCGCACGAAGAACGGCATGAACGTAAGCCGCGCGCCGTAGCGCTGCTCGAAGCCGTTCTTGAGCTTGTTTCGCAAATTGACGACGCGAGTCATATCCACCGCAAACATGCAGTGGACGTGAGCGCTGGTACGGCGCGATTCGATCATGCGTTGCGCGATGATCTTGCGCATTTGGGACATGGGTACAAGGTCGCCTGGAATGACATCCGGCGCAGGGGCTGAGGCTCGACGGGGAGCAGGGCCCGCAACTGGAGCAGCCGTACGGTGCTCGACGAAATCGAGGACATCTTGCTTGGTGACGCGGCCGCCGGTGCCGGTGCCGCTCACTTTTGCGAGATCCACATTGTGCTCGCGGGCGAGTTTGCGGACGAGCGGGGAAGAGCGGACGTGGGAATCTTCTTCGTCCTCGGGAGCACTGGCGGCAGGCACGGGCGGAGCCTGGGCTTCTGTCTTTACCGGTGCCGGAGCGGCAGGAGCAGGAGCGGGCGCAGCGGCCTTGGCGGGAACGGAAGTGGAAGCGCCACTGCCGTCGCCAATCACACCGACGACGGTGTTGACCTGAACGGTGTTGCCTTCGGAAACCTTGATTTCCTGAAGAATTCCGCTGGCGGGCGCGGGGATTTCGGCGTCGACCTTGTCGGTGGAAATCTCGAACAGGGGCTCGTCACGCTGGACCTTGTCACCGGGCTTTTTCAGCCACTTGGTGATGGTTCCTTCGAAAATTGATTCGCCCATCTGGGGCATGACCACGTCAGTCGGCATAGTTCCCTTTCCATGAAGCCCTGCGCAAATGGCGGGGGGGAAGAGCAAACTAATATTATAGCGAAGCCCAGGGTAACTTCAGGCGCAGAGCGCACGAGTCAGTGCGTCGTGCAAAGGTCTCACGCTGTTTAGCGAGGAATGCGATTTCTTGGGGAGCAAAGAGCGATGAAGAAATTTTTGGCGGTTGTATTGCTTTGCCTTCCTGCCTTCGGGCAAGGGACGTACTCGGGTCGCGGGGTGGACTCGGGCCCTGCGGCATATGGTGCTGCGTCGGTCTGCGGCCCTCCCAACTATAGCTGCTTTAACTCCACCACCAGCGTCGTCAACCTTACCAACCCGATCCCGAGCTGGGGAGCAAACACCTGTAACTCGACGAGCATGTTGACACTCGAAACCTGCGGGAACCTGACCGGGGCCGGATACTCCAATACTCCCTCCGACTTCGGCAATCTGATGATGCGCATCACCGACGTGAACACGCCCAGTTCCGGCTATCAGGTCATCTTCACCTACGACGACCCATTCCCGACTGCCTGGAACAACAACGACACAGGCCTCTTGGTCAGGGAGATGGATTTAATTCACGGCAATGGCATCATCGAAGTCGTGATGACGTTCAATCCGATCACGATGACGGCGGCGATGACCAGCCCGTTGCTCTCGCTTGGTTCAGGCAATTTGGGTGTCTGGTCGCATACTGCGTCGAACATCATCTACCAACTCAGCGGCACGAAACTTTACAGCAACGTGGTGGTGATGACGCCGGGTTCTGCCTCTCTGACTCCGACGCTGATGTTCGATTACAACAGCTCGAACTGCCTGACCAACTCCGTGAACGGCTACACCGGGGGGAGTTTCACCGCAACATGGAGCGGGCTGATGACCTCCAGCCTGGATGACACCGTGTTTGCGATGGCCTTCTCGAATACCGGCGACCAAGGCACAGGCACTTATGTCACCGCTTGGACAGTCGGGCAATCGGGATGCGACCTCTACAATACGCAGACTGGCATTGTCACGCACAATGGGGCGCTGGTTTCGAGTCCGAGCCCGAACGGCGCGGTCGCCGACCAATGGGGCGCGGCTGCGAACGGCGGAATCCCCGATCTGTTCACCCTCCACGACACCTTTACGGCCTTGAGCGACAGCTACGTCTGGCTGGATGCGACTAGCTTTTATCAGGGAGTGTACAACGACGGCCCCTACATTTGGCAGATCGGCACGGACAGCGTCAAACACTGCGGCATCGGGGCTGGAGGTTGGACGGCTAGCCACCTCTATAATGTTCTTGGCTACCGCATCCAGCCCAGCAGCGGCAATGCCGGTGGCTACATCTATCAGATCATCACATCCGGCGGCGAGGGCACGAGCGGAAGCTCCCCGCCGACATGGAACCAGACTCCGGGGAGCAATACCACAGATGGAACAGTCACGTGGCGGAACACCGGCCTTGGCACTGCTCAATCTTACTACTGCTCCGGCCATAACTGGAATGGGGCCACCGGGCAGGCGTCCGATCCTAATCACACGCCGCAGTTCAGTTCCTACGCGAATCCTGCCACGCCGCTTTCCAACCAGGGACCAGCCTCACCGTTCCTCTATGGTGATGAGCATTACGGCAGCACCAACGACAACATCAACGACACGGCATGGATTTTTCATGTCGGCGCGCTTGTTCCGTTCCCGGTGAACTGGCTAAGCACACTGCCCGATTGGGGCGTCGGCGAACTCATGTTCTTCTCCCCGGTGAACGTCTCGCCCGGAGTGCCGAACTTCGTCGGCACTGGCGGCACACTCGGTCAGGTAAGGCGGATCGCGCACGAATACAACACGAGCTGGAGTTGGGTGTTCGACATCCAGAGCAGCATTACGATGATTTCCCAGACCGGGAAGTTCGCCCTGCTTTCAACCGACTTGATGGGCCAGCTTGGACAATGGCCGACCTCTAGCTATCCATCTGGACGGGCGAGTTGCAACATTGGCGGCCCAAACTGGGATGCCAGCGACTCCACCAATTTCCAGGTGGGAAGCTACATGGAGCCTAATTACCAATTCGGAGGCAACCCCGGACAATATATCTACATGGTGAAATCGTGCTCTGGGGCGTGTGAAACCGGAAGCACGGAGCCAACGTGGCCGCAATCCTCAACCGTTGCGGGTGTGGGAACCTTCACGGACGGCACAATTACCTGGGAAGCCGCGCCGGATGTGTACACGTCAACCAATACGGCTGTCCAGAATTGCAGGGCAGACTTGATGGTGGTCAAACTAACGCGATGAGTAAACCGGGGGCGGTGCGAAATGTACGGGCCGAAGCCAGAAGCGGCATACGCGGGAGGGTACGGTTTGCGACAGTTCCAACCCCAGCGTGAATCCGGGACGTCATTAACCCCTCGTTACCGTACTCGACGAGCTGTCCGAATGGCATTGTTTGGCGGGACGTAGGGCCGCAAACCCAGAGCGATGCTGTGGGTGCAATGAAGCTTGGGCTCAGCTGAAAATCCCATGAAAATCTCAGAGCATTTCACGTTGGAGGAACTTTCTTTCTCCGCAGCGGCGGCGCGCCTTGGACTGGACAACACTCCGAATCCGATCGTTATTACAAATCTGGGTCTGGTGGCGGCGGTCATGGAAAGAATTAGAACGCTGCTTGGGGACAGGCCCATCGTCGTGCACAGCGGCTACCGTTCGGCTGAGGTAAACCAGGCGGTGGGCGGAGTGGTAACGAGCGCTCACTGCTTCGGCTTGGCCTGCGACTTCGTTTGTCCCGCGTTCGGTACGCCGGCGGAAGTGGCACTCGCTATCTTAAAGTCCGAGATCGAATACGACCAACTTATCCTTGAGTACGGATGGGTCCACGTTGGCCTGGCGCAAGAGGGATTGTTGTTCCGCCGGGAAACCCTGACGAAGCGTTCGCCATGGGCGGCGTATGAGTCCGGCATCAAGGCTTAACCGATTTCATCACACTGCTCCAATAACATAAGTGTAACACGATCATAAGGAGATACTATCTTGAAAAAGTACGCTGCCTATCTGCCCACTGTTGTGCTACTGCTTACCACGCTCGCGAACGCCGCCACGCCGGCAATTGCTGCGTTCTGGATGAACCATGCCACCGCCGCGGCGATCTTTGCGCCGCTGGCCGTCATTGTGGCACATTGGCTGCCTTCGCCATATGACGGCCTCAACTCAAAGTAAGTAACTCAATTTCTGAAAAAATCAAAGGGGAAGCTATTTATGAGGAAAGCTCTTGTCGTTTCGCTGTCTCTTGCCATGTTGTGCACCGCATGTTCGACCGCTTGGGTGTCAACGCTTGATTCCATTCTGGCCGCGGCGGCGCCGGCGCTGATCAACATTCTGCAAATCGTCGCCGTGGCCAACGGCCAACCGGTGGACGGCAACTTGGCAGCGAAGATTAATGCCGACGCAGCGGCCATCAAGACGCTGGCTGCTGACTTCGCCAAGGCCTCGTCGGGATCCGCACCGGGCGTTTGCCAGGAGTTGCAAGCGGCTGTTAATGCATACCAGGCCGATCAGCAGCTTGTGCTTCAGGTCGCACAGGTGAGCGATTCGAACACGCAGACGAAAATTACTCTACTTGCCAACTTAGTGGCAGGCACGGTGAATGCAATCACGGCAGTGATTCCATCCTGTGAGAACGCGGCTTCGTCCCAAAGCATGCGGACCACGCCGCCCTATAGCGTCTCCACCTTCACGGACCGTTACAACAGCATTCTGCTGTTGCCGACTGGCAACGCGGCTGTGGATGCGGTGACTCGGAAACTGAAACTCCATCGGCACTCGAAACTTGTGCGGTCGGTGACTTTGGGACGACTCCAGTGACCAACCGCAAGTTTGGCGCACTCCGCGACGTTCATGATGTGCGGGATCGGATGTACCGGGCTTCGCCGCGAGCGGAGCCAGTCCCGCAACATGTGGATCTGCGGGAATGGGGCGGACCGATCAAGGATCAGGGCGAAGAAGGTAGCTGCACCGGGCACGCCTTCTCGTCCGTGCGCGAATGGATCGCGCGGAAGTATGAGAGGACCTCGCCGATCCTGAGCCCGCAGTGTCTGTATGTCGAGGAACTGATTGCCGATGGTTCCTTCCCGAAAGACGACGGCGCGATGCCGCGCACCGGTTGCCAAGTGCTCACCGCGAAAGGTTGCTGCGAAGCATCGCTATATCCCTACATTGCGGGCAAGTTAGTTGCTCCGACTGCGGAGCAGGAGGAGAACGCGCTCAAGTACAAGACGGGCGCGTATCACCGCATCGGAACGTTGCCTGACTTTCTCAGTTGCTTAGCTGACCCAACACCGTGGCTGGTGCTGGTCGGATTCGTGGTCTACGAGTCGTTCATGAGCCAGCAGGTTGCGGACACCGGCATTATGCCCATACCACAGCCGGGCGAACAGCAGGAAGGCGGCCATGAGGTGCTCTGCCTGGGTTATGACCTGACGAAACAACTGGCGCTGATGCAGAACAGTTGGGGCGACAGTTGGGGACAGAGGGGTTATTTCTGGATGCCCTTTGACGTGATCAGTTCGCCGGACACAGATCTGTGGATGGTGCACACCGGCGGACTCTGGAAGTAATTGTGTAACACGAAGCAGTGCGCGGCGATTCCCGCATGATGTGCCTTCTCACCCTCTTGCTCATCGGTCTCGAATCTCTTGGTGATCTATAGCATCGAAGAAAATGGACAAAAACCACAGGAGGCAGGAACGATGACACAAACACAATATGCCGCCGCGCACTCAACCAAAATCTCCAGCGATGCGCTAGACCAGTTATTCCGCCAGGCCCGAACACATTCGGCATGGCTTCCCAAGCGTGTGTCCGTGGAAACGCTGCGCGAAGTTTATGAGCTGGCGCGCATGGGTCCGACCAGCGCGAATTCTACTCCCGCCCGTTTCGTATTTCTCGAAAGCGAAGCTGCGAAGGCGCGCCTTCTGCCCGCCCTCGCTCCGCTCAATGTCGAAAAAACAAAAGCAGCGCCCGTAACTGTCATTGTCGCGTGGGACACAGAGTTCTACGAGAAGCTTCCCAAGTTATTTCCCCACGCCGATATGCGCTCCTACTTCGTGGGCAACAAGGCATTGATCGATGAGACGGCCTTCCGCAACAGTTCGCTGCAGGGAGGCTACTTCATACTCGCCGCTCGAGCTGTGGGACTTGATTGCGGCCCCATGTCCGGCTTCGACCCGGCGAAAGTGAACGCTGAATTCTTCCCCGACGGCAAATGGAAAGTGAACTTCCTGTGCAATCTCGGCTACGGTGATCGAAGCAAGCTGTTTCCCCGCAACCCGCGTCTTGAGTTTGACGAGGCGTGCCGGGTGCTGTGAGGGTTCCGCCGGAGACGCGGGAAGCCGCGCTTCTACCGAAGGGTCTATGCTCCGGATTTTTTCTCGATCTTTTTCTCGACCTTCGCCCAGGTATCTTTCAGCGCCACGGTGCGGTTGAACACAAGATGTCCGGGCTTGGAATCCGGGTCCACGCAAAAATATCCAAGGCGTTCGAACTGATAGCGTCCTTCAATTGGCGCATTTGCCAGCGATGGCTCCAACTTGGCATGCGCGATCACTTCCAGCGAGTTCGGATCTAAGTTCGCAGTGAACTCCTGGCCCTCTTCAACCTGATTCGGGTCTTCCTTGGTGAAAAGCTTGTCGTAGATCCGCACTTCGGCATCGAGAGCGTGCATGGCTGACACCCAGTGGATGGTCGACTTCACTTTGCGTCCATCCGGAGCATTGCCTCCGCGCGTCGCCGGATCGTACGTACAGTGCACCTCAACCACTCCTCCCCGGTCGCTCTTCACTACCGACTTCGCCGTAATGAAGTAGCCGTAACGCAGCCGCACCTCTCGCCCGGGCGACAAGCGGTAATATTGCTTGGGCGGGTCTTCGCGGAAATCGTCCTGCTCGATGTAGAGCACCTTGGAAAATGGCACTTTGCGCTTCCCGGCGCTTGCGTCCTCGGGATTATTGACCGCGTCGACTTCGTCAACCTGACCTTCCGGATAGTTATCGATCACGACCTTCAATGGCCGCAGCACAGCCATGACGCGCGGCGCGCTTTTGTTCAGGTCCTCGCGGACGAAGTGCTCGAGCATCGCAAGTTCCAGCGTGCCATTCGTCTTCGAAACCCCGATGGCCGCGCAGAAATTACGGATCGCCTCCGGCGTGTAGCCGCGGCGCCGTATGCCGGAAAGCGTGGGCATGCGCGGATCGTCCCAACCGGTGACTCGTTTTTCCTGCACCAGCGTGAGCAGCTTGCGCTTGCTGAGCAGCGTGTAGGTAAGGCTGAGGCGATCGAACTCCATCTGCTGGGACGGAAAAATGCCGAGTTGCTGGATAAACCAGTTGTAAAGCGGGCGATGATCTTCAAATTCGAGCGTGCAGATGGAGTGGGTCACGTGCTCGATGGAATCGGACTGGCCGTGCGCGTAGTCGTACATGGGATAGATGCACCACTTGCCGCCGGTACGGTTATGCTCGGCGTGCAGGATGCGGTACATGACCGGATCGCGCATGTTCAGGTTTGGCGACGCCATGTCGATCTTGGCGCGCAGCACGCGCGATCCGTCAGGGAACTCGCCTTTGCGCATGCGCTCAAAAAGGTCAAGGTTCTCCTTCACCTCGCGATTGCGGTGCGGACTTTCTTTGCCGGGCTCGGTGAGAGTGCCGCGATGCTTGCGAATTTCTCCCGCGCTTAGATCGTCAACATACGCTTTACCTTCGTGGATGAGCTTGATCGCCCACTCGTAGAGCTGATCGAAATAATCGGAAGCATAATAGAGACCGTCCCACTCGAGGCCCAGCCAGCGGACGTCCTTCATAATGGAATCCACGTACTCCTGCTCTTCCTTCTCCGGATTGGTATCGTCGAAGCGCAGATTAGTCTTGCCGCCGAACTCGTCGGCTAATCCAAAGTTGAGGCAGATGGACTTGGCGTGGCCGATGTGCAGATAGCCGTTGGGCTCAGGGGGAAAGCGGGTCTGGATGACCGCGTCGCCGTACTTCTTCGTTTTCAGATCTTCAATGACGGTGTCGCGGATAAAGTTCGAGGGGCGAGACTCGGAAGGCGCGGTCGTGCCAGCTTCGTTAGGTTTGGATGAAGATGAATTCGCAGCGCTCATGCTCTTTGTATTTTATATGGAAGAGTGGGTTCGCGGCGGCTGCTGGCCGTCTCTCGGCGATAGCAATGCCGTCACAAGTAAGCTCGATGATGTCCTTGCCGGGCGCGGCCACCACCGGGATGAAGCACGTGATAATCTGCGTGGAGAGGTCCGTAGCCTTCCCCGAAAGCCCATTGGCGCGCGGCGGTCTTCTAGTCTTTGATGGCAAATTGCGTTCAATGTGGTCGTCAACTTCCAGCCCTCTCCTTCGGCAGGAAGCTTTGCCAGTGGTGCGTGCAGCATGAAGCTGCGCAGCGCGGCGAGGATGCTCCTATCCAGCGAGTCGAACCCGCGCCATGGCTGCGGTCGCAGTCCAGTTCGATGGCGGTTACTCAAGCCATCTTCGGTATCAATGTCGCGGTATTCGTCGCCATGGCGTTGGCAGGCGTTTCGATGCTCGACAATCCCTCGGGCCAGGATCTCGTGCGCTGGGGCGCCAATTTTGGGCCGCTTACCGTTAGTGGCCAGTGGTGGCGGCTGCTGACTTGCATTTTCGTTCATAGCGGCCTGCTGCACATCGGGTTCAACATGTGGTGTCTGTGGAGCCTCGGCAGAATAGCGGAGTCGGTCTACGGGCATTGGACGTTTGCCGCGGTGTACCTGATCTCTGGATTAGCGGCGAGCCTCACGAGCGTGATCTGGAATCCCATCGTCTTGAGCGTCGGCGCTTCCGGGGCGATCTTTGGGATAGCAGGAGCTCTGATCGCATCCTTTTATCTCGGCGAGTTTTCGCTGCCACGCGCCGCCCTGGCTGGAACGCTTCGCAGCGTGGTCGTGTTTGTAGGCTACAACCTCTTCTTTGGGGCAGTGATCGCTCGCACCGACAATGCCGCGCACGTCGGCGGCCTGCTCATGGGCCTGCTTCTCGGAGCACTCATCGCCAAGGTCGCTCCGGATCGCGATGACGTTTTGCGTCGGATCGCGGTCCTGCTCGTAGGCGTTCTGATTGTGGTAGGTGGCGTGATGTGGCTGCAGCGCTCCCGCGCCTATATGCTTCATGGACAAAACGGGGTTGGACTTCTCGGTCAGGGAAAGACGGACGAAGGGATTGCGGAGCTTCAGAAATCCGTACACCAGCGGCCCGACTTCGCCCCGGCCCACGCGGCCTTGGCACAGGCCTACATTACGAAGCGTGACTTCGAAAATGCCGCGGCGGAAATGCAGCGCGTGATCGCGCTGAATCCGCACAGCGAAGACGCGCGTTACCGGCTTGGCCTGATTTATCTCGAGCAGAAGCTTCCGGCGAAAGCACAGGACACTTTTGTTCAATTGCTCAAAGTCGACCCCAACAGCGCCGATGGACATAACAGGCTGGCAGACGCTCTTGCGGATCAGCAGCGGAATTTCGAAGCGCTCGAGGAGTACAAACGAGTGGCGGCACTCGATTCCGGCTATCAGGGCGTGAACTGCGCGCGACACTGCAGCTTCTCTACCGCCTGATCGATTCGTGCCAATGTAGTTTCCCGTCCCAGAACCTGGAGCGTCTCAAACAATGGCGGCGCATTTTTGCGACCACAGACGGCTACCCGGATGGGTTGAAACATCTGCCCGGCTTTGAGCCCTAGTTCCTGCGCTGCGGCGCGAAGAGCTTGGTCCAACGAGTCGTGTTTGAATTCAGTTTGCGCCAGGACTTCTCGAGCGCGGGTTAGAACTTTGAGCGCCATGGCGGCGTCGCCCTTCTGCGGGATGAGCTCGGCTGGGTCGTAGGGCGGGAGCTGGTCCACGAAGAAAAAGTCGGCAGCAGTGAGGACGTCGCGCAGAAGCTTGATACGCTCGCGGATGAGCGGGGTGATGGCGAGCATTTTCTCCGGCGTGATTGGGAATCCGGCGGCGCGGACAATTGGAATCAGGCGGGCGCTGAGCTCGTCAATCGAAAGCCCGCGGATGTGTTCAGCGTTCAGCCAGATGGCCTTGGGATCGAAGGTCTCTTCGGGTGTCGCGGCGGGCTCCTTGAAATTCACCACGGCATTAGCGCGGTTGATGCCGTCAAGAGAGAAAGCATCAATAAGTTCCTGGCGGGTCATGTTTTCGCGATCGTCCTTTGGCGACCAGCCTAGCAGGCATAGAAAATTGATGAAGGCTTCCGGAAGAAATCCAGCGTCGCGGTAGGTGGTGACGCTCACCACCGGACCGTGCCGGCGCTTCGAGAGCTTCGATCCGTCAGGGGCAACGAGCAGCGGAAGATGCGCGAACTGCGGCGGCTTGGCTCCAGCGCCTTCGAAAATGAGCACGTGCTTGTATGTATTCGAGAGGTGGTCTTGGCCACGTATGATGTGGCTGATACGGAGGTCGATGTCGTCGGCACAGGAGGCGAGGTGATACGTAGGCATGCCGTCTGACCGCAGCAGGGCGAAGTCTTCAATGTCATCGGCGGCTTTGACCTGCTCGCCGTAAACGGCGTCCGCAAAGCGGACTTCCT
Organism: Terriglobales bacterium; assembly: GCA_049511255.1. Classification (GTDB taxonomy): domain Bacteria; phylum Acidobacteriota; class Terriglobia; order Terriglobales; family Acidobacteriaceae; genus Acidiflorens. The sequence continues at coordinate 1,058 of JBEKYF010000006.1, read as the reverse complement.
CGCCCGTTCCGCGCGGCACACGGAAGCGCAGGGCGAACGGCTCTCCCGAAGCAGCTCGGCGGTCGCTTTCGGCGCGCGGAAGTTCGCGCATGCCGGGGTTGAAGACCCAGGTTTGATTGGCGCCGGATTTTTCGCTGTCGCCGGCGTGGGCGGGGGTGAAATCGCGGTAGGCCAGTCCCTTCTGAAAGATGGCGTCGGCGATCTGGCGATGCAGGGCCAGGCGTTCGGATTGCTTGTATTCCTCGTCCCATCCGAGGTCGAGCCAGCGCAGGCCTTCGAAGATGGAGTTGACGGAGGCGTCGGTATTGCGCTCAATATCAGTGTCATCAAGGCGGAGGACCATAGTCCCGCCGTTGTGACGGGCATAGAGCCAATTGAAGATGAAGGTGCGGGCACTGCCGACGTGCAGAAAGCCGGTGGGAGACGGCGCGAATCGAACGCGAAGCATGACTCTTGAGTATAGCGGGATTGGGATTTTGGCTCTAGGCTTTGGGCAATCCCAGCGAGGCATAATGGGTTGCTACTAGGTTACGAAGGTAACTCTTCGGGAGAGGATCGGTATAGCGGCATCGCATCTCATAAGAAGATAATTTTGAAAACGCTGTGCCCAGGGCGGAACTTGCCGGAAGACACCTGTTGTTTCGATCTGTCTGGTGTGACAGGATTAGGCCAGCGTTGAGGCCAAAGACAATTCCATCCGGGCCACAGTTACGCGTGATGAGGGAACGTTAATCCATGCATAGCGTTGCCACAGGTCTGGTGCTGATCCCTGGGGCCGTAGCCCTGCTGGTGCTTCTGGTCTTCACCTACCTGTACGAGCAGAACCGTCACAACTATTTTCGCGCCTGGCAACTGGCCTGGGCAGCATACACACTGCACTACGGGTTGAAGGCGGTGGAATATTTTCAAGGACCTTCCGCTCTATTGTTTTTTCTAAGCTCGCTGCTGCTGGTGGCCATGGCGATTTGCATCTTCGTCTCGACCCGGCTGATGAAGGAACCGTTCCAGTTGAAGTGGTATGACGTGGCGCTGACGGTGACCGGGGTTCTGCTGGCGTA
>JBEKYF010000005.1:0-105782 GCA_049511255.1 Terriglobales bacterium | reverse complement strand
AACCAAATCAAGGGCAAACCCGCGCAAACCTATCTTCGCCCCGACCGCAAGTGGATCTTCGGCCAGCACTCTGACATTTATTACTATCAATTCTTCGATCCCGACCGCGATGTTTTCGGCGGCGTCTCCGTGTTCCAGTTCGATCCACATACTTTCCAGATCACGCACCGCATCTCCGCCGACCGCGCGCACTGGTCGAACTCCATGGGCCGGTGGGTTTACGAGGAGGGATGGGAGCGCAGCCTGAGCGGCTCCGCCATCGAGAATTACCGCAAGTTCGATGCCGCCACCTATCCCGAACTGGCCGAAGCGCCCGCCTACTTCAAGAAGGAAGTCAAACAATCGTCGGAAATGAACTACGACGAACTACGGCGCTACATTCATGATCTCGAGCAGAGCGGCTTTGACGTGGTGCGCCTGCGCGTGCAACTGCAAAAGAAAATTGCCTACCCGCTGATCACGCTGGTGATGGCCGTCCTCGCCATTCCCTTCGCGCTTTCCGCCGGCAAACGCTCCGCGCTGACAGGGGTTGCAACTGCTATCGGCATCGGCGTTGTCTATTGGACGATCTCGGGCTTGTTCGAAGCGATGGGCAATTTGAGTCAGCTCCCGCCTGCGGTCGCTGCCTGGTCCCCAGATCTGGTCTTCGGTTTCATCGGAGGCTATTTGATTCTTCGGATGCCCACCTGAGCGCTAGTGCGCCGTCATCCCACTCGGCGCCGCCGGGGCGACCACCGTGATCGGACTGCTCATTGATCCGCTCGTCGTACTCAGCGTAAAGCCCGTAATGTTACTCGACAGAGTGTTCGACGTGTAGAGAAACTGTCCGCTCGAGCTATAGAGGGACTGACCGGCCGCGTTTACGCTCGGGTGCATCGCCATCGACACCGGCTGGGATCCGGTCGGCTGGTACGGCGGACTGAGCGCAGTCAACGTGCCCGCCGTGGTATTGATGCGAAATCCAAAAACCTGATTCGAGAGTTCGCTCACCACGTAGAGAAAATTGTTCGTCGGATCCACCAGCATGCCAACCGGGTCCGACCCCGCCGGAGTTGGCGGTACGGCGCAAGATAGTAAGGGACAGGTTGCCAGCGGAACCATCAGATTATCGGTCACAGCCTCTTGCGGGCAATCCGTCAAATTGACCTCGGTGCACACCTGGAACGGATACAACTGGCCGGCATTCTGGTTTTGAGCGCCCACATACACAAACAGGCCGCCGGTGTTCTCACCCGCCGGGTTGGTGTTGACTGCGAGCACCGAGATCGGATCGACCGCGGCAACGGCATACGGCGAATTTGGCTGCTCGGTCAGGGTACCCGATGAACTCACGCTATACACGCTCACCGTATTGTCATTGTGCGGGGACGGGGGAACACAGTTGGCCGTACAAATGTCGAAATTGTTGGTTACGAAGAGGAGTTCCTGAGCCGTGGCAGACCCCGGCGGAGTAATGGCCGAAAGCGCGGTCGGAAGTTTGCTTAGGTAGAACGGGCTTCCACTTGCCAATGTCAGAGTAGTTGAGTGAATGGTAAATACCGAGATCGACGGACACCCCGCACCACTCAGTGGGCAGTTTGCCTGCGGAGGATACAAGCCCTGATTGATCACGAACAAAAACTGTCCTGCGGCATCCCGCGTCATGGCCACTGCAGTGTCATTCCCGGTCCAAGTTACTGGCGTGCCGGGATTTGACAGGCTCCCATCCGAGTTCACCGTGTACGGGTAAATCGCGGGCGGAACAGGACTAGCGGAGGAAGACACACACTGCACACCCTGTTGCACACACGGCACGCCCTGGTCCAGAACGAACGCCGTCGCGCCCGTAGGGTCGAGCAAAATGTCCAGCGGAATTCCGCACGGGTTGGTGTCGGTGTTATTCCCCGCAGGACACGTGCTGGCGTTCGAATTGATCAGCGACAGATTGCCGGTATTAAAATCGATGGAAAAGGAACTCACGTTGTTCCCTATACCGTTGATCCCCTGAGTCAGCACATACAAAATTCCCGAGGGCCGGGAAGAGGAGCTGCCACAGTTGAGCAGGAACAGACTCAGGGCGCACATGCCCGCGAGCGCAACGACCAAGCTTATCTTCTTCGACATCTGTTCTCCCAGCGCCGCTTCCCGTTCGCAGGCGGTTCCCTGCCAGCCGTCACGGAGACTGAAGCTTGTGGCTGAAATATATTTGTGTATCAGGAATGAGCGGGAAGAGCAAACCGCTAGACAGGCGGTGCAGCCAGAATCCGGATTTCAACCTCTAACCCACCCTCTTTTCGGTTGGATGCGCGAAGTTGCCCGCCATGCAGCCTGATGGCCCGGTCCGCGATCGACAGACCCAGACCCGCCCCCCCGGTCTGCCGGTTGCGGGCGTCGTCCAGCCGATAAAAGGGCTCAAATATCTTGGGCAGCGCTTCGTCTGGAACGCCGGGACCGGAATCAAGCACGCGAACAATGATTTCCTCCTCACCATTCGCGGCCCGCTGCCGCTCCAGTCGCACCTCCACCGTCGTGCCTTCAGCAGTATAACGCGTGGCGTTCCTCACCACGTTCTCCACCGCGCTCCGCAGCAAATCAGGGTCGGCTTCGACCAGAAATTCATCCGCGGCGTCGGTCTTCGCGGTTACGCGGCAGCCCCGCCCCGGAGTTTCGTACTCGGCGTCGTGCGCTACCTGCTCCACCAACTCCCGCAGTGACAAACGCGTCTTGCGCATGCCGTCGGTTCCCGACTCCAGCCGCGAAATGGTCAGCAAGCGCTGGATCAGTTGATTCAACCGGTCGGCCTCGAGTTCGATCCGGTTCAGCGCACTTTCAAGTTCTGGCGCAAGTTCCGGCGCTAGTTGCGGCGCGGCATCCTTCATGGCCCGTTGCCGCGCCAGCCCTAGCGCCACACTCAGCCGGGCCAGCGGAGATCGCAGTTCGTGCGAAACATCCTTCAGCAGCCGCGATTGCGAGTCCACCAGCCCTTCGATCCGTTCGGCCATGCGGTCAAAATCGCGCATCAACTCTGTCAGTTCGTCGCGCCGGCCACCCACGGGCGCGCCCGCGCGCGCGCTCAAGTCGCCCGCCGCCAGGCTCTGCGCCGCCTTTCGCAAACGCGTCACCGGACTGGTCATCGACCACGCCAGCAGGTAGCACATCAGTCCCGACGTAATGACCGCAATCGCGATTCCCAGCAATGGGATGTCATGCGGCCCGAAAAATACTCTTGGTCCCGGCGGCAACTCCAACACCATGGTGTACCGTTTTCCATCCAGCGTCAGCGCCTGCCGCATGATGCGGTCGGGCAGCAGATTGTCCATCCACCCATGGTGGCGCGGCGGCCCGCCGCGCGCTGGGCCACCCTGAGGTGGGTCGCCCTGAGATGCACTGCCCTGCCGGGCACCCTCGATCCAGGACGGCACTTTCCGGCCAGAGAGTTCATGGCCCGATGGATCAAAAACGAATGCCCGCACGTGCTGGGTGTGCCAAAGTTCTTCCAAATAGTCGTGAGCGCCGCGCTCTCCACCGCTCTGGTACGCATTCACCGCTTCCGCCAAAATTTGCGGACCCTCACTCTCGATCCCATGCCGCGCCGGACGCACGGCAATCGTCACCAGAATCGCCAGCACCAGGAACAGCGCCTGGGCTGCCCAGAACGACAGGAAAATCTTCAGGAAGAGACTCTTCATTATTATTTCGTCGACCTATTTTTTCGGTTTCGCCGCCGGCCGCGCAAACATGTAGCCGACTCCTCGAATCGTCTTGATGTGGTCTCCGTCCTCTTCGGAGTCGCCCAACTTCCGCCGAACCTTGCTGACGTGCATGTCAATGCTGCGATCAAAGGGCATGAACTTGCGGCTGAGCACGGCATTCACCAACCGCTCCCGCGTCACCACTCGCCCTGCCTCGCGCAGCAGAACTTCCAGCAGATTGAATTCCACTGAAGTCAGATCGACCGGTTGCCCGGCTCGCAGCACGCTTCGCGTTGCCGGATCCAGTTCCACGTCGCCCACACTCAGCACTTCCGGTACGACGTCCGCCGCCCTGACCGGCTTGGTGCGGCGCAGGATCGCGCGGATTCGCGCCACCAGTTCCCGCGGGTTAAACGGCTTCGGAAGATAATCGTCTGCGCCGATTTCCAATCCGACGATGCGGTCCACGTCCTCGCCGCGCGCGGTTAACAGCAGCACCGGAATCTTCGACACGCTGCGAATCCGCCGCAGTACTTCGAAGCCATTCATTCCTGGCAGCATTACGTCGAGCACCACCAGCGCATATTCGCTGGTCAGCGCCTGTTGCAGCCCCTGTTCGCCGTCATGGACGGCCTTCAGGCTGAACCCTTCGGCGGTCAGGTACTCCTGCACCAGACCACACAATTCGACGTCGTCATCCACCACCAGGACGTGATCCATTCTTTCAATCATCACACTTCGCTCGTCTCTTTGTAGTAAAGATTTGTGATTACTGAAACGGCTCCGAGCTGCGAGCTTCGAGAAAAACGGGTTAGCTCGAAGCCCGAAGCTCGTAGCTTCTTTACAAAACTTTACCGCGCTTGACGGACTCTTTACCCCATCTTTTCGAGAATAGTGTTCTTATTTGCATAGATGTTCGGGCTGCCCCCCGGACCCACGAGATCAAAAGCAATTCAATAAGGAGTTCCAATGAAATCAACTCGTATCCGCATCTTCACCATCGGCGCGGCTGTGCTGCTGGCCGTGGCAGCTGCGATTGCCCAAGGCATGCACGGTCGTGGCGGCCCCGGTGGCGACTTCCACCACATGCTCAAGCAGCTCGATTTGACCAGCGCGCAACACGACCAGGTTAAGGCGATCTTTGAAAAAGAGAAGCCAACCCTGCAACCGCTGATGCAACAGATGCGCCAGAACCGCAGTAATATGCGCGCCCTTGAGGCCAGCGGCTCCTTCGATGAAGCCAAGACGCGCGCCCTGGCCACGCAAAACTCGCAGACCATGATCGAACTCCAGGTTGAGCACGCCCGCATCAAGTCAGAAATAATGCAAATTCTGACCGCCGATCAGAAAGCCAAACTGGCTCAGATCGAGGCCAATCGCGAAACACGCATGAATAAGCACATGGCGCGGCCGCCCGCGGACTAGCTATTCCTGTAGAGACGGGGCTTGCCTCGTCTCCGGGCGAGACGCGACAAGCCGCGTCTATGCTAGAGTTTCTCTCCAACCCGGGTGGGGAACGGAACGCCAACCTCCGTCCTCGCCCGGCTTTTTCCCCAGCCTTTAAGAGTGGAGAAACCGAATGGAACGAGCCGACTTGCTCTACTCGGGATTGATGTTTGCCGCCGGCATGCTGTCCGTCTGGACCGCAGTACTAGTCACCGCCACCTTCGTTTCCCTCGCACGCTCGCTGCGAAAATCCGCACCCAGCGCTGCTACAATCTCATCTACAAAACATCATGGTGCCGAAGAACCTACGCCCCCTCGTTCCCTACTTGAAGCGCTACCGCAGTGGTCTCGTCTGGGGCGGGCTCTGCGTCTTATTCAATAACGGAATCTGGATACTGTTTCCGCAAGTCCTCCGCCGCGCCGTCAACGATCTTCACTCCGGCGTGACCCGACAGAAACTTCTCACCTACTCCCTGCTCATCGTCGCCATCGCGCTGATCAAAGGAATCTTCCAATTCCTGACGCGCTGGGTGGTCATCGGCATCTCCCGCGATATCGAGTTCGATCTGCGCAACGACCTGTTCGCGCACCTCGAGCGCCTCTCCTACTCCTACTACCAGCGCCACCGCACGGGCGACATCATGGCCCGCGCCACCAACGACCTGAACGCCGTCCGGATGCTGCTCGGCCCGGCCATCATGTACTCGGCCAACACCATCGTCTTCACCGCTGGCGCTCTCGGCTTCATGCTCGCCATCAGCCCCAAGCTCACTCTCTACGCCTTTCTGCCGCTGCCCATCGCCAGCATCGTCATCCAGTATTTCGGCCGCCGCATTCACGAGCGCTTCGAACGCATTCAAGCCATGTTCTCCGACATCTCGGCCCGCGCCCAGGAAAATTTCTCTGGCGCCCGTGTCATCCGCGCCTACGTGCAGGAGCAGGCTGAAATCGCCGCTTTCGAGGGCGCCAACAAGGAATACATCCGCCGCAGCCTCGGCCTGGTCCGCTTGATGGGAATGCTCTGGCCCACCCTCGAACTCATGCTCGGCGCCGCCGTCGTCATCGTGCTTTGGCTCGGCGGACGGCAAGTCCTAATGGGCAAAATGAACGTAGGCGATTTTGTTGCCTTCAACACTTACATGATGCAACTGACCTGGCCAGTCATCGCCCTCGGATGGGTCATCAACATCTTCCAACGCGGAACCGCGTCCCTGGTGCGTATCAACGAAATCCTGTCCGAGCAACCGGAAATCGCCGACATAACCAGTGGAGCGGGCGTCTCGCCCGTCTCGCCGGGCGAGGGCGCCCGGCTCTCCACCAGCGAGATCCTTGGCGAAGTCGAATTCCGCAATCTCAACTTCGCCTACAACGGCACCTCTGTTCTTAAGGACATCAACCTGCGCATTCCCGCTGGTTCCAGCCTCGCCATCGTCGGCCCCACCGGCTCCGGCAAAACGACGCTCGTCAACCTGATCCCGCGCATCTACGACGCTGAGCCCGGCACTGTCCTCATCGACGGCCGCCCCGTTCGCCAATTCCATCTCGACTCTCTGCGCCGCCACATCGGCTTCGTCCCGCAGGAAACATTCCTGTTCAGCGACACCATCCGCGAAAACATTGCCTTCGGCGTATCGCGCGAAGACGGCGATGTCCCGTTAGACGACATCCAATCCGCCGCCGAAGCCGCCAACATCGCCCAGGACATTGAAAGTTTCCCCGAAGGCTACAACACCACCGTCGGCGAACGCGGCATCACTCTCTCCGGAGGCCAGAAGCAGCGCGCCGTGATCGCCCGCGCCCTTCTCCGCAGCCCCCGTATCCTCATCCTCGACGACGCCCTCTCCAGCGTCGACACCCACACCGAAGACAAAATCCTCAACCATCTCCGCGAAATCATGCGCGGCCGCACCACCATCTTCATCTCCCATCGCGTTTCCACCGTCCGCAACGCCGACTGCATCGCCGTCCTCCACCAGGGACGCATCGTGGAACTCGGCACCCACGACCAGCTCATCGCCCGCAACGGTTATTACACCGATCTCTATAACAAGCAATTACTGGAAGAAGAACTGGCCGAAGTCTAGCCTGTGGGGAGCGGACACTCCCTTCGACTTCGCGCAGTATAGGCTTTGTCCGCCAACCGCTGGCGCGGAACAAATGTAAATTTTTGTCACAGGAGCCAACTAATAATTCCCAGCATACAACCCAATTCGGGAATAACTTGATCAGACAAAGAGAAAGCATTGATAATGCTTTAGGGTCCCTAACAATCCTACTGTGCCACGGAGTGATCATGCGACGTTTGCGATCGGCCTTGCTGTCCTTCTCCAACTTTTCGACGATCAACTTTTTGACGGCCAAACTTTTGACGATCATCTTCTGCATCCTGATCTGCTCGACCCTCAGCTTCGCCGCCGCGCCTGACCGCATCACCGGCCCCATCGTCTCTAGTCAGCTCATCAAGCTTTCGGGGGGCGTCCCTCGGAGGGCTCAGCCGCAGTACGATCAGGGCCCCGTCGATCCGTCGTTCAAGCTCAGCTACATGACGCTGCTCACCGTGCCCCCGGCCAGCCAGCAGAAGGCCATCGATCGCCTTCTAGCGCAGCAGCAGGATCCCCGCTCCCCTCTCTATCACCAGTGGCTCACGCCCGAGCAGTACGCCGATCGTTTCGGACTCAGCCCCAACGACGTTCAGAAGATCACCGGCTGGCTCCAGTCCCAGGGCTTCAGCATTCGAGAGGTCGCCCGCGGTCGCAATTGGATCGTTTTCAGCGGAACCTCCGCCCAGGTCGAAACCGCCTTCCAGACCAAGATTCACAACTTCGACATCGACGGAGAAAAGCACTTTTCCAACACCACTCCACCCTCGATTCCCGCCGCGCTCTCCGGCGTCGTGTCCGGAATTCGCGGATTGAGCGATTTCCGTCCAAAGCCGCATTTCCGGCGCAGGAAGCCCGGCTACACCCTTACAATCAGTGGAAGCACCCAATTTTTCCTAGCCCCCGGTGACGTTGCTACCATCTACGACATCGGCCCGCTCTACACTGCGGGCTACGACGGCACAGGGCAGACACTGGCGGTCATGGGCCAGACCGATGTGTATCTCGCCGACCTGAATGACTTCCGCAACGGCTTCGGTCTTTCATCAATCAGTGGCTGCACCACCAATTCCAACGACGTGATCACCGCTTGCAGTGCCGCCTCCACCTATCTCCAATACGTGGTCGTGGGCAGCGACCCGGGCGCGCCCGACACGACTGGCGATCTGAGCGAATCCGATCTCGATCTGGAATGGTCGGGCGCCGTGGCTCGCAATGCTCAACTCATCTTTGTCAATGCCCCAGAGACTGCCGACGGCGTCTGGGATTCCTGGTACTACGCCGTCGATCACAACGTGTCGAAGGTCATTACCATGAGCTACGGCAACTGTGAGTTTGACGAGGCGTACTACGGGGGCGCTTCCGGTGAAGGGAGCTTCGCTTCCGACGAAATGGAGTTGAAGAAGGCCAATTCGCTAGGCATTACGTTCCTGAATTCGAGTGGTGACAATGGCGCGGCCGGGTGCGATTACAATCCCCCGGGCACCACTTCCACCTCCCTCCCCCCTTTTCCCTATCTCGCGGCCGAGTACGGGCTGGCAGTCAGCTACCCCGCCAGCAGCCCGGAAGTCACTGGCGTCGGCGGCACGATGATTCCCCTCGAATACTACATCTCTCAATATTGGAACCCGAACAACAGCAGCGGGACCACTGACAATGGCGGCTCGGCTCTGTCCTACATACCCGAAAACGGCTGGAACGACGACCAGGAACTCGGCGACTACTGCGCCGTCAACTTCGCCACAGATCCGTTCTGCGCCCCGGAATACGCCGGCCAGGTAACCGTGAAGAGTCCGCAGACTTACCAGGAAGATTGGTGGATCTCGAGCAGCGGTGGCGGCCCCAGCAACTGCATCGCGATCAACGGGAGCGACGCCTGCACTGGCGGCTTTGCTCAACCGACCTGGCAAACCGTGACCATCCCCGGACAGACCCCTGTCCGCTTCACGCCCGACGTTTCTTTGCTGGCTTCATCAGAACTCCCGGGCTACATCTTCTGCACCGCGATTTCGGAACTCGGCTACAGCGGATCGGCCAGCAGTTGCGCCAGCGGCATTAATTATGCGCTAGAGACCTACTATCCCATCATCGGCGGCACCTCCTCCTCCACGCCCATTTTTGCCGGCATAGTGACGCTGCTGAACCAGTATGTGGTGAAAAACGGATTTCAAAGCGCACCCGGCCTGAGCAACATCAACCCTAGGCTGTACCAGATTGCGACCTATAATCAGTCTGCGTTCCACCAAGTCACCACCGGCGATAATTATGCCCCCGCCAGCAACGTTGTCTATTGTCAGCCCAACATGCCCCACGACCAGCCCAAAGCCTTGCAATGCCCGGCTGGCGGAACCATGGGGTACCTTGCCGCCAACGCCGATACCGCCACCGGCTATAACCTGGTCACCGGCCTCGGCTCGGTGAATGCAAACAACCTGGCAACGGCGTTTGGCGATCTCCAGGTTGCTACCACGACCGCAATCGCGCTCGCGCCAGCCCCAGCGCCACAGCCGCCATTCTTTCAAGGCGAATCCATCACGTTTAACGTCACTGTCACCAACACCACCGGCACACCGAACACCGCGACCGGCGCCGCTACCCTCTACAACAGCACTACCGCAGTCAGCGGCTCGACAACACCAGTGGCGGCGGGCATCGCAACCGTATCCACAAGCGAGCTTCCTGTGGCCACAAACACCGTTACCGCTTCCTACATCGGGATTTACGCGAGCTCCACATCCACGAATTCCGTCAGCGTAACTGTGATCACGCCGAACTTCCTCCTGACGCCAGGTACCGGCTCATACACTGTCGCGCCGGGCGCAAGCACCCCTCTGGATACCATCACCGTCACCAGCACCAACGGGTTTGTCAACACCAATGGCCAAACGGCGGTGCCCTTAACCTATAGCTGTACGGGCCTTCCCTCGGAATCGAGTTGCACCTTCAGTCCCTCCAGTACGACCCAATCGGCGACGCCGACGGTGAGCATCCAGACAACCGCCCCCAGCAGCTCGCAATTGCGCTCGCCTCTTGGCCGCGGCAACCGGACGTTCCTGGCCATGCTCCTCCCGGGACTTTTTGGAATTGTCCTTACCGTGGGTTCCAGGAAGCGCGCGGCTCGTTGTATGCGCCTGTTGAGCTTCATGGTGGTGCTGGGTCTCTCCACGATGTGGCTTGCGTCTTGCGGCGGCGGCGGTTCCAGCGGTCCCAGCAATCCGGGAACACCCGCAGGCACCTACCCCATCCAAATAAACGCCAAAACCCCGGCAGGGGTTTCGGGAACCGCTGGGACCGTCACGCTGACGGTCAGCTAGGCGGGGAATTTTGGCTGTTTAATCTCAGGGCGCGGATAGGTTCCGCGCCCTTTTTATATTTGTGCGCCCCGCAGGCTCCGCGAGCGGATCTCATCAAGACTTACTTCTGCCAAGCGCGCATCCGCGGTACCCATCGGCGGACGTTCCTACAATATTCTTCATACTCCGCGCCGAACATTTTTCGCAGATGCGGCTCCTCGTACAACAACACAAACAAAACCACACCGAGCACAATGACGCACGCCACCGCGATCGCGGCCAGGTTCGCCCGTCCGAAGACCACCCACAGCCCGACCCATCCCGCGAAGAACCCCAAGTACATCGGGTTGCGCACGTATCGATAGAATCCCACCACAACCAGCCTCTTCGGCGGAGCAACTGGCGCCGGCGTTCCGTGTCCCGTCCATCCGAAGTCCCACACGCAGCGTAGTGCCACCGCGAAACCAAGCGCCGAGGGCACAGCCGCAATCCAGCGCCATCGCGCCGCACCCGCCGCGTCTACGTGAAAGTTCAGCCAGGACGGCAGCAACCAGAACCACAGCGCAAAGAATGCAGCGCCCACGGCCAGGGAAGCGACGGTTGCCGGCCAATGCGCGCCGCGAGTTGGATTTTTCTCAGTGCTAGTCTGTCCGCTTGTCATGAACGCTTCCACCAACACCGAAGTATGAGCCCTGCGCGCGGTTGCAGTCACCGATCCCTACGCGTGAAGTCTTGCGGCCGCGACTAACGCCTGTCCCAGGCTCAAACCGCCATCTCCCGCCGGCACTTCTTTCTGCGTGAAGACCTCAAATCCAGCTTCGGATAGCCGCGCTTCGAGCCGTTGCGACAAATAGACATTGTGAAAGGTCCCGCCACTCAGGCACACACGGTTGAGAGCGGTTTTCTTTTGCAGGAGCGTTGCTAGCTCGACGAACCCCTCAACCAGCCCGTTGTGAAAACGCCGGCTGATCGCTCCGACAGGAAGGTTTCGGCCGAGATCATCGAGCAGCGCTTCAAACAGCGGACGAGTGCTGATGATCCAGTGGTCGTCATTCGGCACGAGCTTCATCGGATACGCAGTATCTTCTGACGATGTAATCTTTGACGACGCGACCTCTGAGGACGCCATCGCCATCTCCAGTTCGATCGCGGCCTGCGCCTCGTAATTGACCTGTTGACGGATTCCGACTAACGCGGACACGGCATCGAACAGACGTCCACAACTTGAGGTGGGAGGCGAGTTCACGCCTTGTTCCATCATGCGCAGGAGAAGGTCGACCTTTGGCCGATTGAGTTCGCGCACGAACGGGATGTCGAACTTCGGAATCTCGGGCTTCAGAAACTCGCGCCCGAAATGATGTGCCAGGTAGCTGACCGCCATCCGCCATGGCTCACGGATCGCGGCCGCACCACCGGGCAAGGGCACATACTCGAAATGAGCGGCACGTTCGAAGTTTTTATAGCCGGCGATGAGCACTTCTCCGCCCCAGATATGTCCGTCGGTGCCGTAGCCAGTCCCATCCAGGGCGAATCCGATCACACGGCCTTCAAGGTGATTCTCCGCCATACAACTGGCAATGTGTGCGTGGTGGTGCTGTACGCCAACCAACTTCACTCCACGCTGTTGCAGCGCCCACTTGGTGGAGAAGTAGTCGGGGTGAAGGTCGTAGGCGATGATCTCCGGCCGAATTTCGAGAATGCGCTCCAGATGCTCGATGGCTTCGTGGAAAAAACTATAACTTTCTGCGTTCTCCAAATCGCCGACGTGCTGGCTCAGGAAAGCGTGCTTTTCTTTGGTGAGGCAGATGGTGTTCTTGAGTTCGCCTCCGACGGCCAGCACCAAAGGCTGATCTTCCTTTAAGAAAACCGGTACCGGAACAAAACCGCGGGAACGCCGCAACTGCCGCGTGATTCCGCCTGTGACTCGCACGACAGAATCATCGCAGCGCAGCAGGATGTCACGGTTATGCACGAGGAAGTAGTCGGCGAGACCGTTCAAGCGATGGATCGCTTCTCGGTTATCAATCGCAATCGGCTCCTCGCTCAGGTTGCCGCTCGTCATCACCAAGGCCTTGAACCCTCCCTCGGCGAGCAGGAGGTAATGAAGCGGGGTGTAGGGCAGAAAAATTCCCAGGTAGTGGTTGAAGGGCGCAACGTCGCCGGGAATCACGCTGGGCGCCTTCTTGGGAAGCAGAACTTTCTTAAGCAGAACAATGGGCCGCTCGATCGACTGCAGAACAGTCGCCGCCGCATCGTCTATTTCGCAGACTTCCTCGGCAGCCTGCAAATCCGGAACCATCACGGCGAACGGTTTTTCCACCCGGCGCTTCCGCTGGCGTAGCAGAGTTACGGCCGCGCGGTTGGTTGCATCGGCCGCCAGATGAAATCCGCCTAGACCTTTTACCGCAACGACGAGTCCGGCATGCAGGCCGGAAATCGCTTCGACGATGGGATCGCGGCATTCGATCCGCTTTCCAGACTTATCCCAGAGTTCCACCCGAGGTCCACACTTCCAGCATGCGTTGGGCTGGGCGTGAAAGCGGCGGTCCAGCGGATTTTCGTATTCCGCAAGACATGCCGGGCACATCGGAAACATCGCCATCGACGTGCTCGGCCGGTCGTAAGGAATATCGCGAATGATGGTGAAGCGCGGGCCGCAATTGGTGCAATTGATAAAGGGATAGCGATAACGCCGGTCGTTCGGGTCGAACATTTCACGCAGGCAGTCCGGGCATATCGCGACGTCCGGCGAAATGAGGGTGCGAACTTCTTCGCCCTCGTGGCTATGAACGATCAGAAAGTCCCGATCGTTATTGCAAGGGACGTCATGGACGGCCAGACTCGTAATCCGTGCCAGGGGCGGCGCTTCGGAGGGCAGGTGCTCAACGAAATCCTGGACCGTTTCTGCCGGGCCCTGGATTTCTATCGTGACTCCGGCGGAGGTATTGCGAATCGTGCCTCTAAGGTGCCTGCCGGTAGCGAGACGATAGACGTACGGCCGGAATCCAACTCCCTGCACGATGCCTGAAACGTCGATCTGGCGGCGAACTTCCATACATCGTCAGCTCGCAGTGTTCTGCGCCAGCGGTTTGTGTGCTTTGCGCCGCTCCGCCAGCCACATCATCCATTCGTGCAAACCATTGCCGGTCAGGCAAGACACCTTCACGATCTCCATCCCCGGGTGGACCTTGCGGGCATTCTCCGCCGCTGCTTCGATGTCAAACGGGACGTAGGGAAGCAGATCGATTTTGTTCAGCACGAGCAAGTCGGACTTGAAGAATATGGATGGATATTTCAGCGGCTTGTCTTCACCTTCGGTCACGCTCAACACCACGATCTTGGCTGCTTCGCCCAGATCATAACTGGATGGACAAACCAGGTTGCCCACGTTTTCGATCAGCAGAAGATCCAGGTCTTCGAGACGCCAGTCGGCCAAGTGCCGTTCAATCATGCGAGCATCCAGGTGGCAAGTACCGCCGGTCGTGATTTGCTTCACCGGGAAGTGAAATCGCTTCAGCCGATTGGCATCGTTCTCCGTCTGAATATCGCCCGTCAATACGGCCACGCGATCACGCCGCGGCAGGATTTCGAGAGTGCGCTCCAGAAGACTGGTTTTGCCGGAGCCGGGAGAACTGATGAGGTTCAGACACAAAACGCCGTGCTCCTGAAATCGGGCACGCAACTCGGCGGCGATGCGGTCGTTCTCACTGAGTACTTTTCGCTCCAACGGCACTCGGTCCATATTCTTCCACCTCCAGATAGGCCAACTCCAACTCATCTCCACTGATGCACGTGGTTTCGAGGCTCGCGCATTGCGGACAGCGACAATCGTAGTCCCGCACGACGAAGTCACGTCCGCAGACCTGACAACGATGGCGCCGGGGACAGAACTCGATCCCCAGTTCAAGTGACGCCAGATCGGTCTCTTGAATCATCGCTTCAAAACAGAAGCGCAGCGCGTCCTGATCGATGGCCGCCATTTCGCCAATCCGGACACCGACTTTGCACGGATAGGTTCCCGGATGGAGGCCCATCTCGGTTCTGACCGCTTCCAGCACCGAATTCGCGATTCCCATCTCGTGCATAAATTTCTCATCTTGCTGGTGGAGCGCCGGGCGTCCCCGCCCGGCGGCGCAACTGTGGACGGGCGAGGGCGCCCGTCTCTCCACCAATAATTCGGCGCTAGCAGATGCGCGGCAATTGATCGCCTGCCAGCATGTCCACAATGCGGGTCGTGCCGAACGGCGTTCGCATCGTCACCAGTCCTGGGTTCTCTTTCTTTACCGTGCCAATCATCTGCGCCTCCGCTCCCAGCGGATGACGCCTCATCGCTTGCAGCACCGCGTCGGCGGCCTCGGGCGCCACGATTGCGATCAGCTTGCCTTCGTTAGCGACATATAAGGGATCGAGCCCCAGCAACTCGCACGCGCCTCGAACCTGTTCGTGGATGGGAAGCGAACTTTCCTCCAATTCGATTCCAACCCGCGAACGCTCCGCGATTTCGTTCAGCGTGCTGGAGACGCCGCCTCGCGTCGGATCGCGCATGCAGCGAATCTCCGGAGTTACTTTTGAAGACACGCCAAGCATCTCGGCTACCAGCGTATACAAGGCGGCACTGTCGCTTTTTATCTGAGTCTCGAATTCCAGCCCCTCGCGCTGCGCCAGAATCGCGATGCCGTGATCGCCGATCGAACCGCTCAGAAGCACCTTGTCGCCGGGACGGGCACGGTCGGCGGAAAGGTCGAGTCCTTCGGGCACAAGTCCAATTCCTGTGGTGTTGATGAACAGCCCGTCGCCCTTACCTTTCTCGACAACCTTGGTATCGCCAGTAACAACTTGCACGCCCGCTTCCGCTGCCGCCTGGCGCAGCGAACTCACCACGCGCCGGAGCTCGTCAATCGAGAAGCCCTCTTCGATGATGAAGGCGGCGCTCAAAAACAGCGGCATTGCGCCGCCCATGGCCAAATCGTTCACCGTGCCGTGAACCGCGAGCGAGCCGATATCGCCGCCGGGAAAGAACAGTGGTTTTACCACGAAAGAATCGGTGGTGACGGCTAGACGCTGGCCGTTCACATTCACGATGGCCTGGTCATCCAGACGCGCCAGCGCCGGATTCTGGAACGCAGGCAGGAAGACGTCGCGAATCAACTCGGCGCTGAGCTTGCCGCCGCTGCCGTGCCCCAGCAGAATGGTGTCTTTAGCCGCGAGCGGCGCCGGGCAACTTATTTCGACGATAGTCTTCGTTGACACGTGCCCTCCTAGCTCACGAGCGCATGGCGCCTATAGTGATAGTAGGCCGCGCATGCCCCTTCAGTAGAGACCATGGGCGCTCCCAATGGATTTTCCGGCGTGCATCGCATGCCAAACGCGGGACAATCCGTCGGCTTCTTCAATCCCTGCAAAACCTGGGCGGCGATGCACTCGGCGGGTTCGTCTACCGTCATTTCCCCCAAATCAAAAACTCGGTCGGCGTCAAAGGCAGCATATTCCTCGCGCAAGCGCAAGCCACTCTGCGGGATCGGGCCGATACCGCGCCATTTCTGATCGGCGATTTCAAACACCTCGGCCATGAGCTGCTGTGCCGGAAGATTCCCCTGGTAGCTCACCGATCGCACATACTGATTTTCCAGCCGCGCTTCTCCGGCCTCAAGTTGCCGGATCAGCATGAGGACCGCCTCCAGAATATCTACCGGTTCGAATCCGCCGACCACAATCGGCACGCGAAAATCGCGAACCAGGTCCTCATATTCCTTACACCCCACAACGGTGCAGACATGCCCTGGTGCAATGAAACCCTGTACCCGGTTGGTGCTCGAAACCATCAAGGCGCGGATCGCCGGCGGGACCAGCACGTGCGAAACCAGCATGGAAAAATTGGTGAGACCTTCGCGTTTGGCTCGCCACGCGGCCATCGCATTCGCCGGAGCCGTAGTCTCGAAACCAATCGCCAGAAACACGACTTTGCGATCCGGATTCGAGCGGGCGATCTTCACCGCCTCAGTCGGGGAGTACGCGATGCGAACGTCCGCGCCCTGGGCCTTGGCCCGAAACAGATCCGAATGGGACCCAGGCACCCGCAGCATGTCTCCATAGGAAACCAGGATGACGTCCGGCTGCAGCGCTAACGCGATGGCTTTGTCCACGGTTTCCAGCGGCGTGACGCAGACTGGACATCCCGGACCGTGCACGAGTTCGATACCACGCGGCAGCAGTTCGTCAATGCCGTAGCGCATGATGGTGTGGGTTTGGCCGCCACAGATCTCCATCAGCACCCAGGGCCGGGTTGTCGACTGGACGATCTCCGCCGCCAAGGCCCGTGCAATGCGATGGTCACGGTATTCGTCAAGATATTTCATGCACTAACCTTCATGCGCTAACCAATGACGCTAACGACAGGGGAGGGTCTGGGGAGGCCTCGGAGGTGAGTGGGAGCGAAAGTTACTGTTCCGCCGGCGGCAATTCCGCCTCCAGCGCTCCCATCTCTTCGAGAAGCTTGTATGTGCGCTCGGCTTCGAATGCGTCCACACGGCTTATGGCGAAGCCAACATGGACCATCACGTAGTCGCCCAGGCCAGCCTCGGGAACAAAGTCCAAGGATACCTGGCGCACAATCCCGCCGAACTGCACGCGGGCCACACGCATCTCACCCAACTCCTGAATGTCGAGGATTTTCCCTGGTATGGCAAGGCACACGGCAAGCTCTCCCTCGTCAGTACAATACTTGTCGTTACTGCGATCTGTGACGTGCGACACACCTCAGAGTGATTTGCGCACAGAATAACAGAATAAGGGCGCCTCTCTGAAGTCAACCGCCCAAATGCGTTCCCCATCGCGTCTTGCTCGCAGGGGCATGTCTTTCGTGCACGTAATAGTTTTGTAATGTAACCAGGATCACCGCGAAGCGGTCTGATGAGCAACTATTCTTCAAATAACGAATCTCTCGAAATTCAAAAAAAAATGGAAACTCATCCCAAGAAGAGTCACGCTCGCATTCTGTTGAGTTCGGTCTTCGGGCCTTATGCGCAAGACGACGAATTTGGCAGCCGGTCCATTAACCCCATGGAGCTCTATCACAACCAGGTCACGCGCGCGCAAGGTAGCTTCTCGCTGCGCATGTTCCATCGCTCCTGGGGCATCATGATGATTCAGGAAAATATTTCGGCGCCGTGCAGCGTGCTGGATTTCCCCACCCGCAAAGCCTTTGCCCGCGAATTAACCACGAACCACTACGACATCGTGGGGATCTCTGCGATCATCGTGAACGTTGGCAAGGTGCGGGAGATGTGCCGCATGGTGCGTGAGCTATCACCGGATTCCGTGATCGTGGTGGGCGGACACGTGGCTGCCATTCCCGGCGTGGAGGTCATGATCGACGCCGATCACATCGTGCGCGGAGAAGGTATCTCCTGGATGCGCCGGTACCTGGGAGAGGACGAGCACGCACCGATCCGCCATCCCGCCATTGTCTCCGGTCTGGAGACACGCATCATGGGAATCCGCCTTCCGAATCGCAAGGGCGGCACGGCGGCAACCATCATTCCATCAGTGGGCTGCCCCATGGGTTGCAACTTCTGTACCACGTCCGCTTTTTTTGGCGGCAAAGGAAAGTTTGTCAACTTTTACGAGACCGGCGATGAGCTGTTTGATGTGATGTGCGGGATTGAAGCTGAGCTCAAAGTAAATTCCTTTTTTGTGATGGACGAGAATTTCCTGCTCCACCGCACGCGTGCCATGCGCTTGTTGGAACTCATGAAAGAGGCTGGCAAAAGCTGGGAGCTTTCGGTCTTTGCTTCCGCCAATGCGATTCGAAAATACACCATGCTGGAACTGGTCGAACTCGGCGTTTCCTGGGTGTGGATGGGTTTGGAGTCACCCAAGGCCGGCTATAGCAAGCTCCAGGGTAATGACGTCCGGCAACTCACGCGCGAGCTTCGCGAACACGGGATACGAGTGCAAGGGTCGACGATCGTCGGACTCGAGCACCATACGCCCGACAACATCGTCGAGGAAATTGAATCGGCGGTCGCTCACCAGACCGATTTTCACCAGTTCATGCTCTACACGCCGGTTCCGGGCACGCCGCTTTACCAGGAAATGGCGGAACAGGGCCGTCTGCTGCCGGACATTGATTTCGCCGATGTCCATGGGCAGTACAAATTCAACTTCCGGCACGCCGCCATCTCCCGCGAGGATTCAAAGCGGTTCCTGGATTGGGCGTTCTGGCGTGATTTCGAGAAGAATGGGCCGAGTCTTTATCGCATGTGCCAGACCATGCTCCAGGGCTGGCGACGCTACAAGGACTACCCCGATCCACGCGTCCGTGAGCGGTTTGAGCGGGAAGTGAAGAAGCTCAGCAGTGCTTACAATGCGGCGCTCTGGGTGATGGAGAAAGAATTCAAGAAAGTCAATCGCAGCGTGAGTGAGCGCATTCACAAGCTGCGCCGCGAAGTCGAGAAGGAGTTCCCGATCGTCGCCCGCCTCACCGCGGCATCGCTCGGCCCTATCCTATGGTGGTCCACACGCCGAGAGGAGAATCGGCTGGCGAGGGGACTCACCTACGAACCTCCCACCTTTGTCGAGCGCCGCAATTGGGTTTCGGCCACGTAGCCCTCCTGTCTCGTCGCCGTTATTAGCGGCCACAAGGCCCATGCAATAGCTGCCTACTTCTGGATTCAACTAATGGTGCAGAGGTCAACCGCTAAGCTACTGATTTTACAATATAAATGTGACATGGAGCGAGATCGCCATGGCCGTCTTTTTGCGAGAAGATGACGCCACCATCGAACGCTACAGGGGTGATTGATCTCCTTCCGCCAATTGTCGTAGCTCGCGGGCATGTTCTTGTAAATGGCTTCCACCGTTGGCAAGCAAATTGGTGCGAAGGCTTGATCCTGCAATCTTCCCAAGAATTCCAGAACGTGTTGAAACTTTCATTTTGACCATCACCAACCGCAGGAACACCTTTACGGTGTTAGGACTGATCTTCATGCGGGTTGCGATCTCCTTGCTAGTGAGACCTTGTAGGAGAAACTCTATTGTTTCACGTTCTCGTTGAGTCAGATCAAACTGTTCAGAGATTTCTGCAAGCGCCGAATAACTGCTCGCTTCATCCCGCTCCAGCAGCACAGCGAAAGCGGGCTGAACGGGATAGTGTCCTTTACAGTCGACTTGAAAGCTCTTGCAAATGTAACGACGTCTACCCGACCTAAATTCCTTGACGAAAGCCGGTCCGTCCTGATTCTTATGGTCGAGAAGGGCGATGCGCACCCGATCCGCAAGAAAGATTTTGGGTTGCTTGATCCGATCCGCCCGGCTGGGGAAGCAGAGGATTTGAAGGGCACGATCATTCGATGCAATCAGATTCAATCCAGCATCTAGCAGCAAAAAGCCGCTGTTGCTCGGAGCCATTGACATAGTGTTCTCCGTGATCCGAAGCAGCGTGCCCCGTCCCGAACCCTCACGCCGCCATCTCCGTGATGGGCGTGACCAGACGCGTCCCAGTCGAAAGCGCAATCAACTGGATGTTCTCGTAATTGAGTTCCGGCTTTGGGGGGGCGCTCGGAAGCCCAGAACGACGCTAATGGCGCAAAAGCAGAGGCAGTATCTTAAATAGGACGCACTTTGTCAAGAGAGATCTTCGGTAAAAGAATGCACTTCTCAGCAGGGATTTCATCGTGGTGCGGAGAAGTGGGCAGCTTACTTTGGGCAGCACTGGCCGCAGTGAGTTATCAAAATGGTAGCCTGCGCTAAACTCCGTAGAAGCGTCACGCTCTTCATTCCACAGCCGTAGAATCCGGCTCAGGGCCGTCGCTGCTTACAGCTCCCGCATCAGGGGAACTGCTCAGCGCGCCCCACGACGCCTGGCCGAATTTCCTCAGCAGACCCGCCAGAGGAGGACTGGACTGCAAATAGAAGTGGAATCTAACGGCGGGAATGCCTTGGGTGTTGCGCAGGGGAACGCCCCAATCGAAGCGGCCGGAAAAGTAGCGGGAAAGGCTCACAATCAATCCACCGCCGACGCTGGTGAGGTATCGATCGTCGCCGGGGGGGCGTCCGGAAGTGCGGTAGCTGTCGTAAACCGCGCCGCTGTCAAAAAAGAGCGCTTCCCTTAGCCGGCGACGAAGGGGCAATCCGAGTATGCGATCCCGGCGAAATGGGGCGGGAAACTGAAGTTCCGCTGTTCCTGTGTAACCGCGATCACCGATCTGACGTCCTTCCGGGTAGCCGCGCACGGTGGCCACTCCGCCGACCTGGAATTGCTCGACGGTTGGAAGATAATTCAAGGCATTGGTCTGACCCGTGAGCCGAACCAGTCCGGTAAGCCCCCACTTCAGATTCTGCATGCGCACGATAGAGGAATCGTACTTGAGGAAATCCCGCGTGCCTCCCAGGTTGTGGTATCCGACTGTGAGCGTGTCGCTGAACGACCACAGGCCGTTGTGGTCAAGGATGTCCAGGCTGGTGGCGAAGTCGAGCGAACGCACCAGGGTGTTGCTGAGCGGCGTGTCCTGGCTTTGAAGCAAGGACTTGATGTAGTCGGCAGACATTGAGGCGGTCCAGTGAACCCGCGGATTCACCACCAGGGGCTGAGATAGCTTAAGCGAGGAGCTCATCGAGTGGCCGGAGACGCCATAGTCTTGAGTCGAACCCGACAGGATCTGAATCCGGTTATCGTCAAAGTTGGCGCCCAGGCGCGTCCCCCAGCGGTTTACGGGGAGTTCGTAGGAGGTGGAATAGTCGAGCGTGCCGGCAGCTCCGTAGACCCCGACAGTGAGAGGATCGCGCAGACCCAATAGGCTGCTGTAGCGCTCGACCAGGCCCAGGCGTTCGTTGCCGACGCCGTCGCGGCCGGCGTTGTCAAAGAATAACATGGTGCTCTGGTTGCGTGGTTCCTCGACCTGAAGGTCCAAGTTGCTGGTGCCGAACTCCGCGCCAGGTTGCAGCACGGCTTTGATTTTGAGGTCCGAGGTGTTATTGAGAAACGAGAGATTCTGCTGCAACTGTTCGACACGAATGAGCTGACCAGGCTCGAGGTGCAGGCTGTTCAGGATGTACGAGTCGCGCGTACGAGTCCTATTCGCGATTGAGATCTTACCGACTCGTCCCTCGATAAGGGTGATCTTGACCTCGCCATTTGTGATTTGTTGGGCTGGCAACGCCGCGCGCGCCGTCACCTCTCCCTTGCTCAAGTAAAGATGGTTTATGTCCTCAACCAACCGGTTCAGATCCGCGATGGAGACCTGATGGCCTTCGTATTTGGCGGAGACGGCGGCGAGTTCTTGCGAAGAGAGCAATTCGGACGGAGTGAGGACCACGCGACGCAGCAAAAATACGCTGCCCTTGCCCGCGGAAGCACCCGTTGCAGGCTGGTTCGATTTGGGCGCGTCGCCGGACGATTTCTGCTGCTGCAGATCCTCAAGTTTCTTCTGGAGGTCGTAATACTGGAAGGTGTCTTCCGATCTTTTCTGGACCGCGCCCGGGTCGATGGTGAGGGCTTGCTGGGCGTGGATTGGCCGCACACAAGCAGCAATGGCCCACACAACCAGGATGCACCAACACTTCATAGATGCAGTTCTTTGACCACTTCCAAGTGATGATCTTCTGAGGAGGGCAAGACCCTCCTCAGAATTCGAATTCAGTCGCGTAGAACACGATCACGGCAGTCCGTAATACTTGAGCAAGTCGTTGAAGATAGTGTTCAACTGCTGCGTCAGGGTGTAGCTGTGGAGAATCTTTTCCTTCGACACCTAGTAGGAGGAGTTCGCATCCGTCTTCTGGTAGGTGCCAAAGTTGAAGAAGTAGAAAGGCGTGTAACGAGTCGCGCCCTGCTGCTGCGGGGACTTCCAGGTGAGGGTCGTGGACTGGTAGGGGGTGGTGAACGCACCCTGCGTCCCGATGATCGCGTTCACGAGCTCGAGCCATTCCTCTCCGGCAGTGACGGTAGCGTTGTTGGTGGTGAGGTTGTTGAACACCACCGCGGGAATCGTGCTGCAGCCTATCGGACACGGACTCACGTTGATGTTGACGTTGCTAGCCAGGTTGGCCAGGTAGTTGTAGCCACCTGGGTTGCCCCAGCCGCTGACAAAGAAGTGCAAGCCTTCGGTTTGCCGGCTGATGTCGTTGGTCAGGCTCCCCTGATTGAGAGCGTAGACCAGCGGCATGTTGACGTTGTCGGCTTGGGCAGTGACGGTGCTGAAGACGTCGGCTTGGCCGACGCGGATGGTGTCAGTACCGGGGGTTGTCGTCCACGAGGTGCCAGGATTGACGGTCATGGTCAGCGAGTCAGGGCTGGAAATGGTGTTGGCGTTGAGCACGTTGCCCTGAACCAGGACGGTGACGGTCTTGTTCTGCGTGGGACCCAGATTGGTAGTAGCCGGGTTGCCAAACGGAGAGACGTTGATGGCGTTGATCCAGGCGCTGCCGTTGTTCACCAGCAGATCGACATTGCCAGTCTTGCTCTCGATCATGTTAGAAGAAATCAGGTCGCCCGAATTCTCCTCGACGTAAATGCTGCCATTGGTAGCGCCGTTAGCATACATGTCGAGCGAGTGGCCGGTCGGCGTCGTGGTAGCCGTCGCTGAAACGGTATTTGTGCCGTTGCGGTTGTTCACGATGAGCATCCGGCTCGCCGAGCCGATGCCGCCGTTGTTGGAAGTCAAGTTGATATTGTTGCCGGTCAGATCGACCGCCGTACTGCTGGAATTCCCGTTGAAAATGGAACCATCCGAAATGATGTAGATGTCGGAGGTGGCGGACGTAAACGAGCTCACGTAGAGAGGTCCAGTCGTCTCGGTCAGGTAGATGCCCAAGTTTGCGAGCGCTTGAACCGTAGCCGGAGTGACCAGCACCGGTCCAGCGTTGGAATGCACGCGCAACGGAGTGGCGGATGTTCCGATGCTGCCGTTGGTCGCATTCAGCGTAATGCCCTGGGTATTGATGGAAGCCGCAGTGCCGGCAACATTCAGGATGTTGCCGTTCGCGGTAATCGTTGTGTTGCCATTCAAGTCGTTAACCGTGCCGGAGGCGTTGTCGAGATCCACGTTGCCGACGGTGGTCGACAGGCCCACATTCCCCGCCGTGGTAGAGGTTACGCTGTTCAGATACAAGTTGCCCACTGTGTCGGTGATGTAGATGTCGCCGGGCGCGGTGGCGTTCAAACCACCCGTCGATGAAGTGTTATTGACGTCCAGCGCGTTCAAGGACGTACCGATGGTTGAGCCATTGGAAGTCAGGTTGATGTTCGGCGCGGTGACGTTGACGTTGGCGGGCATGCCCAGTATGCCGTCGCCGTTCAGAATCGGCCCAGAAGTCGTGCTCAGGTTCACGGTGCCGCCGGTGGACGTGATCGTTCCCACGTTCATCGCGCCAACCGTTTCGTTGACGTACATGTTGCCGTTGATCGTCGAGCCGGAAACGACTCCCGGCGCGTTCAGGGAATTCCTCACCTCAATCGGGTTGCCGGGGCTGCCGATGTTTCCGGTGGTGCTGGTGCTGTTCAGCACGATCGTGTCGCCGCTGATGGCGGTGCTCGTCGAGCTGTCATTGATGTTGCCA
Source organism: Terriglobales bacterium (assembly GCA_049511255.1). Lineage (GTDB taxonomy): Bacteria > Acidobacteriota > Terriglobia > Terriglobales > Acidobacteriaceae > Acidiflorens. The sequence continues at coordinate 81,719 of JBEKYF010000005.1, read as the reverse complement.
TTGGCGTTGATCGTTACCACGCTGGCTGTGCTGGTATTGGGAGCGAGTGCATCCACGCTGTTCGTGCCGAGATTCACGTTACCGTTAGACGCGCTCAGAGTAATGTTGCCCGTGTTGGATGTGACGTTATTGACGTTCATCGGACCGGTGGTCTGCGTGATGTATGCGCCGGTTTGCGCTTGTCCGGTCAAATTGCCGGTGGCGTCAATGAGCAACGCGCTGGAGCTTGTGCCGATTGCCCCAGCGATCGCGTCCAAAGTAATGTTGCCCCCCGAAACCAGGCTGCTGGAGCCGTTGCCGTCAAGGATGGAACCAGCCGAAGTCAGGTAGACATTACCGGCGGTTGAACTGATAGAACCCGCCAGCAGGTTGCCAGTCACCTGGTCCAACGCGATGTCGTTCTTCGCAGCGGAATTAATGTAGCCGTTATCCACCTGAACGTTGATCGGTGTACCAGAGGAGCCAACCGCTCCATTCGCGGCGTTCAGCGTGATGAAGTTGGACTCCACCAGTTCGGAACTGCCACCGGTGTTCACGATGTTGCCATTCGCGGAGGAAATCGTGGTCAAGCCGCTCATGTTGTTGATGGAGCCGCCAAGATCGATGTTCCCACTCGTGCCGTTTTCACTGATGGTGATCGTTGAGGTTGTGTTGTTAGTCTTTGTCAGGGAGATGTTGGCGCCGCCTGCCGTATAGGTGCCGCTCAGAGATTCGCTGGTGCCGAAGATCGAAACGGTTCCGGTCACGGGTGTATCGAAGCTAAGGTTGTTCATGACCAGGTTGGCGTTCGAATTGTTGGTGATGTTTACGTTGGTGTAGCCGTTGAGAACGTTGATCGTGCCGGTTCCCGTGAGCGCGCCGCTGCCAGCGATGGTGAAGTTGCCGCCCTGTTGCTGCAGGCTCTGCATCACCACGTTGTTGTTATCGATGGTGTTGCTGTAGTTGACAAAGATGGGCGTGCTTGAGTACGTGCCGCCCGAGTTGACGGTGAAGCCGAGGCTCGCGAAACCGCTGGTGATGGTGCTTCCCGTATCCATGTTCAGCGTGGTCAACGCCGGCGCATTCACCAGGACGTCGCCGCCCGCAGTGATGTCGTGCGTGACGTTGTACACGCCATTCACGGTATGAGGCACGTCGACATACATCGTGGTCGTCGCACCGGAACAACAGTTCAAGAACACCGTCTCGAGCGTCGGAATCTCCGCGATTCCTGGATTAAGGTTCAGATCAATAGCGTCGCCGGCCTCGATAGAGTACAGGTTGGCGGGCACATTTGTGATTGGCGGAACGGAATCTCCAGGCCGGAAGAATTCCAGCGCTGTCAGGCTGGCGTACAAGTTCTGGCCAGCCAGGATATCGAGGGTGGCGGGCACGGCGGGGGCGGCGGTTTCCGTGAGCCCCTCGACCGGAACCAAGCTGAGGTTCAGCGGATCGCCGGACATTCCGATGTTCCCGTGGTTAGCGGTCAGCGAGATGGTCGTGGCCTCCGTTTCGTTGCTGCTGGACAGCGGCAGGATGCTGCCGAGCAAGGCCGACATGGTCACACTACCGGTCGGATCGGTGATGGCGCCATTCAGGTAGATATCGGTGACCGCCGTGGGTGAGGTGTTTTCAATCGTAATCTGCGGCGTTGTGTTGTCGCTTGTGAAGGTAAAGACCTCGTTGTTTCTGCTGGGGTCCGAAACAACGCTGACGGTCGGTGCACCGCTGTCTGAGAACGGCTGGATGCTATTGATGACCAGATCGTAGCTGGACTTGTTGATTATGGTCACGGTTGACCAGGATGTGTCGTCATGCACCGTGGAGGCGCCCGCCGTAAACCCGGATGGCGTGTTCAAGGTGATGGACGCGGTGTTCGTGTTGATGAGGTTGGGAACGACTATGTCGTCCTCACTCTCCGGGGCCGTGACATTTCCGGTCTCGTTCCCACTCGCATCTACCATCAGGCTCGGGTTTGCGGTTCCCGGCTCGATGATGGTCGCGTTCAAAGTGATGCCAGTGCCGGGACCAAACGTATACTGGCCTTCCGAGTTACTGCTGCCCGGGGGGCATATGCAGTCGCTTGTCCCGTTAGCATAATTCGACCAGTAGGGGTTGCTGCCCGAAGGCGGGACGGGTGTAGTGGCTTCGATGTAGAGGTTATCCGTGGTCAGGGTGGTACCGGGGCCCACGGTCACGGATGGTTCGAAATCTGTAGTGTTGTCGTCTGTGCCCGTGGATCCGGGGCCGGTAACTCCAGTGGTGTGCGCGTTGGCGTAACCATAGGTTTTCACGTCGCTGGAATTATTGTTCACTGTGGCGATGATCGAAAGCTTTTGCAGCGCGGCGATATTGCCTTGAACATACACGGTTGGGTCATCCGGTACGAACACCCACGCGGTCGAATTGGATTCGCCGTACCCTGCATAGACATTCGTGTTGGCGCTAGCGCTGAATAAGGCTTGCGCCAGGTCGGCCTCCACAGTGGACGTGTTCGCGTTGATAGTCGTGCCCGCTGGCACGACTACTTGGGGCGTGTCCACTGAGGAGTAGGAGTCGGACGCCAGGTTCACATTGCCCACAGCCGCAAGCGTGTTCGCGGCGCCACCGAGGCCGCCGCTGCTTTCATTGGCGTTGGCAGATGCCTGTTCGGAGACCGTCGCCAGAATGCTCGCATCGTTTTTGGCGTTGATCGTGGTGGTGCCCCCCAGTTGCGCTTCGGTGGTACCGCCGACTGCTGAATTCGCGTTGGTGGTACCCACCCCCGCCAACAAGCCGAGACTTGAGCCCGAGGCGTTCGCACCCACGGCGTCGTCTGTGGACTGCGCCGACAGCAGGAAGTTGTTTGACTTCACCGTGCTGCTCTGGACATAAGCGGAGTTCTCATTGGAAATTTGGCTGATCGCGTTGGTATCGCCGGACAGGCTCACACCTAGAGTGCCGGAGGAGCTATCGGCGTCCGTATAGACCGAGCTTCCGGAGTCGGAATGGATGCTGACGGTGCCAGCGCTGGTCACGGTCGCACCGTTAAGGTAGGCACTCACTGACGGCGACGTGGTGGCATAAGCCTGGGCACCATTGCCGACGTTCGCAAACAGTGACCCTGCCGAGCCGGTGGCTTGTGCGGCCAAGTCGGAGCAAGTGTTGATGCCCAGGTTGTCGCAGGGGGCGGACATGGGCTGGTCGCTGGAATTGTAGTTGTATCTGGCAGCAACAGTGACATCCCCGCCCGCATTCACGGTGCCGTTAATGTAAGCATCGATCTTGGGGGAGCTGGTGGCCTGGGCGATAGAACCGACGCCGATGCTTGCTGCGCCGGCGTTCACTCCCGTCGTGTTGGAGTACGCCTCTTCTTCCGCGCTGGCGAGGACTTGCACGTCACCCGCGCTCGGATTAGTTTGGGTGGGCGCGGCGGTGTCCACGGTGGTGCCGCCGGCAATGTGCGCGTCCACAGTGGGATTGATCGTGGTATCAGCTTCTCCTCCACCAATGGAGATGATGCCAGCGGAGATGGCAGTGCTGCTTGCAGACGCAGCGGAGTTGTCATCCGCCGAAACCTGCACGCTTTGTACCGCCGGAAGGGTCATGGACCCGCCATCGATTTGTGCCGTGGTGTTGCCCACTTCATTGACGGATGCGTAGGAGTATCCGGCCCCGACCGTGCCGACCGAAACCTGACCGCTGGTAGCACTGTCGTCCCTCATGGTGCTGGCGGTAACCTGCAAACAGCTGGTCTGGCTAACCGTCGCGTCCGTCTCCGCGTCCGTCGTGCCTTTATCGGTCACTACGGTAACGGCTGCGCCGCCTCCAAAGGCAAAGCCAAGTTGGCCATCGAGTGCCTGGCCATTGACGTTGTCCGTGCGGCCGGCATCGACGACTACATTTCCGTTAGCCGAGACTTGGCTCCCGCCGATAATCTCCGCCGTACTACTGGTGTTCACGCTGGCGATGTCGACGGCAGCACCGACCCCGATAGCGCTTACGCTGGCACCGCCAGCCGACAGTTTCATGTTCGTGGTGTCACTGGAAGTCACATTGACCGCGCCCGCAGATGTAACGGAACCACCATCAATCTCCGCAGTCGTGCCCTTTGCCGGCGGAGCCTCAGTTACCGCATTGCTCACTGGGGTGCCGCCTGTACTCGCGACGAGGTCGGAATTTCCCTTGGCTGCCTGCGTACCTGCCGAGCCGCCTCCGAACTCGCCAAGCATGCCGGAACCCTGCGATGCCGCACTATTCGATTGGTTGTCGGCACCGTTATAAACCGTGCCGCTGCCCCCTCCGTAGCTTGAACCGTCCAGAGGATTCGAGGTGGTAAGTCCCGCGCCGCTCGTGTTTACCCCAGCGCTCACGCCCCAGTCGATCACGGAGGCTTGAATTGCTCCGATGGCAGTCCCTCCACTGATGGCCTGGCTGTTAATGTTGCGGGTTTCAGTCGCGGAGACGTCCACGTCCCCGCCCGTCGTATTGACGTTCGCTCCGACGATCTCGGCCGAAGTCGGGTTCTCGATGTTGCCCACGTCCACGCTGCCGGCAGTGGCGCCAAAGAGTGCGCCGCCGACCGTGCCAACGAAGCTGGTCGCGTTGGCCGTGTTCTGGGCAGAAACAGTCAGGCCGTTCCCGGCGGTGTCTGCGCCCGTGCCAACAGTGGCGCTAGTTGAGGAATTGTCGGACTCGACAGACACTGCTCCGGCTGCGCCCGCGAAGACGCCTCCTCCACCGGCAATCGTTCCGTCCGAGAGCTGTTCGCTTGAGTTGGCAGCTACTTTGGTCGAGCCGCCAGCCATCGTGCTGGTGCCGTTATCGATGTAAGCTTCGGTATCCTTCGTCACCAGATCAACGGCGACCGAGCCGCCCACCCCGACAGCACCGCCCCCCACGGCACCGACCAACAGGAGGACGTCGGTAGTGTCGTTGGAGTTCACCGACAGATTACCTCCGGCAGTCGCGCTGTTCCCGCTGATGTATGCCTTCGTCTTGTCATTCAACTCGGAGACGGAAACGGAGCCGGTCGCACCAACGAATCCGCCAGAGACGCCTGCAACAAGCGAGACAACGTCTTCGCCGGCGTTGGCATTGACGGCTACATTGCCGTTGACATCTACAAATGCGTTGGTGATGTCGGCTGTCGTGTTATTTGAGATGATACTGACGTCAAAACCCGCTCCCGCCCCGACGAATCCGCCCGCCACCCCGAGGGCGCTGCCGATATGGCCAACATCGGTTCCGGCCGCAACCAGGACAGAGTCCGTCCCGTTGGCAATAGACGCACCCGTGCCGATCTCGGACTTGGTGTTGTTGTTCAGCAGCAGGATTGAGCCGTTCGCTACGACCCCCACGAAACCGCCCGAGGCACCGGCGGCCACCGTATTGTAATCATTCTCTGACGTCGCGGTAACCGCAAGACCGTTGACCTTGTTCGTGTTCGGAGTAGCGCGCCGTTCACCTGTAAACATGAGATTAGAAGAGAAATCACTGTTCGAGTTGGGAACTTGCGCGCCGTATGACGTGGCTCCCGAGCCGAAGGGAACGTAACTTATTTTGAAGGTTCCATTGTCGGCGTTGATCGCCGAACCGTTTCCTTCCGCTGTCACCGATCCATCAACCCATGCATTGGTGTTCTTTGTCACGTCGGCAAACGCGAGCGCCGCACCGATACCGGCGATGCCTCCGCTGATATGGCCTTCAAGCAGATCCAGGTCCGTTTGGTCGTTCGAGCTGACGCCTACGCTATCGGTTGCTTTGACCGTCGCGCCGTCGTCAATCGAGGCGTTTGTCGTGTCATTGATGATGTACACGGAAGCTGCTACGGCAACACCCGCGTACACACCGCCCGCGCCGGAAATCCCGAGGGAATCGGCTAGCTCTTCGGAGTTTGAGCCCACCAAAACGTCGCCGGTCGAGTTGACATTCGCCGCGTAGTAGACCTCAGCAGTGGTGTCCTTAGTAATGGTGGTCACGTCGGCAGCCGCGGCCGCACCCACGTCAATGCCAATTCCGATGGCGCCAGCCACGCTTGGAGTGAGGTTGGTGTTGCTGGTCGAAGTAACCGACACACCTCCCGCGCCGGCATTCACTGTAGGGCCCGAAGCGCCGAAGTTAACCGGCGGGATCGAGCCGGGCGTGGGTGTCTCTTCGCCGATGTAGGCGTCCGTGGTTTCGTTCAAAATATTCACAACCGCCGAGCCGGCCACGCCAACGGCCTCGCTCAGCGCGCCGCCAGCAGCGACTGGTGTAAGCGTGTCGTTACCGGTCGCGGAAACTTCCAATCCGCCAACATTCGATGTGCCACCTCCGACATAGGCATAGACGCTGTCGCTTTTATCTATAAAGGAGACTGCGATACCAATTCCGGCGGTGCCACCAAGAGCGGCCTGCCCGGCGACGGTGGTCAGATTGGTCTCACGATCGGCACTCACGTCCAGCGTGCCACCCGCGTTTACGTTGCCGCTCGACGAAGCGAACGTGTCGGTATTGTAGTCAAGAACGGTTCCGGAACCGATGACCGTCACGTCCCCGCCAAATCCTGCGTCGGCCGCAACAGAAACCGCTGTCTGAGTCTGCTTGGCGGTCACGTTCACGTTGTTCGCGGCGGTGACATTCGCGCCAGAACCAATGGAAGCGGAAACAGTTTGCGGGTTGCCGAGGGTTCCGATGAACTCAAGGTCACCACCGGCACCCACCGAGGCCGTACTCGATCCCGAGTAGCCTCCCGCAGCATCCACCACGTTGAGCGTGTCGTTAGCGTTCACATTCACGTTGTTGGCGGAGACCGTCGAGCTGCCGATGGCTGCAGAAGTGTTGTTGTTAACATTGTTAAAGATCGCGGAACCCATGAAGCCGGCGGTTTCTCCAATTGCGCCGCCACCGGCAAACAAGTACAGGTTGTCGCTGGTCAGAGCCGCGACATCGACGTCGCCGCTGGCTGTTACGTTGGAAGAGTTTCCGATCGACGCCGTCACGGTTTTGGTCGTAGTGCTCACCGAACCGGCAGCACCCAAGCCGACGTCACTGCCGTCAGCAAAGGTTCCGGCGATCTGAATTAATCCGGATGGCAATCCGAGCGAGCTGCCGCCCTGGTCGTCGTTGGCGTTGACGCTTATATCGTGTGTCGTGCCACCCGTCGTTTTAACCGTTGCTCCGTCCGCGATGTACGCTTCCACATCCTTGGTAAGCTTCTGATAAGCGATGGACGCAGCAACGCTAAAGTCGGCGCTTGAGGCAAGATCCGCCGATACCGCCAGCTGATTCTCATCATCACTCGAGGTAACCTGCACGTTGTTGTTCGAATTGATGTTAGATCCGGTGCCTACACGGGCTGTCACGGTGTTGTCGAGGACTCCAATATCCAGACTGACGCCGACGCCCACATCACCCGAGCTGTAGTCAAAGGCTCCGGCGACGGAATAACCCGTATCGCGATTGGTCGCAGAAATTGTAACGGCGCCGGTAGGTGTAACTCCACCAGCGGTCCCGGCGACGGTCGAGTTGTCAACTGACGCCGTCGTGTTGTTGGTAATGTTGTTGTCGACCGCCGAGCCAGCTAGGCTAGCCACTTGGCTGCTGCTTGAGCTGTCGCCGGCGCCACCCGCACTCAGAGCCAGAACGATGTCCGAGGAGTTCGAAGTTACCGACAGGCTTCCAGTGTCGATCGTTACTCCGTTGGTGTAGGCTTCCGTCGTCTTAGTAATTGAGTTGTCCGCGAGTGAACCCTGCAATCCGGCGGTGCTGGAGCGCACCAACCCGCCATCCGCGGCAACAACCAGGGTCTGGTCCTGAGCGCTCACCGTTGTTGCGGCAGCGTTCACCGTCACGCCATTGCTGATATAGCCTTTGGTTACGTCCGTGATGTTGTTGAACGCGACGTCTCCGGAAACGCCGATTCCAAAGTTGTAGCCGCCCGCATTGGTCTGCGGGTTGGAGTCCGAAGTATTGTTGGTCCCGTTGCTCGAACCCGACGAAGGCATCTTGCCGTTTCCGTTTGCACCGCCGCTGTTGGTTTTGCCGTTGCTGTTCTTAACCGAGGAAGCCGCCAGCGCCATCAGGCGGTCCAAATTGTCCGCGGTCACAGTCACGTTGCCAGTCGCAGTCACTTGTCCGATCGGATAGCCGGTGGGGGTGCCGTTGTCGCCGATGAATGCATCGGTCGTGTCGTTGATATTCAAACTGCCGACGGTTGCGCCGATAGACACGGTTTGCGCGCTGTTGGTGTCGTCCGCGATCTGGTATGCCCGGGTGGTATTTTCCGCATCGACCTTCACGTTGCCGGTGACATTCACTTGTGCCTGATCTTCGATATACGCGGTGGACTTGCTGTTGATGGTCACGTCGGAAATTGCGCCAGATACTCCAAGTGTTCCGCCACTGCTCTGGCCTGCCGCCACCAGATTCGCCATAAAGTTGTTGGCGGTGGAGGTTACGTTGAGGTCGCCGCCGCTGGTATTCACCGTGGCGCCGTCCGCGATGTATGCAGTTGCGGTGTCGTTGTAGGTGATCCCGGCGTAGGTGCCGCCGAATGATCCCAGAGGCGAACTGCTACCGGTGTTGTTCTGCGTGGAGTCCTTGGAATTCTGCGCAGTGCTGGTGCCGGCGTCGTTGGTGGACTGAGTGGTTGCGCTAGCTTCCACCGTCGCTGCTGTCGACTTCACCGTTGCGCCCTGATCCACAAATGCTGTCGCCGTATTGTTGGCTGTCAATGCGGTTACTACGCCTGCCACGCCTACTCCGCCGCCGCCCGGCTGGCCGGTGCTCGAAACTGATGTCGTCGTGCCGTCTGTCAGGTTTTTGTAGGCGGTCTTGATGCTGTTGTACGCGCTCTGCAAACCGCTTACGCTCGATGTGCTGTTGCCCAGGAAAGTCTTCAAGTCGCTGACGCTTCCAGAAACGCTGAAATTCTCCAGGAACTGCTCGACGTCAATCAAGTCTGCCGCCAGGTCATTTGGCATTTCGGCGGTGGCCTTCACGTCTACGGTCCCGCCAGAGGTGACATCCGCATTCTGGTCCACCGAAGCGGTGGCCGTATTGGTGTAATCGGCGATCGCTACCGCGCCGCCCGCGCTGATCGTCGAAGCGGTATCCGCAGAACCGGAGACGTCTTCCTTAAATTTGTCGCTGGCGTTCGCCTCGATGGTTACATTGCCGGTCGCGTTGATCACTGCGTTCGGCCCGACTGTGGACGACGCAGTATTCGAATCGTTCGCGATCGCTACTCCCGCACCGATTTCCACGGCATTCGATGAGCCGGTGACTTTGCTGTTAGCACTGCTGGTGTTGCTCGAATTGTCGTCGCTATTGCTGTTCTTTACTACCGCCGTTGCGTCGGTTTCTTTCTTGTTGTCTAGCGATTCTGCATCCGAAGTAACCGCCGCCGTCGCCGTCACTGTCCCGTTGATGTGCGAATCGGTGGACGAATTGGTGTTGCTGATGGCCAGCGCCGCTCCCGCACCATATTGCTGAGTCGAACTGCCGTCGCCATTCACGCTGGGCTGGGCCTGGGTCTGGAAGCTGTTTTCGTTCTTGGCCAGCAGATTCACGTTCGCTGCGTTTACCGTCGAGCCCTGCTCCAATCCCGCAATCGACTTCGAACTCCCGTCGCTGTACACAAACACCACCGCCGGACCGGTCTGTGTCACCGTGTTGCTGTTGTTGCTCTGCCCCGCCACCGCCTTGCCCGTATTCGTCAGATTGTTGGTCGAGTGCGCGGTCACATCTACGTCGCCGGTTGCCGTGATGTTCGCCCCGCTGAGGACTTGCGCCATGGCGGTTGCGTCGGACTCCGCATAAGTAATGTACAGGCCGTTGGCGGTGAACTTGGCGGTGGAAGAGGCTTCGGAATCGATGGTCACTTTGCCTGTCGCCGTAATATTCCCGCCCATTTGAATGTTCGCGGTAGCCTGGGAAAGGATTCCGCCCGCGTAGCTGTTGGCGTTGAGCAGACCTAAAATGCTGTCAGTTATGGAGAGCGCGCTGGTATTACTGCCGCAACTGCCGCTGCTGCCAAACAGTACGCACAACCCATCCGGCGCCGCCGTCCGGCTGCCATCGGCGGTTTCGCTGATGGTCGCGGTCTTGCTGTCCGTAGCGGTCGCAGAAAGGCTGATGTCCTGGCCCTTGATCACCGCTCCAGAGCCGATCGTGATGCTCGCATTCGCTTGGGTTGTATTGAATGTGTTGTCGTTGGTCGAGCCCGAACTCCAGCTCTTGCTGACGCTATTGTTCACCGCGAGGGACACATTTCCAGCAGTCCCGCCGCCAGTCGCCGACGCATCCAGCGTGGCGCCCCCCTTGATGTTGATCGAAGTCGTCTCATTGATCGAAATGTTTCCGGAGTTGCCTCCCGCAGTGGAGTTCTGCGTGCCGATAGTCACGCCCGGCTCCACCTCGAAGGTGTCGCCGGTGTTGGTGTAATCCGCACCGCCGGTCGGTGTGTTCACGGCAACATCGGTGTCCGTCGGATCCACTAGCACGCTGCCGTTCTTTCCGTCCGTTGCCCCGCCATTGAAAGCTCCACCAGCCAGCTTCACTGTATCCTTGGCGCTGAGTTCAATGGCGCCGCCACTACCAGATACGTTTCCGCCTCTTGCCGCAATCACAGCACCCTGATCGAATTCCGCATCATGCGACGCCCAAATCTTGATTCCTCCGCCGTTGGAGTTCTGGCCCTCGCCGCTGGCGCTGATCAGCGAACCGGAACTAAGAGTTACGTCGTTTCCCGCCTGAATGGAAATATTTCCCGCATCAAGGTTGTTTGCGCCGTCGGTGCGGATCTGACCGGAGTTCTGAAAATCTCCTTGCGCAACGATTTCGATATTCCCGTTCTGAGTGGAGAGCGCATTGCCGGCAACCAGTCCGTTTACGTTGACCACGTCACTGAAGTCGGGTTGGCTGCTCGCAAAGACCGCGCCCGAAGCAATCTTGCCGGAATTGGTTACGTTTTGACCTACGAGCACTGCGTCAGAAATTGTGTTGATCCTGCCTTGAACCAGAATCATGCCGTCCGAACTAATCGGCACTGCCCCGCTCAGCAATGCGGACGTGTTGGCCGCAGAAGGCGCGCCCGCAGTAAACAAGGAATCCATGAATGCTTTGGTCGGCGTGATGAGCATCAAAGCGCCCACATTGACGCTGCCGCTCTTGCCTACCACCATTCCAAAAGGATCGGCGAAGAGAACGTTGCCTCCAATTTTGCCGTTCTGAATCGAGTTGAGGACGCCCCAGATGTTGATGGCCTGTGAGTTGACAAGATTGAGAAGATCGAGGCTGCCGCTCGGAAGCACAAGATCAACGGTGTTGCCTTTGGCGACGTTAAACGTGGAAAACGAATTGTAGGCGACGGTGCCCTGCACCGTGGAGGTTGTGACGTCGGTCGTTTTACCGTTCACTTTGACGGTCGTATTGGTTTTGCCGTCGGGCACAATCTGCTGCTGTACCGCTTGTTGCTGCGCGTTGATTGGGACGCACAACAGATAGCTGAGCCCGATCACCAGTAATTGTGACGCGATGCGTTTCATAGTGAACCTCCAAGCCTATTTCTTGCTACGCCGCAACGGACGCGTGCGCACACTTGAACTCACACACTCGAACGCGAGGGAGATTGCCACTGAAGTGCTGGGTATTCCGCAGGACATATCCGCAGGTCCCCCCACGAGACCCGCTAATGGGCAGCTATGTTGTGCCCGCTCCCTGTCTTGTCCATTACCTAAATGGAATAACCCAAACGGACTATCTATCGCCTAAAAAGCGGCAAGATCGCCGAACAGTTAAGAGGTGAACGGCCCCTGTCAAGCTAGATTTTGATTAAGAATCGCATTCGCATCTTAGAAAGTGGCAACCACCTCCGCAGCCATTTGTGCAGACCAAGCCACTTCGCGTGCGCCGACGTTTCTCTGCAAAGAAGGATGATGAACGGGTGGCGCATTTCATTGTTTGACAAATTGCTGTGCTATACTGCCGTCCCTGTTCACACGTCAAGCGGGTCCCGGGAAATCTTAGCCGCGCCGGAGGTTCTCCATGTCTATCCTTTTCCGCTCTTTGACCATTCTTCTTCTGCCTATTCCCATGATGGGCCATGCTTCGACTGCGTCGCCGCAGGCAACCACGGGCAAGCCCTCAGCACCGGCTGTCAGCAAGTCCGCGCCGGTGGCTTCCTCGGTTGCACCCGAGGTCATGGCCCCGTCCACGCCGGTCATTACCGTCGCGGGGATTTGTGACAAGGCTGCAAATCGCTCATCAAGCTGCAACACCATCGTCACTCGAGAGGAATTCGAGCGTCTTGCCCAGGTTGTCCAGCCGGAGATGGCTGCCTCCGGACGCCAGCGTCTCGCAGCCCTTTACTCGCAGTTGCTGGTGTTCGCGAACGCCGCTCAGCAACGAGGGCTCGACAAAACCGCGGACGCTCAACAAGCCCTTCATTTCGCTCAATTGCAAGCCCTGTCGCAAGTGCTCGCGCGCAAGCTTCAAGCGGGAACGTCCAAGGTAAGTTCCGACGACGTGCAAAAGTATTATCACGAGCACCCCAAGCAATTCGAGGAAGCCACATTGCTGCGACTGTATGTTCCGCGAAACGCGCAGGGTGAGGGCAAGCCCATCAAAGAGATCAAAGAGGAAGACGCGCAGGCGGAAATGAAAAAGTTGCGCGATCGCGCAGTCCGGGGAGAGAGCTTCGAGTCGCTGCAAAAACAGGCCTACGCGGATCTGGGCGTCGCAGGCAACGCGCCTCCAAGCGAGCTTAAGAAGGTACGCCGCGAAGGCCTCAGTTCTGCGACGGCGGCCGTTTTCGATCTGCAACCAGGTAACTTCTCCGAGCCGATCTCGGAGCCGAGCGGGCTGTACGTCTTTGAGATGACGTCAAAACGAGTGCTGCCTCTCCAAGAAGCTACGCCGGAGATCGTGGGTACGATACAGAAGCAGCGCCTGCAGCAGGCGCTGGATCAAATATCCGCGTCCGCTAAAGCGACCTTTAACGCCGCTTACTTCGGTGATGCGGTGAAGGCAGCTTCGACAGGCCTTAGCCCTGCGGGCGGTCCGCTTGCTCCCGGCGAATCCGTGAATTCCAGCACTGTGCCGGTTAACAACAAGCCCAGCCCGCCGCCAAAATAAAATGAGAACTTACGAGGTCAGCGGTGCACCCGCACAGAATGAATGATCAGGTGCTCAGTCTTCTACGAAGGACTTTAGCCTGGACAGTGTCTGATCCCACTGCTCGGAGACGAAATCGAGGTATTGCTTAATTCCTTCAATTGGCTGCGGATCGAATTCGAACAGGCTCTCGCGACCGGTACGGACGCTATGCACGATTCCTGCACTCTCCAACACTCGCAGATGCTTGGTGATCGCCTGCCGGGTCAGCTTGGAACCCTGCGTCAGCTGGGAGATCGAATAAGGCTGCCGACCACAGAGCTTCGCAACCAGCGATAGCCGCGTCTCGTCGCCCAGCGCGGCAAATACGTGTGCGCGAGCCCGCCATTTGACCGGCCTGCTGCTACCGCGTTGGCGTGACATAGTTCTCGATGTTCTTCATCTGCTCTGTCCAACCGCCGTCATTCATGCGGAATGCTTCGAGGCGGCGGCCGCTGGGGACCTTGTCGAAGCCGGACTCTGTGAGCAGAAGCAGGGTACCGCTTGAGGTCTTTTCCAGCCTAAATTCGACGAGTGTAGGCGTCTCCTTCGAGTAATCTATTTTGGGATCGACAGAATAAGGATGCCAGGTGAAGGAAAAGAGCCGTTCGGACTCCATTTTCTGCACCACGGCCTCCCATTGGACGTGCTCGTAGCCAGGATAGGTAACCTGGCCGCGCGAGACCTGACCCGGTACGAATGGGCCATTCAGCTTCACACGAAACCACTCGCCAAACTCACGGTAATCCGTCAGGGCACGCCAGACCCGCGAAACTGGCGCCTTGAGCTCAATGCGCTTCTCAATATGGTTACTCATATTAAGCAACCTCCGGGTTGCATATTAGCTTAGGCGACACCAAAAAGCAACCTAACGGTTGCATCATCAGAGGACAGGGAGAAACATGCTTGTGGAACTCAGGCGGGATCGGCCAAAGCTGCCCAAAGACTCCCTCACCGGCGGCTTTACAAATGTTTAGATCTACGCGGTCAAAAGGCGAGCCGCTCGCCTGCCCACAAACAGGTGATTCTGGGCGGTACTGAACAAGAGGGAACCTGCGGTCTGGTTTCGTCTAACATCCGCTGAAATCTTAGCCTTGGAATAGCTCATGCCTGCCTGTTGACAATTTGCTCTACCAATTTGCTCTACAATGAGCGCCATCCACTGGTTTTGGTGCCCAAAACTATGCATCCAGTCACGGAGGCCGCATGAGTAACTCCCAACCTCCAGTCGCAGCGCCTCCCCACCAGCGGCCTTGGATCTTCGATCTCACGCCGCGAGAGCGCAGCACCCTGGTCGCAACTTTCGGCGGCTGGGCGCTGGACGGCATGGACGTGATGGTCTATAGCTTCGTCATTCCCACGCTGATCGCAGCGTGGCACATCAGCAAAGGACAAGCGGGCTTGCTGGGTACGGCCACTCTGCTGATTTCCGCCCTTGGAGGTTGGCTGGCCGGATTGCTCGCGGACCGCTTCGGCCGCACACGTCTCCTGCAGATCACCATTTTATGGTTCGCATTTTTCACGTTCTTAAGCGGATTCACCAACTCCTTCTGGCAACTGCTGATGATGCGCGGACTACAAGGTCTGGGTTTCGGTGGGGAGTGGGCGGTCGGCTCAGTGCTGATGGGTGAAGCCATCCGCGCGCAGTACCGCGGCAAAGCCGTCGGCACCGTGCAAGGTGGATGGGCCGTCGGGTGGGGCTTCGCAGCCATCTGCTATACCGTGCTCTTCTCCATACTGCCCGCCGCAACTGCGTGGCGCGCGATGTTCTGGATCGGCATTCTTCCAGCGCTGCTGGTCTTCTACATCCGGCGCAACGTTCCCGAGCCCGAAGTGTTCGACCGGACGCGCGCGCGCGAGGCTGCCCTCGGGGAGGGGAGGCATTTCCTGGAAATCTTCAGCCCAGCGCTGCTGAAGATCACCTTTCCCACCGCGTTGCTGGCGACCGGCGTACAAGGTGGGTATTACGCCATCACAACCTGGTTGCCCACATTCCTGAAGACGGCGCGCGGCCTCTCGGTGCTCAACACCGGCGGTTATCTGTTCGTTGTGATCGTGGGCTCGTTCGTCGGTTACATGGTCAGCGCGTGGCTGGCTGATCGCCTTGGTCGCAAGCGGACGTTGATACTCTTTGCGGTCTGCTCTCTGCTGACGGTGACAGCGTACACCTATCTGCCCATCAGCAACCCGGTCATGCTGGTGCTGGGATTCCCGCTCGGCTTCTTCGCGTCGGGATCGTTCAGTCCGGTCGGCGCATTCTTTACGGAACTGTTTCCCAGCCGGTTGCGCGGGTCTGGCCAGGGATTCTCCTATAACTTCGGACGCGGCATCGGCGCGTTGTTTCCGACCCTCGTCGGCTACCTCAGCGCGCGCACTGCCCTGGGATACGCCATCTCCGCGTTTGCCGTGGCCGCCTACCTGGTCATGATCTTGGCCGTACTCCTACTGCCTGAGACCAGGGGAAAAGAGCTGCAGGTCTATGAATGAGCAGGTGGAAGGAAATTCGAGTCCGTTCTGCCAGGGGCCGAACCCCGACCCGGGCACGCCGATCCATTCGATGCAGAGGCTTGGGACTGCCACGCGCACGTCTTCGGGCCGGTAGAGCACCCCAACGCGGCCCATCACGACAAGCCTTGCACGCGCGCGCCTGCTGCTTTGAGCCGCCGATTGACCTCGCGTGCAATGGCTACGCTGCCCGGCGTGTCGGAGTGAATGCAGATGGTGTTTGCTGCAACCGTTAGTTCGGAGCCGTCGCTAGCGATAACCCTGTGCCGAACCGCGATGTCAATGGCTTGCTGCGCGGCGCGCGCAGGATCGTCAAGTAGCGCCCCGGAAAGAGTCCGTTTACGCAGAGTACCGTCCGGCTCGTAAGCGCGGTCAGCGAAGGCTTCGGCAGCGATTCGCGATCCCATGGAATGCCAGACTTCCAGAGCAGACGAGCCGGCCTGACCGACCATGATGAGCTGTGGATTGATCGCCTTCACAGCGCGGCCGATTGCGAGCGCAACCTCGCGGTTCGTGTTGGCCGCGTGATATAGCGCGCCGTGCGGTTTCACATGCACTAGCCGCATGTCCAGGGACCCCGCAATCTTCACCAGCGCCGCGATCTGCCGACCCACAAAACCCTCGATTTCCAGCGGAGAATATGGCGATTCGACGCGTCCAAAATTCGCGGGATCAGGATAGCCCGGGTGCGCCCCGACTGCGACCTTCAACTTGCGAGCTCCGGACAGCGTCTGCCGCATGGATTGTTCATTGCCGGCGTGTCCGCCGCACGCGATGTTGGCGGAGGTAATGTAGCGCATCAGCTCGAAGTCAATTCCATTGGCCAGCGATTCTTCGAACTCGCCCAAGTCGGCGTTGATATCGATAGAAATATCCGTCATCTTGAATTGCCTCTCTTTTATGCGAGAGCACTCAACCTTAACAGCCCTGATCGTCCGATCACGAAACCGATCACGAAACAAAGATTTCTTTCAGCCAGCGCTCCTGCTGGCCTATCGCTTGGACTGCTTCTGCAATGGAAACTTCGACGAGTCCCACCTCGTCGCGAGGCCGCAACTGGCCGACGCGATGGACATCGGCCGCGATCACATTCGCGATTTTTGGATATCCACCGGTGGTCTGCTGATCGACAAACAGAATGATCGGCTGGCCATCCTGCGGCACCTGAATAGCGCCGAGCGGGATGCCGTCCGTAAGCAGCTCGGATTGTTCGCGCGGGCGCACCGCCTCTCCCTTCAGCCGCAGGCCGGTGCGGTCCGTCTGCTCGCTGACGATGTACGCGCTGGAGAACAATTTCTCGAATGCCTCCGGCCCGAACCAGTCCTGCTGCGAGCCTTTGGTCACACGCAAAGGTCGCGGAGCGCGCAATACATCAAGGGCATCCGGACGCAGCGAGCGGACGCGGAATGAGCCGTGCTGCCGAACCTGCAACACGTCGCCGCTCTGCAATCTGCGCCCGTTAAACCCTCCAAAGTGGCCGGCGACAAACGTTGACGCGCTGCCCATGACCAGCGGAATGTCGAATCCACCTTGGACAGAGAGGTAGCATCGCGCGCCGGTCGTCATGCTCCCGCATTTTAGGGCTGCTCCCGCGGGGAGATCGAACGCTGTGTTGACGGGCACTTGAGCGAAACCGGCTTTGCATTCGCAACTGGCGCCTGCGAGCGCGACGATGGCGCTCTCCTCGAATTCCAGGGTTGCGCCGAGCAGGGTCATCTCCAGCGCGGGGGCGTTCTCATCGTTGCCCACCAGAAGATTGGCAATGCGGAACGACAACGGATCGGCGGCCCCGGCGGGAGAGATGCCGAGGTGAGCATAGCCGTAACGTCCAAGGTCCTGGACGGTCGTGAAGAACCCCGGCTTCACAACCCGAATCGTCATGTAAGCCGGGCCTCAGCATGTCGTGGTATGTCTTCGAAGGTGGCGCGGTCAATCGGAGAGAATTTCATCCTGTCGCCCGGTTGCAGGCGAGTTGGCGGTGTTGCTTCGGGATCGAACATACGTAAAGGCGTACGTCCGATCAGCTTCCAGCCTCCGGGAGAGTCAACTGGATAGATTCCTGTCTGACTGCCGGCAATTCCGACACTTCCGCCGGCAATGGAGGGCCTGGGAGTCGCGAGCCTGGGCATGTGCAAAACCTCCGGCAACCCACCGAGGTAAACGAACCCCGGGGAGAATCCGAGGAAATATACGAGATACGTCGGGGAGGAATGTAGTCGGACAACCTCTTCCAGTGAAAGCCCAGCATGCTGCGAGACATCCGGTAGATCGGGACCGAACTCGATGTCGTAACAGACCGGAATAGTAACCACGTTAGCGTGCCTGTCGACCGCGGAGTCACTAGCAAGGGCGAGTTGTTGAACCACCGAGATCAGTTCGTCGTGCGACAACCGCAGCGGATCGAAATCAATGAGCAGGGACGCGTATCCCGGGTGCAGGTTGCGGATCCGCGGATCATGCCAGGCCTGGAATGAATGAAACAACCCAATCACCCGCTCGTGGAGTGCGGGCGAGATCGCATTCCCGAAGACAATCAACAACGACGAGTCGCTCGCCGGAATGATCTTCATAGGTTCCGGCACCTTCCTCGCAAGAATAGAACGATCTCCGCCGGCGCCACATCTGCTATGGAGATGCGCCGCGCTATCGATTATGGGCTTATCATACGCGCGAAGACCTTCGCCTCAATTCTTCTAACCATTATCACGGCCAAAGCCCACTCTCAACAGCCGGTACCAACGTCGCTCGCCGCCGGCTTCAGGCCCTTCCCGCGATGCAACTTAGCCCTAGCCCGCCCCGCGCCAAAGAAACTTCTTGGACCCTAAGGTGCATCTGAGGTCAGGACTCTTTTCGCGGACTTGGCAGCACCGCTGTCACCTGTACTGTCTCATGAAGGCGCGTTATAAGACGGACTATGCGGTTCCGCGCCAAAGTCGCCCTGTTATTCCTCCTGCTCTCTGTGGCCTCTGCCCCTGTCGCGTTAGCGCAAGAGAAGCAGGCAACCTCAAATGGGGCTTACCGAGCCACTCGCAAGACCCCCGACCTGCAGCAGAAGGCAACCGAGTCCCGGCCGCTGACTCTGGGTGAGGGCTTGGCGATTCTGGGTGCCGCACTGGATTTCCGCCATCAAGCGGATTCCCCTTCCGATTGCTCGCACTTTGTCCACGGACTCTATGAGCGCGCCGGCTTCCCTTATGTGTACGCAAGCTCTTCGGACCTTTACGCAGGGATCGACGAATTTCGACGAGTCGCAAGTCCGCAACCGGGTGACTTGGCTGTCTGGCGCGGACATGCGGGGATTGTGGTCAATCCCGTTCAGCATTCCTTCTTCAGTGTGCTAGGTTCGGGCCCCGGCCTCGATTCGTACGATTCGTTGTATTGGAAGCAATGGGGACGACCCCGTTTCTTTCGTTACGTCAAGCGGGTTCCAAATGGTGTACTCTCCACCTCGATCCGGACTGCGAGCTGGACGCCCACGACTTTGGGAAACGCGGAACCGCACGAGCCGCCTGCTGAGGACCCAGCGCCTGATGTATCGGCGGAGTCCCCAGGCGAGACCGTATCTTCTGCCAAGGTTGCGAAAGAGAAGCCAGTGGACACCGAAACACCCCGCGTTGTCGTGAATTCCGTTCGGCCCGAACCAGATCAGGTGGCAGCAGCCTTCCTGCAAGCGTGCAGAGACTCCGAGGGGCGGCTCCGTGAGCGTGACCTTTTCAAGTCGGCCAAATCTCTGGTTGTGTTCGACCATTTCGAAGTGAAGAAGGTGCACACCGGAGGGAACCAGGACTGGGTAGAGGTTCAGATCGGTGAACTGGGTTCTCTCACGGGCAGTAAGGCGGAGGTGCACAGGCGTTCGGAACGACAACGATGGCCTCTGGCTCGCCGAAACAATACAAGTTGGGAGCTGACGCCTTCGCGGGACACTGTCTACCTTCCTCACCCCATAGCCGTGCGCATCCTGGCACACGGACTCGCGCAACTCACCGAGGATAGTCCCGCCACCACCAGTAGGACGCAGGAGAAGGCTGAGTTGGCGCGACTTCTTGATGTGCTTCTGCAAAAATAGCACGGCTAAAGCCGTGCCCTAGCCAGAACCAAACTGCGGTCCACGGTAATTATGAGACCGCTCTAAATCACAATTTCCCCGGCAATCCTCAGCTTACGCTCGAACCCGCTGGCTTCCCCATTTTCCTGAACTGAGTGTATGATCCTCCCGCCGTTAACTTACACAGTTTAGGAGATGACCATGAAGAAGCTCTACGGGCTCGCCGTTTTGCTGTTGTTGCTCGCGCCTGCGTTGTTCGCGCAGGAGCACTACACCGAAGGCCCCATCTGGCGCATTCAGTTGATCCGCGTGAAACCCACTCACATGGATGAATATCTCACCAGCCTGCGCAAGTCCACCAAGCCGATGATCGAGGAAGAGAAGCGGCAGGGGCTGATCCTGGACTACAAAGTTTTTTTCAAGGAGACCAAGAACAACCCGGAAGATTGGGACATCTGTGTGGCCATCCAATACAAGAACTATGCTGCCATGGACGGACTGGCGGCAAAAGGCGAGGCGGTTCGCGACAAGATCATGGGCGGGAAGCAACCTGCTCAGCAGTTGTCCGAGAAACGCGCTGAAATCCGGGAGATCATCAGCTCGGAACTCTTGCAAGAGATTTTCCTGAAATAGCGGCGATCTCGCGATCTGCAGGGCCGCGTCAGAGACACGGCCCTGGTTTTGCTGTTAGTCGTTTTCTTACCGCGCGCGGGGAGACGAATCTGTGTACAATCCGCACTGCTTTCAAAGTCAGGAAAGCAATTCCGCTTTTCACCCCATTTGTGTGACCCAGGAGGTCAACCATGAAAAGACTTACGGGATCGATGCTCGCCCTGCTTGTTTTGTTGGCGGTTGGGATATCCGGGATCGCTGCTGGCCAGGACAAGCCCACTGCCATGATGCCACCCAAGGTACTGACGATCACGCGGGAGTATACCAAGCCGGGGAAGTCGGGTACCCAACATGAAAAGACCGAGAGCGCGTTTGTTCAGGCAATGACGCGTGCGAAATGGCCAACCCACTATCTGGCTGTGGAATCTCTTTCGGGTAAGTCGCGTGCTCTCTTTCTGACCGGCTACGATTCGTTTGCGGCGTGGGAAAACGATACGCTCGCAACTGAAAAAAATACCACTCTATCGGCTGCCCTTGACCGCGCCTGGGCAGCAGACGGTGAACTATTGAGCGAGACCGACGGCGCCGTGTTGGCATTCCGCGAGGAATACAGCCTGCGTCCTCAGGTGGACATACCCCACATGCGCTATTTCGAGATCACGGTCTTCCAGGTTAAGCAGGGCCACGACAAAGATTGGGACGAAATCGTGAAGCTGGTAACCGCCGCTTACAAGAAAATCCCGGATGCGCACTGGACAGCCTATGCGAGTGTCTACGGATTTCCAGACACTACCTACGTCATCTTCAACCCGATGAAGTCTGCTGCGGAGATTGACAAGAACTTCGCGGAGGGCAAGGAGTTTGAAGCGGCGATGGGTGAAGCGGGCATGAAGAAGCTCAGCGAGTTGTCGGCTGCAGCGATTGAGTCGAGCCAGACGAACCTGTTCGCGTTTAATCCGCGCATGAGCTACGTGTCTGACGATTGGGTCAAGGCAGACCCGGAATTCTGGAAACCAAAAGGCGCCCCTGCTCCCGCGGCCGCCAAGAAGTCAGCGGACAAGCCGGCGGATACTCATTAAGATTGAAACCTAGAAAGCACCGAACCCGCCCTTTAGTTGGCGGAGGGCGGGTTCTTTCTGATGAGACATGTCTTGGGCATATAATCCAGGAACTTCCCGCCGTGACCAACTGGCGCGTGATCCACATCACAGCTGAAATGTTCGGCGAGCAATGACGATCATTTGACGATCATTCGTCGGCCGCGATCGTTTTCCGTCAGCATAACTCAGCGCAGCCTGATGCAGACCACGTCTCCGTCATCTAACTCACTGTAACTAGAGGCCAATGACTTCTAATGTGCCCGCCAAGTCTTCGGCCCTTCGCGTGCAGTCCGCAGAATCTCTGTCTGGCCGAAACTCCACAGAAGAGAAGACTGGACCCAGCCCATGCTCCATAAATGCGCAAACCCCGCCTGCACGGTTCCGTTCCGTTCCCTTCGCGAAGGCAAGCTGTTCCTGGCAGAAACTTTTCCTTCTGACCTCAGCGCCTCTTTCGACGGGAACCGGCGGAAGCTCCGGCGGCGGGAACATTTCTGGCTCTGCAACGCCTGCTCGTCTCACTTCACTCTTCGTTTTGACCCCAATCTCGGGATGATGACCGTCCCACTCAGCGAGCGCGCGAGCCCACGCTTCCTCACCCGCGCCGTGGTCAATGCTTGCTGAGGGTCAAAAGGGATGCCGATGGATTACCCAATCATAAAACGCTCATCTTGCTCGGTTTGCGGCCTCGACACCTTTCGCCACACCGGATGGTTCCTGGTGGTCGAGAACCGCTGGCTCGACCGCCTCAAGATCCTCTCCTGGCATTCTTCGCTCGCCATGCAGAAAGACATGAAGAGCGTCTGCTGCAGGCAACATCTCAAAACGCTGATCGCCCACTGGCTGACCCAAGCCAGCCTCCGCCTTCCTCCAGCACATGACGCTCCGCTGCCCATTGGCAGCGATCCGACTCTGACCGATATCGATCTCGGTCCTCACTCGCTGGGCCGCCTGGTCGGCGAATTGGCGGTTCATCGCGAATCCTTCTCCCGCGTCTGGTCGGGGTCCCCCGCGGCCCTCGAATGCATCCTCGACGCCCTCATCACCATCGGAGCTGAAAACAAACCCCACGCACTGGAGTGTCAGCTCTTCGACCTGCCTACTGAGTCCTCACACGGACTTTCGCTCCAATAAAGCGCTGGCAGAGTCTAGCTCTGCCAGCGCTCCTTCCACGCTCGCCAATCTTTCTCGATCGCGTCCGCCATCGCCTGCGCCGCTCCCAGCAGCCAGTTCCCTTTTCGTCCACGCAAGTCCTTCAGGATCGGCCGCCGTTTTTCTTCCGTTCCCACATGAATATTCGCCGTCTCTCTTCCCATCGCGTCTAGAAGCCGCAGTTCGCCTCGGCTGGTTCCGAGTTGGTCCAGTTCGATGCGCGAACAATGCGGCGACAGCCGCCGCACGATCCAGTGCCCCCGCATCTGCACATACGGATCCGGACATCGCACCGCCCGCCTCAGGATCGCCGCATACAAAATCTCTGCCGGCGCCCGCTTCGGATTCAGCCAGTGCAAAGCCGATGGCAACAGCGCCTTGGCCTCCCGCGCCACGCGCCCGCCTTTCCACTCCGCGATCGCCACCAGTCGCGTCCGCCCGAGGCTTCCCAGCCCCGCCACTCGCCGCGCCAGCCGGTAGCGGATCCTCGGCTCCGGCAGCAGATGCTCAATCGCCTCGCGCGCGCTCTTTGGTATCTGTCCTTTCACCGTCGGGAGACGATCCATTTTTTGCCAGAACACTACCGGATCCCGCAGCTTGCTCTCCGCGATCGCCCGCAACCACTCATGGCTCTCCTCCAACACAAACGGACACCCGCCCTCCTCCATCCCGCGCTCGTATCCCGCCAAAATCGCCGTCGCCGACTCTTTCGGCTTCATCGCCAGGCGATTGTCCCGTGTCGCCAGCAACGCGCTCGTCGCCAGCCGCACCAGATCCATCGTGTAGGGAAACACACAAGCTTCATCAAAATCATTAACTCCCCACACCAGCCGCCCATCGGTGTCTCGCCAGGTGCCGAAGTTCTCCACGTGCAGATCGCCCACCGACAAAAGATGCGGCACTCGGTCCAGGTCCGCACACACCTCCGGCCACACCTGCACCCAGCGATAGAAAGTCGCCCGAAAGAAGGGAAAAAGAGCCGCCGCCATCTGCTCATGCTTGAACCGCAAATCGGGCCCGACAATTCGGATGTGCAGTCCCATCCAATCCTCAAACTTCTTTGTAGCCTTAACAATGTTCATAGATGGTTAGCAACAATAACGGTTAGAGGGAGTGTTTCATAAATGCCCTTCCGCTAGGAGGGCACGTCCCTCAAGAGCTAAAGCCCGCATTCTGCTGGGCTCTGAACGGCACCCCTTCGGCTTTGCTCAGGGCAGGCTTCTGAAGCCCTGCCCTACCCAAGACCGATTTACGGAACACGCTCTAGCAAACATAACGGATAGCGACAATAAGAAGATAGGGACACCCTGTCAAGACAATCAGAACCGGCAACCTTCTCTTCACGCTCCCAATCTCGTCCCCTCGCACCCTCGCACTCTCTCCTGCTATGATTTGCGGCACCCATGTTCTCAGGTCAGATATTCCTACGTTCTAATCTAGCCCTGGCCATCCTCGCCCCGCTCGCGATTTCCACCAGCCTCCGCGGACTCTCTGTCCCGAAAACGCAGCCCGTTGTGCGCACCGTCCGCATGGTGCAGCAATCCATCCCCATGCCCGATGGCGTGCACCTCTCCGCCACTCTCTACATGCCGGACAACGCGAAGCCCGGCGAAAAATTTCCTGCCCTCTTCGAATATCTCCCCTATCGCAAAGACGACGCCACCGCTGCCCGCGACTATCCCATCCACGCCTGGTTCGCCGCCCGCGGATACGTCAGCGTCCGGGTCGATATCCGCGGGTTCGGCACGAGCGAAGGCACGCCCACCGACCGCGAATATTCCGAGCAAGAGCAACTCGACGGTGAGCAAGTCATCGCCTGGTTAGCCGCTCAACCCTGGTCCACCGGCAAAGTCGGAATGTTTGGTATCTCATGGGGAGGCTTTAACTCCATCCAACTCGCCATGCGCCGTCCGCCCGCGCTTAAAGCCATTCTCGCCGTCGATGCCACCGAACAACTCTTCCATGACGACATCCATTTCATCGACGGCATGATGCACTTCGACGAGTTCGAACTCAACATGGACCTCGCCCCCTCCATGACCGGCGCCCCCGACTATTCGCTCGACGAAAAAATTCTCGGCCCGCGCTTTGAATCCGTGCCCTGGTCGCTGCTCTATCTCAAGCATCAACGCGACGGCCAGTTCTGGCGCGCTCCCGTCCGACCGCTCAACGAAATCAAAATTCCCTGTTTCTTAATCGGAGGCCTGCTCGACGGCTACCGCGATTCCATCCCGCGCGTGTTCGAGCAAGTCAAAGCGCCGCTGAAAGCGATCGTCGGCCCCTGGAATCACACCTTCCCCAACGACGCCGAGCCCGGCCCTCAGATCGAATGGCGAGATCAAGCGCTTCGTTGGTGGGATTACTGGCTAAAGAATCGCAATACCGGGATCATGGAAGAACCGCCGCTATCCATCTACATGCAGGACTGGCACGCCCCCGATCCCCACCTGAAAAACGTGCCGGGAAAATGGCGCGGCGAAATTGGCTGGCCTCCGAGGAACGTAGCGAACACAACGCTGTATCTCTATGACGCCCACGTCCTCTCCACCGACCCCGCAAAACCTGCCGTGCATCAACTCCGCTACATTCCATCCGTTGGCGTGGAAGCCGGATTCTGGTGGGGAGAACTGCTCACCGACCAGCGCCCCGTCGATGCCTTCAGCCTCACCTACGACTCCGCTCCGCTGAAAGTAGACCTCACGATCCTTGGACGCCCCCACGCCCTGCTCCAGGCAAGCGCGTCCGCGCCGCAAGCTGACTGGTTCGCCCGCCTCTCCGACGTGGCTCCCGATGGCACCGTCACCCAAGTTACCGGAGCGGGACTCAACGGCGCGCAGCGCGACTCCGCTTCCGACCCCAAAGACTTAGTGTCCAACCAGACTTACTCGCTAGATATCGAGATGCACCTGGCCACCTGGACTTTCCCCAGAGGCCATCGCATCCGCCTCGCAATCTCGAATGCGCTCTGGCCCATGGTCTGGCCAACTCCCTATGCCATGACGACGACGCTTCAGCTGGGCGGCAATACCGGATCCCGCTTGACCCTGCCGCTCGTCCCGCCGTCCATGTACGCCGCACCCCAATTCGCGCCCCCCGAGCCCTCCGAACAACGCAGCGACATTCAGTCCGCAGGCTTCCCATGGCCCGGCGATTGGAAAACCGAGCGCGACGAACTCAATGGAAAAGCAAAAGTGACCTGGACCGGAAAGTCCGAAGAAACTTACCCGTGGGGAAAAGAAACCGACTTCGAAGGAATCACGTATCTAGCCGATGACAACCATCCAGAGATCAGTTCCGTCCAAGCAGAAGCTGAAATCGTCATGGCCCTCAAGCAACAAACACTGATCTGGCAAGGCCACCTGACCCTAACCAGCGACGCCAAAGACTTCTACTACAAATACACGCGGCAGTTATTCAAAGACGGCCAGCCCCTGAAACAAAAAACCTGGGAAGAAACCATCCCCCGGGACCACCAGTAAGATCCCGGCGCACTCCGCCGGCCCCCGTGATCCTCTGTGCCCCTGCGGTAAAGTTTTTCCCCGCGTACTCCGCTCCCTCTGCGGTCAAATCTCACGGCTCGCGCGCGCGCTGGCCCAGCCCACTCTTCAAATCCGCCGCCAGCAACTGATGAAACAACTGTTCCCCCGCTTCCCGCCGCACCGAGAGCCGCCCCGCCTCATAGACTCGCGACTTCAGCCCCCTCTGCACCGCCTCGCAAATTCCCAAATCCTCATCCTGCACCCGATTCCCCACCGCAACACTCTGCTCGTTGTAAGCGCGCGCAGCCTCGCTCACGTCGCTCAAGTAGAAATCAAACATCACCCGGCAATGATCCACATCAATCGGGATCACCCGATTCGTATCCAGATAACCTTCATAGCAGTTGAACATGAAATTCGGATGTAGCCAGAAATACCAGGCCCGGTCGCCCTTCCGCGTCGTCCCCGTCGCCGCATCCTCATCCGAACTCATCATCGGACTCGACTGTAAGCAATACCGGTGCTCATTCTCGATTGTGTACTGCTTGTAATCCAAGACCGAACTAAGTCCCTTGTGCAAATGCGGCACGTGATATCCGCCGTCCAGATAGTTATCTACAAACACCTTCCAGTCACAGTTGATATCATAACTCTTAGTCGTAAAGTAGTGTAGCTTACTCAAGCCCAGCGGAGCTACCCGCTTCACTAACCCACCAAGAAACTCCGCCAGCGGAGCCGCCTCCGTATCCAGATTCACAAACACAAATTGCTCCCACGTCTCCACCTTCACCGGAACCAGCCCATTGTCCTTGCGCTCGAAGTTCTTCACCCCATCGAACTCCGGCATCCCCTTGAGCGTCCCATCCAGCCCGTAATTCCAGCCGTGATAAGGACAATGCAAACTCGATGCGTGCCCACACGGTTCCGTCACCACCGCCGCCGCATGATGCCGGCACACGTTATAAAACGCCCGCAGCACGCCATCATTCCCACGCACCGCCACCAGCGGCTCTCCCGCCACCGTTGCGGTCACAAACTGTCCCGGCTTTTCCACCTGGTCCACTCGCCCCATCACCTGCCAAGTCCGCGAGAAAACCGTCTGCCGCTCCAGTTCCGCAATCCGCGCATCCACGTACCATGGCGCCGGAATCGTCGATGCTTCCGTCAACGGCGCCGCCTCGTTGTAACTGCCAACAATGTGCTCCACCGTCATCCCAGCCTTCATGCTTTTTTCCCTGTCACTTGTACTTTCTCCGACCCAATCGCCCGCCGCAACAATTCCACAAATTGCTCCATCCGCGCATCTTTCTCCTCAGGTACTGGCCCCGACTTCCGGAACAGTCCTGGGTCTAACTCCTCCGTCAGCAGCGCATCCTGAAACCGGTCCATCGTCCATTCCAAAATTGATCCGATCATGTCCACATCCAGATCCGCCCGTAACTCTCCCCGCTTGACTCCGAAGCTCACGAACTCACGCCATCCGTAAGGATCCTCTGCCACCAGAAACCGGTTGATCTCCCGCCGCAGCGCCAGATCCGTACCATAATTACCAATCAGATAAATCCGGTATGACGACCAGTTATCCCGCACCATATTCTCCGTGCACCCCAGCCAGTACCGCAGCAGTTCAAAAAATCCCCGCTCCCGCGCTGCCGCCGGGGCCTGCATATATTTCGGAAACGACTGGACCGCCTTCTTGTACGCCTCGAAGAACAATCCATCCTTGCTCTTGAAGTGCTGGAACACCGATCCCTTGGCAATGCCTAACTGCGACGCAATATCTTCCACCCGCGCCGCGCTATACCCTCGCTCCGCAAAATGCCGGATTGCAACTTCTACAATCCGCGCCCGCTTCGCTTCCGAGCGCGGACGCGGCTTCCCGTCCCGCCTTAGCCGCGTCGGTTTCGCCAGACTGCTCGTAATTCCTTCCATGGCCCAACTCCCATAACCTTATTTTTGACTACCAGTCAACATAAGATACAGTACTCCCGAACCATTATTCAATCGTTTTTTATAAGGGATTTCGTTAGTTCATTCAAGCGGGGTCTTTCTTCGTTTTGACCCTTGGTCAGCCACATGTCTAGGGGTCTAAACTGGAGGTACAATGCCGTCATCATCGGCGCTGGCCACAACGGCCTGATCGCTGCCGCTTATCTGGGCCGCGCCGGAGACTCCACCCTCGTCCTCGAACGCCGCGACATCGTCGCACTCGTACTGGAGGTGTCAAAATGGGGGCGTGACAAGATTTCTCAAAACCAGAAAAACAGCCACCAGCGTGAGTAAAGACCCTACCTCACGGCAGATGGCCGATTTTTGATAACCAATAGCTAATAGCTGACGGCTAACGGCTCTTACCGCTCCGCCCGAATCGTCTCGATCGCCTCGTGCAGTTCGTGCTCCGCCGCATGCAGATGCTCTTCCGCCTTGGCGCCATGCCCTTGCATATCGTAGTGGTTGGCGGCGCGGGCGTGGTCCATCTCTTTTATCGCTTCCTCCACGTGGTGATGAACGGCGTCCAGATCGTGCCAGTCACGAACTCTATCGGCAACCGCGATCCCGGCAACAAATGACAGACACCCAGTAACAACGGCAACTGCAATCGCTTTCTTCATAATTGTTCCTCTCAAAGTTTTCCTCTCAAAGTTGTGGATTAAGTTTTCCCGGACACGCACGGATACCCGCTATTTTCCCCGACCCCAAACCTTCTGTCAAAACGAAACAAGTGCATCCTAGTGTATCAACAGGTTCGTGTCGTTCGAGGCGCGCGGACACTCCGACTTCCCCGCTCGTCTTCGCTCGGGGCTTCGGCAAGACAGGGCAGGCTCTGCCCGCTGCCTTTGACTCTGACTTCGTGTGGCGACAGCCGCCCCCGGCGGTCCAACTGAGCGGAGCGAGGCACAGCAATCACGCCGCGCCCTCGCCGGCGTTCTCGGCGGCGTTCTCGGAACTATCGCGGACCCAGCCTGGCTGTCGCCTCGCGTGATCTGGATCACAGCCTTATGCTCGCACTTCCGGTACAGTATGCTCACGCATGGGCGGATTTTCCATTCTCACGAACCGCAAACGCGCCGTCGTCGCACTGGCGCATTCTGTCGTGTTCCTCTTGGTTGCGGTCCGGCAGATGGTCGCGGCCAATTCCGCCGCCGGCATCTGGGTACCGTCCACGGTGTCGCGTGGCACGTGGATTCTCTGCGGAATCTTTGTCATCGTCTCCGCCATTCTTTTATGGCTCCTCGTCATTTCCCGGGGATGGATGGAGAAATTCTATTTTGGATTCTGCACTATCAGCGCCACCTCGGGCCTCGTTCGAACCGCTGCCGGCGATCAGGCCTTTCATGCTGGCCTCTACATAAGGGTGGTCATGCTGGTCAGCGCGGTTCTGGTGGGACTGCTGATCGTCCGAATGCACTCCCGCACGCACTCCCGCGTGCCCTCGGAGTACGCCGAAGAAGGCAGTTAAATCGTAGGCATCTCCCTCATTCGCCGTTGCGGCTTCTATATCACCACGTCATTCCTCGGGTGGCCTACATAGCCGAATCGGAATTGTAGGTATCGGCGACGGCCTTCCAGCTTCCGTCGGGCTGCTTGGTGTAGACCGTCAGATACTTTGCGTTAAACGTCATGGGCTTCTTGGTCTTCGGGTTGGTCATGGTCACGCTTAAGGTACCCTGCGTATAGACCATGTCGCCACCCTTGGAGGCCATCGCCCGCGTGGACTGGAAAGTCACTGAATAATTGGGATCAGCAAAATACGGTGCCATGGCCGCCTTAATGGCCGCCTTCCCATTCAGTATCCCGGCGCCGGGGTAGAGCGCCGAGCAATCTTCCGCAAAGTAGCTGACGACCTTGTCGGCGTCCTTTGTGTTCAATTCTTTAAACCAGGCCGCCTCGACGTCTTTGACCGCTTGCACATCGGCGGCGCGCGTGTCTGGAGGCGGTGGAGCGGGGGCATTCGAGCAGGCGACGGTCAGTGCGGCGACCGCCAGGCATAGAATCAGCGAAGTATTACGCAGCATATTCTCTCTCCTTTGGGAATTAAATCGGACAAGTATAGTCGAACTCTTCCCGCGATGCAGCCCGGAAAATCGGGAGAGCTTACGCCATAATCTGAATCCCGGTCCTTATGAAGATAGGCGATATATATTCTATGGCGATCTGGGGAAGCAGGGCCCGGCGCAAGCGGTGGAGATGGAAAAGCTGAGCGGAAAAAGTTAGCTACAGGAAGAATCAAGCTAAACAGGGATGAATCGGGATGAAAAAGTATGGGTACGTGCACGGCACTGGCAACGTCTCACTGGATTTCTCCCTGGAGCGGCTTCTTGCCTTCCTGCTCTTACTCGGCGATGACGTGCGGATTACCGTTACGCCCAAAGCACACTCCAGCCTGAAACCATCAACCTTGGAAGTGAACGGGATGGTGCAGTCGCTGCCGCTCGCCGCTAATGCCCCACATCTCGCGCTTTTCGAGACGTGGGTGGCGGGCGTTTTACATACCCACACATTCGCAAGGAACGCGAATGTGTGGGGCACGCTGGTCAATCCGGCAGCCATGCTTTCAGGTTACGGCAGTAACTTGCGATCGTCCAAGCAGGTACCTAACATCAGCATGACTAAACTGCGGGCTCCTTTGTCTCTCGCGGTTGCGAGTCAGTCTGTCGTACTGGGCAGTAACCGGCGCCGGTCAGAAGTAGGTTGTCATGGAAATCGATTCGGTCGTACCCGGGCAGGCAACTGCCCATCTCACCGTGGCGCGCTCCATGCCCTGGCTGCAGCGCCTGCGGTCGGAGGGGCTACGCCGCGTCAGCGAAGCGAACCGCGAGCTCTGGCTTCTGCTCTCGATCTTCGTTCTGACGGGTCTGCTGAATTCTTTGCTGGACTCCCACCACATGCTGCTTGGCTTGTACACGCTGCCGACGCTGTTTTCGGCTTACGTGTATGGGCGGCGCCACGCCACCTTGACTGCCCTGAGCAGTGTGCTGCTGGTGGTGCTGGTTACCTACTTCAACCCCGTGTTGTTCGGCCATCAGGTGGCTCCGTTGCCGATCGCAGAGAAATGGTTTGAGATTGTCGTGTGGGGCGGGATTCTGCTGGTAAACGCCTATGCGATGGGCACTTTGTACGAGCACAAACAGAAGCACCTCCGCGAGTTGCGCAGTACCTACCATGGCGTGCTGATCATCCTCAGTCAGTTCATTTCGAAAGACAAATACACGCAGAACCATTCTTACCGGGTTTCGGTGTACGCCGCCAAGATCGCCACACAAATGGGGTTGCCCGCCGATAACATTGAGGACATTCGCGCCGCGGCCCTGATTCACGATCTGGGGAAGCTGGAGGTGAGCCGGGAAATCCTGCACAAAGCCGCGCGCCTGACCGGCGACGAATATCATGAGATGCAGAAGCATGTGGACCTGGGAGTACAGATGATGCAGCCAGTCGCCGGCCCGTTGTCGCGCGTGATCCCGATCGTCCTGGCGCACCACGACAAGTTTGATGGCACCGGTTACCACGAAACCCACGGCGAAGAGATCCCCATCGAGGCGCGCATTCTCTCCGTGGCCGATGTTTACGACTCCCTGACCAGCGACCGGCCCTACCGCAAAGCTATGTCCCCGTTCGACGCCAAAGAAACCATTGTCAAGGCCGGCGGTTCGGACTTCGACCCCAGGGTGGTGGAGGCTTTCTCAACCTGCTTCCGTCTGGGCCTAATGGACATTCCGGAAATGATGGCCTGATCGGCGGAGCTGGCAATTGTGAACGCTACTGCCAAAATGCAGTGGCTTCCCCTTTTCCAGGCGGTTCCAAATCCCGCATCGGACGCAAAGAAGGGAACGGCGGTGAAGAGCTCTTCCTCACACCACAAAATACTTAGCCCCCGGATGATGGACCACGATCGCCGACGTACTCTGCTCGGGCTCCAGCAAGAACCCTGAAGTCAGCCGCACGCCGACGTTCTCTTCCGGCTTTAGCAGTGCGAACAGCTTCGTCTGATCTTCCAGATTCGGACATGCCGGATAGCCAAACGAATAGCGCGAGCCTCGATACTTTTGATGGAAGAGATCGCGAATGTGGGGCGAGTCCTCGGCCGCTATGCCCAATTCTTCGCGCATCTTCTTATGGTGGAATTCGGCCAGGGCTTCGGCCGTCTCCACGCTTAGGCCGTGCAGATAGAGATAGCGCGTGTATTCTCCGCCTTCAAACAGGCGCTGCGTTTCGACCGATGCCTTCGGACCGATCGTCACTAGCGACAGGCCGAGGACGTCCATCTTGCCCGATGACGGGGCGGCGAAGAAGTCGGAGATACACAGGCGGCGGCCTTCTTTTTGGCGGGGGAAGGTGAAGCGGAGGAGTTCCCTTGCCTGCGTTGGGGCGGACGGGCGAGGGCGCCCGTCTCTCCACTGGCTTGGGTCGTACACTACTACGTCATTGCCATCGCCTTGCGCGGGAAAATAGCCGTAGACTACTTTCGGCTCGAACCATCCCGCTGCTATTACATCCTCTTCCAGCTTCTTCTTGATCGGACCGTACTTCTCCTCCACCAGGCGCACGTAATCTTCCTGCGAAGCTGTCTTGAGCTGCCATTGGTTTTTGAATAGAGCGGTGTCGTTGATGTAATGGAAAATCTCGCGCAGATCGTAGTCGTTCACCACCCGCACGCCCCAGAAAGGGGGCTCGGGAATATTTGGCGCATCGGTAACCACTGCGCTGCGCTCGGAAAACACCGGGCCGATCTCATCATCTACTGCCGTGGCTTTTGAATATTCTTTTACGGTTCTGCCATCTTTTAGACGCGCCTCGCGCTTGCCGTCCTCCGATGCCAGGTCCTCCATCACGTGCAGCCCCGCGAACGCATCTTCGCCGTAGAACACGGCGTTCGAATATTCACGCCGCAGGTCATCCTCTACGTACTTGCGGGTTAGGGCCGCTCCGCCACAAATCACCGGATATGACAGCTTCTGCCGTTCCAGTTCCTGGATCACGTACTTCATCTCCAGCGTCGATTTCACCAGCAAGCCGCTCAGGCCGATCGCATCGGCGCGGTGCTCCTGCGCGGAACGGATGATCGTGTCGCCGGCCTGCTTGATTCCCAGATTCACAACTTTGTATCCATTGTTGGATAGGATGATGTCGACCAGATTCTTTCCTATGTCGTGCACATCGCCTTTGACCGTGGCCAGCACAATCGTGCCCTTCTGCTGTGAACCGGTCTTCTTTTCCATTTTCGGCTCAAGATAGGCTACCGCGGCCTTCATTACTCCCGCTGAATCAAGCACCGACGGCAACTGCATCTTGCGCGCGCCGAACAGGTCGCCCACCGTCTTCATCCCATCGAGGAGCACCGTGTTGATCAGATCGAGCGGCTTGTACTCGACGAGCGCTTCTTCCAGCAACTCATCGAGGCTGCGCTTGGTTTTGCCCTCGCCCACCGATTTCTCGCCGTTGATGATCGCATACTTCAGTTTGTCTTCGATCGAAAGTGTTGCCACGTGCGCCGTGGTCTGCGCCTGCGCCTTGCCTTTCACGCCCGCGAAATGCTGCATATACACCTGCAGCGGATCGCCGTTCGAGCGGTCCTGGTAAATCAGCTTGCGCGCCAGTTCCACTTCTTCTGACGGAACTTTATACAGCGGATAAATCTTCGAGTAATTGACGATGGCAACGTCGAGTCCATTTTCTACCGCCTCGTGCAGAAACACCGAGTTCAGGACCCGCCTTGGATAGGCATCGAGGCCGAAGCTGATGTTGCTCACGCCAAGCACTGTCTTCACTTCCGGCAGTTCGTCGTGGATTCGCTTCACCGCCTTCAAGGTCTCGATGCCGGCCGACCGGTATTCTTCCTGCCCGGTCGAGATCGGAAGGGTCAGCGCGTCGAAGAGCAAGTCCACGGGACGGATGCCGTACTTTTGTGTCGCCAGATCGAAGATGCGATGCGCGATTGCAACTTTCTTGTCCGCGGTCAGCGCCATGCCCTCTTCGTCGATGGTCAGCGCAATGACAGCCGCGCCATAGCGCTTCGCCATCGGCAACACTTTCGATGTCCGCTTCTCGCCGTCTTCCAGGTTGATCGAATTGATGATGGCTTTGCCGGGGATGCGCTTCAGCGCCTCTTCCACGACGTCGGCTTCGGTGCTGTCGATTAGTATCGGCGCGGGGACGCGGGTTGCGATTTTTTCGAGGATGGCGGAGATGTAGCCCTTCTCGTCTTCGCCCACGATGGCGCAGCACAGGTCGAGCATGTGCGAGCCTTCGTTCGCCAGCTTTTTCGCCAGTGTCAGAATGTCGTCGTACTTTCTTGCCTGTACCAGCTTGCGGAAATGATCGACCCGCGTTGTTGTATTCATCTCCTCCGCTACGATCAGAGGCTTTGGCTCCAGATCGAGCGGCACCGATGTATAGGCGCTTGAGGCCGCGCCTACTGGCTTCACATCCCGCTTCGCCGGCTCTACGCCGGTCACCGCATCGACTACGGCTTTCAGATGGTCGGGAGTCGTACCGCAACAGCCGCCGACAATGCGCACGCCGTAATCCTGCACAAAATGTTTGTGATACTCAGCCAGATCCTTCGGCGTGAGCTTGTACACGGCATGGCCGCCCACGTTCTGCGGGAGACCAGCATTGGGCAAAACCGAAATGTATTTGGTGGAGTTCAGCCCCAGATAGCGGACCGCCTCATTCATCTCCGCCGGTCCGGTCGCGCAGTTCAGACCAATCACGTCGATATCGTACGGCTCAAGCGTCGTCAGCGCCGCGCCAATTTCGGTCCCGAGCAGCATGGTCCCCGATTCCTGCAGCGTGACCTGCACCGTCACCGGCAGGCGCTTGCCCGCCTTGCGCATTGCGTCCAGCACTGCGACCGTGGCGATCTTTGCCTGCAACAGGTCCTGGCACGTCTCAATCAGCAGCACATCGACTCCGCCCTCGATCAGCGCCAGCGCCTGCTCTTCGTATGATGCCAACATCGCATCCCAACCGATGTGTCCTAGCGAAGGCAATTTTGTGGTCGGACCCATCGAGCCGGCCACGAACCGCGGTTTGTCCCTGGTCGAGAATTGCTGCGCCACTTCCCTGGCGAGTTGCGCTGCCTTAACGTTGATCTCGCGCACTTTGTCGCGCAGATCGAACTCGCCGAGAACCAGGCCCGTCCCGCCGAAGGTATTTGTTTCCACGACGTCGCAGCCCACGCGGAAAAAGTCGGCATGAATCTCGCGAATAATATCGGGACGGCTCAGCACTAGAACTTCGCTACAGTTCTCCTTGCCCCAGAAATCGTCCAGGGTGGGATTGCGCTTCTGGATGTTCGTCCCCATGGCGCCGTCATAAACGACGACGCGTTCCTTCACGGTTTGGAGAAAGTTGGACATCAGTTGTCGATCGTGACCTGAGCGGCTAAAGCCGCAATCAAAACAATGCAGGGACCGCAGCGCTGAAGTGCTGCGCCACCAAACTCATCACTGCGCCACCCAAACTCAAAGTGCAACAATCCACAATCAAGCGCGAGAGAACCGGGAACTGAGAACTTGCTCCATACAAGAACGCCGGTCCCTTTAGGGACCGGCGCTTGGTGAAGCATCTCGAAGTTCGCTAATCCCCCGTCACGCCCGCATCCGTTTCCGATTGCGCAAACACCTGATTGGCTCCCATGTGCGCCGGAGCCGGGGCCAGCATCTGTTCTTTCCGGTAAATCAGATTGCTCGCATTGAAACTTGCCAGCTCGAATCCATGCCCGTGCGTAATCGCATCGGTAGGACAAGCCTCCACGCAATAGCCGCAAAATATACATCGATTATAGTCGATGTTGTAAACACGGGCATAGCGTTCGGCGCCTGAAACTCTGGTTTCGGCGGTGTTTTCTGCGGCTTCTATGTAGATGCAATTCGAGGGACAGGCGGCGGCGCAGAGGAAACAGGCTACGCATTTCTCCAGTCCGTTTTCGTCGCGCTGGAGCACGTGCATGCCACGAAAGCGTTCCTGAAACTTTGCGCCTTTCAGGGGGCCAGGACCGTCGGGATAGTTCTCGACGATGGATGGCTGAAACATCTCCTTGAGGGTGATGGTCATTCCCTGGGCGATGGCTCCGATGTTTTTGATCACGGACATGCTTCGTTAGTATAGCGGATGTTGCGCGGAACGGCAGCTTTTAGCTGTCGGCTTTCAGCTTTTGGCTTTTCAAAAGACTGTCTACCAAGGACGGGGGGACTTTCGAGGACGTGGAAATCTTTGCTTAATCGTTGAAACTCTAGAGGTGCGCTGCGTCGCGCCGGCGCAAGATAGCGTTTCAATGTATGGCCAGCCGTGATGTGCGTTCTTCTACTTTCATTTTCTTTTTTATCTTTTTCGTGGCTTTCGTTTTTCTTTTCAGCGGAGTTTTCGCTGGCGAGTTCTTAGGCAGCGCCTTTGGTCAGGAGTCTGGCGGGAAAACAAATTCCACCTCTGCTGAAGAACGCGACGGGGATCGTCCTTATCTGCGCGATCAATTGGAGTGGAACTGGAACCAGCGGGGGCGGACTGTGCCTGGGGGAGAATCGGCGGCGGGACTGCGGTTCCGGGCTTACCGGCAGAAGATGGCAATGCGGGCCCAGCGCGCGGCTGCGACGATGCGAGCGGCGAGGACGTTGACCGGATCGGCATCGACATCAATATCTGGAGCGGCATTTTCGTCCTCCAATTCAGGCTCCACGGCGTGGGCGCCGCTTGGACCGGCTCCGCTTGCTTCCGATGCTACTGGAGATGGAGGGCAGGATTACAACTGGGTCTCGGGGCGGGCTACTTCGGTACTGATCGATCCTGCGGACAGCACTGGAAACACGGTGCTGCTCGGCGGCGCATATGGCGGTCTTTGGAAATCGACGAACGCGGGAAGTCAGAATTCCAATCCTGCTTTGGTCACCTGGCAGGCTTTGATTGACGATCAGCCTACTCTTGCGGTGGGCGCGATTGCTTTGCAGCCGGGAAACAGCAACGTCATTCTGGTCGGGACCGGGGAGACGAACAGTTCGGGCGATTCTTATTACGGGCTGGGAATTCTGCGTTCGACGGATGGAGGTTCCGCGTGGACGCAGATCAAGGGCACGGGAACGGGAACGGATCAATCGTTTCTGGGAATTGGATTCAGCAAGATCGCCTTCAGCAAGGCGAATCCCAGCTTGGTGGTAGCGGCGACGGCTGGAGACAACGGGTTGTACGTTGGCCGGGAAGAGGACGGGAATTCGACTGCGCGGGGACTTTACTACTCGCAGGACGGAGGTATGACGTGGAACCGCGTCATCCTCTCGGACGGTGCGGTTCCTGCCTCGGCTACGGCGGTGGTTTACAACGCGAGCCAGGGAGCAAGCGGGACTTTCTATGCCTTTATCCGGCGTCATGGTTTGTACTCCTCGACCGATGGCCAGCATTTCACGCGGCTGACTACGCAGCCAACTGCGGGTCTTGCGTCCGGGTTGTGTCCGGCTGGTTCGAACGCGAGCAGTTGCCTGATCTATCGCGGTGAGTTTGCAGTGGTACCGGGGCGCAACGAAATGTATGTGTGGGTCGTTGACGCACAACCAGACGCTAATGGGAACCCAGTGCCCGCCGATGAGGGCATCTGGCAATCGACGAATGGCGGAACGAGTTGGACACAGATTCTGGACAACGGCATCACGAACTGCGGGGACAGCGCGTTTGGGCCGAACAGCGGCTGCGGGGTGGAGCAGGGTTATTACAACCTGGAGTTGGCCGCGATCCCCAATGCAGCGGGAACGGACGTTTACGCCGGTGCGATCAATCTCTACAAGTGCACGATCGCTGGGGGCACGACTTGCACGCAAGGCGACTGGATCAATTTAACTCACGTCTACGGGTGCAGCCCAATGGGGGCGCCGGCGCACGTGCATCCGGACCAGCACGGAATCGCCTTCATGGTTGTGGGTGGC
This sequence comes from Terriglobales bacterium, assembly GCA_049511255.1. GTDB lineage: Bacteria > Acidobacteriota > Terriglobia > Terriglobales > Acidobacteriaceae > Acidiflorens. The sequence goes on along the minus strand of JBEKYF010000005.1, from coordinate 43,822 downwards.
ACAGCGCCCGGCTACTTCGCGCATGACGGCGGGATCAGCCGGACGCTGGATGGCTATGCCGGGCTGAATACGGGGAGTTGCACGGGGACGAATCAGTTTGACAGTTTGAGCGAGAGTCTGGGCTCGATGACGGAATTCGTTTCGTTCTCGGTACATCCCACCAACGCGGACATTCTGCTCGGAGGAACACAGGATAACGGCTCACCGAAAACCAGCACCGCGACCAGCAGCAGTACCTGGCAGAATGCGCTGGGCGGAGATGGCGGATTCAATGCCATCAATCCTCGGAACCCCAACGAGTGGTTTGCGGCGAACCCCTACGTCACGATTTTAAAGTGTGAGTTGGGAACAGCTTGTAACGAGGCTGGATTTTCCCAGATCGTCAGCACGGCCAGTCTGGGCGGAGACGAGGGGGCTTTCTATACTCCCTACATTCTGGACCCGCAGAACACCAGTGAAATGCTGGTGGGGACGTGCCGGGTGTGGCGAATCAGCACCAGCGGAACCGCTCCGTTGCAGCTTAGTAATGACTTCGACACGCTAGGGACGGGCGTGTGTACGGGCGATGAGATCAACCTGGTAAATGGGCTGGCTGCGGGCGGTCCCAAGGACACGAACAACAATTCGAAGGTGGTATATGCGGTGACCGACGGATACGGGCCGCTGAGCGGGGCTTTGAGCGGGCCCCAGGGCGGCGAAGTGTGGGTTACGACCAACGCCGGCGTCACGTTGATGACGAATGTTACACAGAACGCAACCCAGAATGTGAATCCGAACGGGTATGCGATTTCGACGGTCGCGATCGATCAGTCCGATGCGACGGGCAACACGGCGTATGTCGGGATCATGGGATTCAGCACGCCATCGTTCCCAACGTCGCATGTGTGGAAGACTGCGAATGCGGGCGCGAGTTGGGTGGACTGGACCGGGACGGGAGCGACGGAGCTGCCGGATGCTCCGGTGAATGCGTTGCTGGTGGATTCACAAGCGGGGCAGATTTATGCGGGAACCGACGTCGGCGTTTTTGTCAGTTCTACGACGACTGCGAGTTGGATGGAGGTTGGTCCAGCGCCGGGGCCGGGTGTGTCGGGATTTCTGCCGGACGCTCCGGTCACAGCGCTGCAACTTTTTAATTACGCGGGCACGAAAACGCTGGTGGCGTCGACGTACGGGCGGGGCATTTGGAACTACGCGCTGGTGGCGCCGCCGGTGGACAAAGCGACGCCGACGATCACGTGGGCGACGCCGTCAGCGATCACCTACGGGACGGCGCTGTCGCCTACGCAGTTGAATGCGACGGCGAGCGTGCCGGGGACGTTTGTGTACTCGCCAGTATCGGGGACGGTGCTCGGAGCGGGATCGCAAACGCTGAGCGTGACGTTCACTCCGACCGACACGACCGACTACAACACGGCGACGGCGACGGTGACGCTGGTGGTGACGGGAGCGGCTGCGGGCTTTACGTGGACGGACACGGGCAGCGCTACGGTGACGGTGCTGGCGGGACAGAGCGCCAAGTACACGTTCTCGGCGGTTCCAGCGGGTGGGTCATTTAGCTCGGCGGTGAGTTTTGCATGTTCGAATCTGCCGGCGTTGACCTACTGCGGGTCGTTCAGTCCGGCGTCGATTGCGGCGGGCGCGAGGACGACTGCGGTTACTCTGACAATTTGGACCTGTGGGCCGAACCTGCCGACACTGTGCCCATCTGGAACGGGCGGGGACGCCCGTCCCTCCACGGGCACCACTCGAACGGCCGGGGCCGGCCGTCCCTATGCGGGCGCCCGTCCACACACTTTGCCATTCTTCACACTTGCTTGGTTGGTGGTGGCTGGGATAGTGGGGCTCGGGCGAACAAGATGCGGCAAGCCGCGTCTCTATGGAGGGATCGCTGCTATTGGTTTGGGGCTGGGATTGATGGCGCTGATTTCTTGCGGCGGGGTCGCGGGCAGCAGTAGTACGACGCCGCCACCCGTGACGGTCACGGTGAATCCGGGATTGGCGACTTTGTTTGCGGATGAGGCGGGTAACTCGTGGCCGACGCGAGTTACTCAACAACAATTCACGGCGACAGTTAATGCCTCGACTAACCAGAGCGTAACCTGGGCAGTCACGGGCGGGAATGCGAATGGCACGGTGGACGGAACGGGGCTGTATACGGCTCCGGCGGTGGTGCCGAACCCGGCGACGGTGACAGTGACGGCCACATCGGCGGCAGCGACGGCTCCGGGATCGACTTTTGTGACTGTGGCAGCGCCAACGGCAGTAGGGACGTCGCAGATTACGGTGACGGCTACGGCTGTGGGTGGCGCGGCGCACGGGGATGTGGCGACGCTGATCGTGCAGTAGGGCGGCAATCTATGGCCGAACGCGGACAGCGCCGAGAATTTGTAATTGGTGATTTGTAATTGGTAATTGAGGGCGCGGAGGTGTCCGTACCCACGTCTCGAAAAGCGCGAGACGTGGGGCACCCGCGCTTTTTTTCTTGCGTCACACCCGCTTGTTCTTGCGTCACGGCGATGGTGCGTGGTGTGAGGTAGGATGATCTTCGGTGAGGCTGCCGTGCTTTGGACGGCTTGGACGGGCGAGGGCGCCCGTCTCTCCACAAAACACACTCTTATGACTTATGACATCGCGGTGATTGGCGGGGGAATTGTTGGGCTTTCGTTTGCCATGCAGGTGGGCGAGCGGTTTCCTCGGTTGCGGGTGGTGGTTCTGGAGAAAGAGGCGGGAGTGGCTCGGCATCAGACGGGACACAACAGCGGGGTGATCCATAGCGGCGTTTATTACAAAGCGGGATCGCTGAAGGCGCGGCTGTGTGTGGCGGGGGCGCGGGAGATGGTGGAGTTCTGCTCGCGGCATGGGATTCCGCAGGAGGTGTGCGGGAAGTTGATTGTGGCTACTAACTCGGAGGAAGTGTCGCGGCTGGACGAGTTGCTGGCACAGGGCATGGCGAATGGCTTGGAGGGTTTGCGGTTGCTGTCGCGCGAGGCGATGCTGGAAATCGAGCCGCATGTGGGCGGCGTGCGAGCGCTGCACGTGCCGTCGACGGGGATCACGGATTATGCGGCGGTAACGGCGAAGTATGCGGAGATCGCGACGGGACGCGGGGCGGAAGTGAAAACGGGTGCGGGGGTAGTGGGATTCGGGCGGTCCAATGGCAGAGTGGGAAGTGCGGTGGTGGTCCGAACGCGAGCGGGAGATTTTTCGGCGCGATATGTGGTGAATTGCGCGGGGCTGTATAGCGATCGGGTAGCGCGCATGGCAGGGGATGATCCGGGGATGATTCTGGTTCCGTTTCGCGGGGAATATTACGATCTGGCGGCGGCGCGGGGGGAGTTGGTGCGGGGGCTGATTTATCCGGTGCCGGATCCGCGGTATCCATTTCTGGGAGTGCACTTCACGCGCCGGATTCAGGGAAATGTGGATGCGGGGCCGAATGCGGTGCTGGCGTTCCGGCGGGAGGGATACCGGTGGAGGGATTTCGATTTGGGCGAAACGATGGAAGTGTTCCTGGATGCGGGATTTCGGGCGATGGCGTGGCGGCATTGGAGAAATGGGCTGGGGGAGTTTCGGCGGTCGCTGCGGAAGCGGGAGTTTGTGCGCTCTTGCCAGCAGTTGGTGCCGGAGGTGCGGATGGAGGATATGACGCCGGGCGGCTCGGGAGTGCGGGCGCAGGCGGTGGCGACGGATGGCGCGCTGGTGGATGATTTCCGGTTTGTGGGACGAGAACGGTTTTTGCATGTGCTGAATGTGCCTTCTCCGGCGGCGACGGCTTCGTTGCCGATTGGGCGGGAGATATTGAAGATGGTGCCGGAGGAGATTGTGGGTTAGCGGATGGAATGCGATCTTGATTTCGGCGACTGGTGTAGTCTTCCGGTAGAGCCGAGGCTTGCCTCGTCTCAGACGCTGGACGCAGCAAGCCGCGTCTCTATCTAGAATTTGTTGTTGGGAGAATTCGCATGGCGCAGAGTTTGAGTGGGAAGAAGAAAGTGGCGGTGTTGGGTGCGGGGAAGATGGGATCGATTCTGCTGCAGTCTTTCTTGCGGGATGGATTGCTCTTGCCGGGGCAGACTTGGGCGACGGTGGCGCATCCGGAGCGCGCGCGGATGCTGAAGGAGAAGTTGAAGGTGCATGCGGGGACCGATAACTCGGAGGCCGTGAAGGACGCGGACATTATTTTTCTCTGCGTGAAGCCGCAGGTGGTGGCGGACGTGGCGCGCGAGATTCGGGCGCACTTGAGCGCGAAGCAGTTGGTGATTTCGGTGGCGGCGTCGGTTCCTACGGAGATGATTGAGCGGGCGCTGGAGCAAGAAGTGCCAGTGGTGCGGGCGATGCCGAATACTCCTTGCGTGCTGGGCGCGGGAATGACCGCGCTGTGCAAGGGGAAGTTCGCGACCAGGCAGCATTTGGAAACGGCAACGAAGTTTTTCGATGCGGTGGGGCGGACGGTGGTCGTCGACGAAAAACATATGGACGCGGTCACGGGATTGTCGGCGAGCGGGCCGGCATATATCTACATCATTCTGGAATCGCTGGCGGAGGCGGGGGTAAAGGTAGGATTACCGCGCGATGTGGCTACGCTTTTGGCGGCTCAAACAACCATGGGCGCGGCGCGGGTGGTGCTGGAGACTGGGGATCATCCGGCGCTGTTGAAGGATGCGGTAACCACACCGGCAGGATGCACGATTGACGGCATCATGGAACTGGAAGAAGGCAAGCTGCGCGTGACTTTGATCAAGGCGGTGGTGAAGGCAGTGCAGCGGGCTAAGGAGTTGGCATTCTCGTAGAGCAGATGTCGACTTGCGTGGCAACGGTTGTCCAGGTCTTGAAAGGCGCCAGTGCTGGGGGCGCTCGGCTGCAACTCAGCTGCCGGGTTGGTCTTCCATCTCAGCCCCGGAACGCACACGATGGCTGCTGTTTGAGTAAAGCTCGGAAAAAAGATAAACGGCAAGCAGCGTAAAGGTCCAGTCGATAGGATAGCGATAGCGGGTATTGGCCTCCAGGAAATAGTAGACCAAGGGATATGCGATCCATAAGCACAGCAGTATGGACCCCAGAGCAAGATGCCGGCACAGCGCAAGCCAAAGCCCAGCGGTGGCCGGCAGAGTCCAAGCCATCAATACTAAGGCTTTCAGCGGTTGCGGTTTGGACGGCATGAACCAAAAAAAGACAACCCTTTCCAGAGTCAGCTTCGCGAACTCGCGCTTATCGGTTCGGATCCAGTTCAGGGCTTGCCGCAGGCGTTGCCGGTTGAATTCAACTTCTCCTATTTGGCGAACCTTTTCCGCATTTTCCTGACTCGACCACGGGTGTTGCTGGTGAAAGTAGTTGTCAGGAAATCCAACCGAGATATTATCGGCGCCCAAGACATGCGTTCCGGAATGGTTCGAAATATCGAGTTCGATTCCGAAGTTGCTTCGAACAAAAACCAAGCCGCCCAGCGCTCGATAATTCCGGATGGTCCAAGGGGCAACGGCAGCTACCATGCCCAGAGCGGCAATGGCGACGGTAAGCTGCCATTGCGGTTGTTTGCGCTTCCAGGCGGATACGCCAATGAACAACAGTAAGAGCAGGAACACCGGCAATAAGGGGGGACAGCACAACATTCCCGCGCCCCATGCAAGCCCTAAGAAAAACGTGGACGGGCGTGAGGGCCGTGGGGCTTGCCACCAGCGCGTGGCAAGAAGGATCAATACGACAACCACCAGAGCCGATAGGGTTGTTTCCCACCGAATCTCCTTCATAATCCGGTAGGGGACCAAGGCACCGAAAAGGCCGGCCGTGATGCCCACGACGCGACGAATCCTTGCGACGTCGGTCAAGACCGGTAGAAGAGCATAGTGCAATGAAGCAAAAGAAATGTTCATCGCTGCGACCGCGTACGCGGCGGCAGTACCGTAGCCGAATGCTCTAAAGATAAGGCTCAGCAGCAGAGGGTAAACGGGAGCGTGGTGAGCCGTCGGTCCAGTGGGGACCTTGAATGGATTGGCAAACGTGCCATTCTCGGCCAGACTGCGCGCAATCTGCTCCATTTCGGCGAAAACGACAGTCGGGTGAATTCTAAGAATCGCCAAGGCCGCAAGATGGACAACCACTCCAAGGACCAGCAGAAAGGCAACTACGTGTATAAGCTTTAACGTTTCCAACCAGCGGCATAACCTTTTCACTGTATTCGTTCCTTCCTGATGCGCCCGACCCATCGTGACCGCTGGCGCTGCGGGCGTCTTCACGCTGGATACAACTGAGAGGGCAGGTAAACAGGCGACCCTGAAGCTGTGGCATCGCTCCACTATCGACGATAATTGTTTGCCCGGTGATGAACGCCGTGGCATCCGAGCACAAGAATTTCACGATACCGGCCGTTTTCGCGGCGGCGAGGCTCCCGGGTCTCGAACCCTTTGAAAACAGACTGCAACTAAGGATCGCCAAATTCTGGATGTGAGTGGGCCCATTGGATCATCTGGTCTCGCGTCCACAACACAAGACCCATCGTAGGCTTGAATTCTCCGCTCTCGTATAGTTTTCTGCGGGACTCGCTGCCAACCAGGAAGCCGGCGTCGGCATCGGCCTTCCCGCGTGTCGTAACCAGTCCGCCGGACTCAAGAAATGGCTCAACCAGAAAGGAGAGATGCGGGCTCACCTTGAATGTATCGGGAGAGTAAAGCCAGGAACGGGCAACCAGCCCTCGAATCTTCGGCTGCCGCTCCACGGAGATGGCCATGCGGTACCACGATTTCTGGCATTCCCGTGGAGTGAGGATCAAGGAATTTTTCCGTCGAAATGACAGATGCGGATGGATGCAGGGCGCGAAGCCTTTCAACCGGCGGGCCAGGAAATATGCGACCTTCGGCAACGAGGAGAGCGGCATCTTCAACAGCCACGAGCGAGGAAATCCGGAAATTTCCCAATCGAACTGGCCGGCCGGGAATCGTTCCAATAAAGCTATCTTGGCAAGGGCCAGAAATGAATATTGGTTGGGATCAAAAAGCGGCATTTCGTCGGAGGGTGGGCTGACGAAGAACTTGCAATAATCGCACAGCATCGACTTTACGGAAGTTTCCAGTGGCAGGTCTTCCAGTCTCTTTAAGTTTTGCAGCGCGACTCCGGCAAGCAGCACCCGGGATAGAGCAAAGGTACCGTTCCCATGCTGCTCCGGGACTTGTCCAAGCTGGGCCGCGAGCGTGAGCAACGCTTGCTCGCGGTTGGAGGACGCCAGGATGGACCTCAACACACTCTCGTAAGTTCCGTGGGCACGCAGTTTTTCTACAACGGGAAACAATGCGGAGGTATTGAGTTCCCGTATGCATCCCGCGGTCGTGTCCGCAATTTCATTTTCGAGACTGATCATTCGTGGTGCCGCCGAACCCGGTGGGGAAGAAGCGCTCCGAATCCCGCGAGCCAGCCCTCAAATTGATCGTCGCTCAGGAAAGAAGTATCGATCAAACGTGGCAACAGCAGCGGGTTGGTAGACTCGGACACGATTCCAGGAACACACGTAGTGGCAGAGACGACGCCAGCTTCCTGCAGCCAGGGGATATGTTCTGGCTTGTGATTGCCACTAGGATAGCAGAAGTGGGTGGGGTTGGAGCCTAAAATGGCATTGATTTGCCGCCGATTTTCTTGTAATTCGCAAAGGTAGGCTTCCCGGTTTTTCGCGGTGCGATGATGATGCGTGTGCAACTGCACCGAGACGCTGGAAGAGGCCACGGCCTTCACCTCCTCCGGCCTGAGCAACTGGATAATCCTTTTGGAACGGAATTCCTGATAATCAAATCCCAGCAGATGTGCGAGTTGTCTGGACATGGCGTCGCGCTGCTCGCCGGCCAGATCTTGGGATTCCGCCCGGGCCCGCATCTGCTTCAGTGCTTCTGAGCGTCCCTTTGGCGTACGAAGATCGAACGTCGCCGCTTGGTCCAACAAGCTGCTGGCATCAATAACCGAGTTCCGCCCTTTCCACAGCATATAACTCCAGGCGCCCGGAACGACTGGAAGCTGGAGCGTCATCCAATAGGTTGCGAGGTACACAGTCGCGGGATAGCCGTATTCATTCAGAATCGGACAGACGGTTTTGTAGAAATCGTAGGTTCCGTCGTCAAAAGTCAAGACGACAGAACGAGGCGGAAGCTTGTGGAGCCGCAACAATTCAAGAGCTTCCTGGAGCGGGAGAACGGTGCAACGGTTGCGTTGAATGGCCTCCATACGCGACCGGAATTTCGCCGGGCTCATGTAGAGCGCTCCATCCCATTCGTGCTCATCCTCCAATGAAACCCCGTGATAGCCAAGGATTAGCAAGCGGGATCGCCGCCAGTCCGAATCGGCAATCAGCCGGAACGCCCCCGACGATCTTCCCGCAGTCACGACGGCGCGCTTGATTGATTTCAGCACCGGCATATCATGTTCCACTATGCCGCACACTGGCTATTAGTTCCCTGACGAATATCGATGGGGGAGCAGTGATGGTTCGGGCACAGCATTGCCCATCAAGCACAAACGGAAATCCCCTAAATGATTCGTAGGGTGTGATGTCCGGCCGGGTAGATGCGAATCGGAGAATTGGACTATCGAAGACGAACAGTGTCAGAGGATCGGCGGAGGGTATAAGGCAATGAAGTTCTGATTTTTACTGTTTCTCTGAATGGAGCCAACATTTTATCTACGCCGACCCAGAGTCCAATGCCATGAAAACTTGCAGGAACGCTCTTTCGCGTGCCCGTCACGCGAAAGAGCCGTTTGCCCCTCGATAAGAGCGAAGGCTCTGGCTTTGTCAAGGGGACCCTTGTGGCAGTCGGTCGGACGATCGCTCAGTTGGGGAGGGTGAAGGTCAGAGTTACGTCCGTCTGGAACTGGGCGGGGTGGTCGTGCTGGCGATAGGGCTGGTAGCGCCAGTTGCGGACGGCTTCGGTGGCGGCCGCGGCCAGGAGGGGATCTCCGCTTAGGGTGCGGATGTTGGAGACGGAGCCGTCTTCGGCGACTTGGACTTCCAGGACCACGTCGCCGGCGCGATGGGCGGCTAGGGCTTCGGGGGGATACTGGGGCTCGGTGCGACTGAGGAGGCGGGTTTCAGCTTGCGCGGGAGCGAGCCAGACGCTTTGGGGTGTGGCGATCTTCGGGGTGGCGATCTTAGTTGGTGCGATCCTAGTCGTAGACGATGCTTCTACGATGGAATCGCTGTCTTGCTTGGTGGAATCGGGCTTGATGGGAGCCGGCCTCATGCGGAAGATGACTTTGCCTTTTTCGTAGACGACTAGTTCGTCTTCGGCGGGAGTCGGAGACGCCTGCCAGGACGCTTTTGCGGACGATTTTTCTGGCGATGATGGATTTGCGCGGTGGGCTGCGGCAGTGGACTTTGCTGGCAGTCGGGGCACGCTTGGCTCAGCGGGGATGGGCTGAGAGGTCCGGGTACGGGATGCGGTGGGACGGAGCCCTTCGATGCGGGAGCCGATTAGGAAGCTGACGGCGATGGTGGCGAGAATGGCTAGAGATCCAAGGACGAGGGACCAGGCTCTGTAGGGAGGCTGGCTGACAGGCAGAGGGCTAGCTGCGATGAACTCGGGCGGGACGAACTCGGCCGGGACGAGCTCGGGCGGGACGAGCGCGGCGGCGGGCGGGCGCTGACCGAGTTCGATCGCGGCGTGGCGGATGCGGGAGCACTCCTCGGCGAAGCCTTCGAGTAGTTTCTGGTCGAAGTCGGAGAAGGCGGCGGGAGAGGGGGAAAAGACTTCGAGGACTCCAGTGAACTGAGCGTTGTTGTCGTTCGTGTCGAAGACGGGAACGATGAGGATGGAGCGAATGCCGAGGCGGCGGGAAATGGCGGGGTCGACGCGAGGGTCGGACTCGGTATCGACGGAAAGCTGGGGTTGACGGGTTTGAAGACAGGCGCCGGAGAGACCGTCGCGGGTGTTGAGGGGGACGCCGAGATCCGGGGCGAGTTGTCCGGTAGCGGCACGGCAGACCATTTCATCGCCGCGGGCGAGGGCCAGGGCGGCGGCGCTGGCGCGGGTGGCTTCGGCGGCACGGACCACGAGTTCGTTGAGGACTAAATCGAGAGCGAGGTCGGGCGGAAAACCGGCGAGGAGGTGCTGCTCGAGGACGCCGGTCAGGTCAAGATGCGAATCGTCAGGGCGGAACTCGGGCCTCGACATAGGTTGCGGGAACATATTATGTTCCGGCAGCCTGCGGTGATGCGATGGGAAGCAGGCTCAGAGGCGAGTTTCCCGCGAAATGGGGGGGAAGTCAATTGCTGGGGAGAGATTTGGAAGTCGGTAATTTTGTGATTTGGGGCGCGCGGACTTACATGGTGAACGGAGCGGTCCCGAAGCAACAAAATCTGGCATATAATGCCGTCGGTCCGGCGTACAGAAAGGAAATCCGGGCCGAGCATCAGCCTCTGAAACACGTCGCAGCTTTTTCAGATCAGGAAACGAGAACGCGCTGCATTGCCTTTCCGCTTGACAACCCCATCACGGTATTACAGGACAAACAGGCTGCATAATGCTGACTGTTGGGACGGTGATGGCGGTCACTTTTTTTTGTGAGATTCGAATTCCCATTCCTGGGTTCGGCGGACAGGGCGATGACGATGGAGAGGGGTGTCAGGGCGGGAAAGGCTGCTACAGTAAGAAAGTGCACACCGACGAGCCGGAGGTGCACATGAAAATTCAAGGAGAGAAGGCTCGCTATGCGCATCGCGGTGGTTGGTTCCGGATACGTGGGGTTGGTAACGGGCGCGTGTTTTGCGGATCTGGGGCACGAGGTTGTCCTGGTCGATAACGACGAGAAGAAGCTGGCGGCGCTGAGGAACGGCGAGGTGCCGATTCATGAAAAATTTCTGCCCGAGTTGCTGGCCCGGCATCAGGGACAGCGCATCAAGTTTTCCGGCGATCTGCAGGCGGCCACGCGGGAGAGCGAGGCAGTGTTCATCGCGGTCGGGACACCGCCGACCGAAAGTGGGGACGCGGATCTGTCGTATGTGGAGTCGGTGGCGCGGGAAATCTCCGGCGGCGTGGGCGAGTACACGGTGGTGGTAGAAAAGAGCACGGTTCCGGTGTACACGAGCCAGTGGATTCGGACCATCATCATGAGGAACGGAGCCGATCCGTCGCGGTTCGATGTGGCTTCGAATCCGGAATTCCTGCGCGAAGGGACGGCAGTTACGGATTTTCTCTATCCCGACCGCATCGTGGTGGGAGTCGAGAGCGAGCGGGCCGCGGAGATCATGCGCCAGATCTATGGCCCGTTGACCAGCGGATGGTACTACGGGCGGGGAGATGCGATTCCGCGTCCGGAAGCGGCCACAGCCAAAGCGCCGCCGCGGTTGATCGTCACCAGTACGCAGAGCGCAGAACTGATTAAGCACGCTTCGAACGCATTTCTGGCGATGAAGATTTCTTTTATCAATGCGGTGGCGTCGATCTGCGAATCGGTGGGCGCGAATGTGCAGCAGGTGTGCGAGGGGATCGGGACGGATTCAAGGATCGGGCCGCGATTTTTGAATCCGGGGATCGGGTATGGAGGGTCGTGCTTTCCGAAAGACCTGATGGCGTTCCGGGCGGTCGCGAAGGAAAGCGGATACGACTTCCGGCTGTTGGAAGAAGTGATTCGCATCAATGAAGATCAGCGGCACCGGTTTTTGCGCAAGATGCGGAGCGTGCTGTGGACTTTCCGCGGCAAGCGGCTAGGCGTGCTGGGGCTGGCGTTCAAGGGCGGGACTGACGATATTCGTGAGTCGCCGGCGCTGCTGCTGGTGCAGGAACTGCTGCGCGAGGGCTGCCACGTTTGCGCCTACGATCCCGCGGCAATGGAACGGGCAAAAGAGGTGCTGAAATCGGGCGTCGAGTTCGCGGTGGACGCGTATGAGGCGGCGACGGGCGCGGATGCGCTGCTGATCCTGACGGAGTGGGAAGAGTTCGCGGCGCTTGATCTGGAGCGTCTGCGCACGCTGGTGAAGTATCCGATCGTGCTGGATGGACGAAATCTGTATGATCCATCGGTGATGGTGGAGCACGGATTCTCTTATTACAGCGTGGGGCGTCCGGCGGCGTTGGCGGAAGAGTTGCCGGCGAGGAGGGTTCCGCAGAAAAAGGAGCGCGCCTGAATTCATGAATACGCGAGCCGTGAACGCACAACGTGCGCTGGTGACAGGAGGGGCAGGCTTTCTGGGATCGCATTTGTGCGACGGGCTGCTGGGCGAGGGCTATCGTGTGGTCGCGGCCGACAATCTGCTGACTGGGCGCCTCGGGAATATTGAGCATCTGCGGAACGATTCGCGATTTGAGTTTGTGGAGAAAGATGTCTGCCAGCCCGGCGAGTGGGGCGCATTGGATTATGTATTTCACTTCGCAAGTCCGGCAAGCCCGGTGGACTATGCCGAACATGGCCTCGAAACTCTGCGCGCCGGATCCTATGGGACGTTCGAAGCGCTCGAAACGGCGCGGCGGTGCGGTGCGAAGTTCATGATGGCATCGACGTCGGAGTGCTATGGAGATCCGATGGTGCATCCGCAGACAGAGGCGTATTGGGGGAATGTGAATCCGGTCGGGCCGCGATCCGTCTACGACGAGGCAAAGCGGTTTTCGGAGGCGGTGACGATGGCCTATCACCGCTATCACCAGGTGGACACGCGGATCCTGCGCATCTTCAATACGTATGGGCCGCGTATGCAGATCCACGACGGGCGGGTGATTCCGAATTTTATGTGGCAGGCGCTGCGGGGAGAAAATCTTACGGTGTATGGCGACGGCAGCCAGACGCGCAGCTTCTGTTACGTGAGCGATGAGGTGGATGGGATTCTGCGGCTGGCGCGATCCGCCGAGCATGAGCCGGTGAATATTGGGAATCCGACGGAGTTCACGATTCTGGAGTGCGCGCGAAACGTGATCGCGACGACGGGGTCGAAGAGCCAGATCAAATTCGAATCATTGCCGCAAGACGATCCTAAGCAGCGGTGCCCGGATATTTCGAAAGCGAAGCGGCTGCTGGGATGGGAACCGAAAGTCGAGTTAGCGGACGGGCTGAAGCTTTCGCTGGAATATTTCCGCCAGGCAGTGGCGGAGAGAGCGCAGCCGGCTTAGCAGGATCGCAAAAGCAATTTCTGAAGGCAAAGTTTTTGGCGGCTGCTCAGCGATGCTGTTCGTCCAGTGACGGACCGGCGGAGAGAACTGCGAGCAGGCGCAGAACTTCTTCGCGCTCGACGGAATCGCGGAACATGAAGCGCACGCCCATGCCGAAACCGGGATGGGTTGCCAGCACCTGGCCCCTGATTCTTAATTTCGTGTCAGCGGTGCGGACCAGAATCTCCACCCCAGCCTCCCCGGCGAGGGGGGATGGCATTTCGACGTAACAACCACCTTCGCTGATGTCGGACAGGGTGCAGCGATTGGGAACGCTGGTGCCGAGGCGGTAGACTTCCGCTCCTATTTTGCAGGCGCGGCGGTACTCTCCGCGGCGGTTGCCGGCGTTGGAAACGAGGGTGGCATCTTTGGGCTCGGGGTTCGGGTCGCGACCGGGGCGAGACTGGGTCGCGAACGAGTGCGTCGCAGAGGACTTGCTTGCCGGCGGCCGGGCAGGCAGTCCGGTAGCCGTATTGGCCTGATTCTGCTGCAGCCAAGTCTGCATGAGGCGGCGTGAAGACTGGGGCACGTCGATGAAACGAATTCCGGTGCGGCCGCTGGCGTCCTGCCAGGCAACCTCGCCCGACAAGCGGACCAGTTGCCGCTGACCGGGAAGTGCGAACTCAAAATAAACCTTGCATGCGGGCGGAATTCGGTTGGCGGTGTGGATTAAAGTTCCGCCGTCGCTGAGGTCGGCCAAAACGGCGTTCAGTTCGGGCGCTCCGGGATAGGCGACATTAGCGGTCGAACTGACGGGAATGCGGGGCGCGCGGCGGCGTTCGCGGCGCAGGAGGCCGCGGGCGGCGCGCAGGCTGATACGGGTGCGCTCGGAAGAGAGCGGACGATAGAGAACAAAGTTGGCGCCGAGCCCGAAAACGGGGCGGGCGTTGAACTCGCTATCGACAATCGCAATCAGCATGCTGGCGCGGTTTTTGGGGGACTGACGTATGCGCGCCAGGAATGCCTCGGAACTCCGGTCGGCGCGATAATCAAGGATGATGGCGTCGAAGTGCTGGCTGTCGAGCAGTTCCAATCCGCGGGAAATCGAGGGCGTATGCTCAGCCGCCATCCCCATCTCGGACAGGATGAGGGTGAGCAGGCTGGCTGAATCCTGATCCGGGCACACCACGAGGGCGCGTCGATCCATAGTCTCAATATGGTAAGAGAGGGTCGGTGCCAACGACAAGTTACCTGTGTCACGTCAGGGGTGCAATTTGGACCCTCCTCTGGCCGTCAGGTTGCCTCCCGCCTGCGTGGGCACGCCGAGCATGCTGTTCTTGTCTTCTGAAGGACCGGTTCAGCGGGGCTTGCGGAGGGGCGGGATTGGTTCGCTTCCCTTTCGGGCAGCGGTTTCGGGCGGCGGGACGCTGACAGCCAGATCGGCCGACCAGCAATCGGCAAGGATTTTCCAGGTGCCGGTGGGCTGTCGCACGAGGACGACCAGGTATTTTCCGCGCTCTTCGCGGCGCTTCCCCATGGCGACAGGCACGAGCATTTTGCAACGGCCGAGATCGAGAGCAATCTCACCCAGCACTTCGACGCGGAGCGATTCCATCTCTACGTCGCCCAATCCGGCTTCGAGCAGCGAGATAAGAAATTCCCGGATCGCAGGCAGGCTGCGAACCGGCGGAACGCTGGAGCGGATGAGAGTCGCGTCGGCGGCATAGAGCTCGAGCAGGTCGTCGATGTGCTTGGTGTTGCAGGCCTGCGCCCAGTTCTGGATAACCTGGCGGGCTGCGGCTTCGGCGCGGCCGCCTGTTGAAGCGCCCGCCGAGCCGGGAGCGCGGCCGCGAGGGGCAGAGGGCTCGGGCTCTGCAGAGGGCGCGCCGGATGCCGTTCGATATCCGGAGACTGCGGGGCTGGGAACAAGATGATGATAGTGGTGGTGAAAGTGATGTTGGCCGGCACCGGCTCGAGATTGAGTGGTGGCATCGCCGGCGACAGGCTGGGTGGGGATTCCGCACCAGACACAAAAGCGAGCTCCCGCCGGCAGCGAACCTCCGCAGGCTGAGCAGGCGTTGCCTGGCTCGTCCGCGTCACCGGCCGCCGTCAGGTTCTGCGCGGCCGCGCTGCCCGACATGCGCTGGATGGCTTCTACAGCCGCAGCCAAGGCTTCGGCATTCGGCTTCGGCCAGCGAAAGTTGCCAGGCAGCCGCTGAAAAAACTCTTCGATTTCCTTGCCTTCGACGGGCTGGTCCTTTTTTGGATCGGGAGGATTCGGATTGTCTACCTTCACGGCAACCTCATCGCTGACATTGTAGGAGAATTCATGCGCTAACGGATGCTGAATCTTACACGCGCTTCGGAATCGGTGGGAACGCCGTTACAGAGTGCGGGACGATAGCGCCAGAAGCGGATCGCGCGCAGCACGATCTGGTCTTCGTCGCGGCCGCCACTGTCCAGGATGAAAGCGCTATACACGTGTCCGTCGGATCCAACAATGAAGCTGACGCGCACGTCCAGATCGTCATCTTGAACGCGCAGCAGCGGGTCGGGGGTGAGCAAGGCTTCTGGTGGACGGACGTTTCCACATCTCAGCAGGGTCAGCGGCTGCGACACGGAAGAGAACTCGGAAATGTGCGCGGGCACACGGCGCAGATTCTTTTCCAATTGCGTGAACGGGACGCGACGCAGAATGACACGCGATGGAGAAGAGGACGCCACTGCGCACCAAGCGAGGACGCCGCCGCTCAGGCTGACCAGCGTCAAGGCCGACGCGAGCGCCTTCCTGCTCGTCATTTTTATCTTTGCGCTCGGCCAGAGACACACCACGAGTGGACTGGGCAATTCACCTTCCAGCCTTAGCGAAAGGCATAGTCTTTATCCTCAATAACTTAACCACACTTCCCTGCCGAACTTCTTAAGACGGGTGCAATCCATTGCAAATGAGTCGAACAGAACCGCTGCATCGAGTGCCAGCCTAAGCCCGGCCGCAGGCTGCGGAAGTTCCTCAGCCTGCAAGCGGAAGCACCAACATTGCAGCGATCTAGGGATTGGCGATTGGGCAGCAGGTCGCAGTCAATTCCATCGGCGCGGATGGCTTCTATTTCCGGTAGTGTCTTAACACCGAATTAAGACACTACCCTATTTCCGAGGGGGATTTCCGATTCTTGGCGTCGTGTGGAACAATGAGAGGCTCTGGGCTGGGCCCCACATGCATCCATGACCGTCACGCTGAACAGCCTTCAACTTGCACTTCTCTCGGCGGCAATCCTGGGATTCCGTCACGGGTTCGACTACGACCACATTGCCGCCATTTCCGACATCACCAGTGTACAAACCAATCGCTGGCGCGGTATGCGTCTCGGTTTGATCTATGCCCTGGGACACGCGGCCATGGTTGTCGTACTGGGCAGCGCCGTCATTCTGTTTCAGCTCTCGCTGCCTCATGGCATGGATCGGATCGCTGAGCGGCTGGTGGGACTGACCTTGCTAGTCCTGGGGGTCTATGTTCTGGGATCGCTATTCAAAGGGAACCCAGCGCCACGCAGCCGCTTTCACCTTATGGCCGGAGCAGCGCGCTGGGTCCATTGGAAGATGAAGGGCTACTGGCACGATCACGACGTCCCGCGCCCGCCGGACAAGACCTGGAATTACAGTTCGAAATCCGTACTCATGGTCGGCGTTGTGCACGGGCTGGGCGCGGAGACGCCCAGCCAACTGATGATCTTCTTACTGGCGGCCAATCTTGGCGGAGTCGGCAAGGGCTTTATCGGCCTGGCGATGTTTATCGCGGGACTGCTGGTGATGAATACGGTGATGACGGCGTCGGCAGTAGGACTTTTCGGTTTCAGTTCGCGGCTGCCGCGCTTTCAGTTTGTGGTTACCGCATTGACGGCGATCTATAGCCTGGCGGTTGGCGCCTTCTTCCTGTTCGGGTCGTCGGGACTGCTACCACCCTTGGGATGAGGCCGTGGCTTGGCCATCTGGACGAAGGAATGGTTATCCCCGGGTCACCATTCTCGTGTCGCCTTCCTTGTTTCATCATGTTCGCGTCATCCCGATTTCATCTAATCACCGGCCAAATAAATTCTGACAGAAACAGCGACTTAGTAATACAATGGCCGACGGTAGTTACCCGAGGGGGTATTGATGACAAACATTGCTAAAGCAATAGACCGGCTCCGCGAGGAACGCCGGGACGCTCAGAACCATGTCCAAAAGCTTGGGGAAGCTATTTCGGTTCTGGAGAAGCTTACCCGAGGGGTGGGCGCAACCATACGCGTGGCGGCGCTACATCGCGCCAAGCGCGTTCTCTCCGCGGCAGGGCGCCGGAGAATTTCTCTGGCCCAGAAAGCACGTTGGGCCAAGATCAGACAGCTGAAGAAAGCAGCTTAAACGCCGGGCGGGCCGCAGGCTACGCGAAGTTCCCCTCGCGAGACTGAAGCCCGCCGGATTTTTGCCCGGTAACAGGATGTTACCCTTCTCTTGACCTTTCTTTAGTCGGTATTTCTTTCTTTCGCCCACTTCAAGTCCGGGGAAAAAACTGAACCTTCCGCTCATCTCCTAAAAAGCGGCCCAGCGTTTTTTCGTGTAATCGCAATGCTTCGCCAGCAATCTATTTTGTGGCATGATGACTCTGTCGGGCGAGAGGCTCGCTATGATACACGACGCGTTCAAGGCTCTTGCTGGAATTTTGTCCATTTGCGCGATCTTCTCGGGCACATTCTCACGTGCCTCGTGCTCGGTCGATATCGTCATTGTGAACGGTCAGATCGAACATTCGCCTCCCAAAGCCACCGTTCGGGTGCAGCTCGTTTATCCGAATCAGAACATGGGTGAATCGGGCGACGTGACCGTGGAAGGCGGATCCTTCCGCACACAGATTCCGTTCCTCACACAGAGTCGCGCACCTGTCTTGGGTGGTAGCCTCCGGGAGAAGTGCGACCGGAAGCCGAAAACAGTCGTTGTGACCCTGATCGAAGCTGATCAGGAGTATGATCGCGTCTCCTTGGATCTGGCTAAGGACTTCAAGATGGCAGATCCCAGCGCCTACGCCTTGCGTTCTCAGATTTTGCTACACGGTCCGCCGAGTACGCCACCGATTCGATAGGACACTCAGCCGCGACTCCGGCCAGCTCTTTGACGTAGCTTGTAATCCCCTAGCCGTGTCCTCCGCTTAGCTCGCGCACGATGCTGCCGACAAATGCTTTGGCGTCTCCAAACAGCATTAGGGTGTTAGGGAGATAGTAGAGCGGGTTATCAATGCCAGCGAAGCCAGGATTCATGCTGCGCTTGATAACCATCACGGTATGGGCTTTGTCAACGTCGAGGATAGGCATCCCGTAGATGGGGCTGGAAGCATCGGAGCGGGCGGCAGGGTTAGTAACGTCGTTGGCGCCAATCACCAGGGCGACATCGGTCTGAGGGAAGTCGCTGTTAATCTCGTCCATCTCAATCAGGCGGTCGTAGGGAATATCGGCTTCGGCCAGCAGCACATTCATGTGACCCGGCATGCGTCCGGCAACGGGGTGAATGGCGAAGCGCACGTCCACGCCGCGCTTCGTCAGAGCATCGTAGAGTTCGCGCACCTTGTGCTGCGCCTGGGCCACTGCCATCCCGTATCCGGGAACTATGATGACCCGGTTCGCGGCGGATAGGATGGCCGCGGCTTCTTCCGGGGTCGCGCTGCGAACGGGCCGGGCTTCTTCTCCCGCAGCAGCCGAAGGTTGTACCTGACCAAAGGCCCCGAACAAAACGTTTGTGAAGGAACGGTTCATGGCCTTCGACATGATGATGGAGAGGATGAGGCCCGACGATCCATCGAGCGCGCCGGCGATGATGAGCAGCTTGTTATTGAGGACGAAACCCATCGCCGCCGCTGACAGACCAGCATAGCCGTTCAACAGCGAAATGACGGTCGGCATGTCCGCGCCGCCGATGGGGATGATTAATAACACACCGAACGCCAGCGCGATCAGGACCATGAACGGAAACAGTGACTTGGCTTCCGGGTGCAGGACCAGAAATACGGCGATTCCCAGTGCGACGGCAAGCAGCAGAAAGTTGACGAGGTTCTGTCCTTTGTAAGTCAGCGGCCGCTGCGGCAGAATTTCCTGCAGCTTGCCGGCAGCCATCAAGCTGCCGGTGATGGTCAACCCTCCGAGGATGACCTCGAGGGACAGCACCGCCATCATGAAGCGCGAGATATCGGGGGTGCGCAGGTAAAACTCGGCCGAGCCGACCAGCGTCACGCAGAGTGCGCCAAAGGCGTGACTGAGCGCGGTCCGCTGCGGAACCGCCGTCATCGCCACGCGCCCGAGCGGAACGCCGATGATGGTGCCGAGAACCAGCGCAATGGCGATCAGCCGGTAGTTCATGCCGCGGTTCAGCAGCGTGCCGCCGATCGCCAGCACCATGCCAATTTCGCCCGCCCAAACGCTGTGTTGGGCCGTGGTTGGCGAACTCATCCACTTCAGCGAGAGGATGAACAGCACGCTCGCGATGAGATATAGAAGCTCGATAATGAGCTGGGTTGTTCCCAGTTCGGCTGTCATTACTTGGTCACCGATTTGGCCGCCGGTTTCGCCGCAGGACGGCTGGATTTGAACATCTTCAACATGCGATCCGTGATCAGGAAGCCACCGACGATGTTGCTGGTGGCGGCGACCACGGCAATGAATCCAAAAACGGTCGCCAGCGTGCTTTTGTGTTCGCCCACGAGCACGATCGCACCCACCACCGCGATCGCATCCAAGGCGTTGGTGAGCGACATCAACGGAGTGTGCAGCAGGGGCGAGACCCGCCGGATCACTTCAAATCCGATGAATGCGGCGAGCACAAAAATAAAAAGCGCGTTGATCAGGTTCGAACTACTGTTCATCTTTCCTCCGTGGAAGCTCTCGCACAATATCCCGAAGGAGCAAAACTTCGGATCCCTCAGGGGCTAAAGCCCGCGTTTTTATTTGGCTCTGGATGGCACAGCCTGTGAAGCCGTGCCCTACCCAAACGTTTATGAGATAGCTTGTAGTATCTCCCCCATCCGATTTTCTTCGTCCGAGATCCAGGGCATTCTTGCTCAATCAGCCTTGTTGGACCAGCGCGGGCAACGTGAAAAATTCGCGGACCCGGGCGTTCACAATCTCGCCGCCGTGAGTGAGCAGAGTCTCGCGAACAATTTCATCTTCGAGGTTCAAATTCAACTTTTGATCTTTGATCAGGTGAGTCAGGAACGCAGTGATGTTGCGGGCGTACATCATGCTCGCGTGATAAGGCACGCCCGCGGCCAGGTTGATCGCTCCAATGATCGTCACACCATGCTTTACGACGGTCTTGCCAGCTTCGGTGATCTCGCAGTTGCCGCCGCGTTCGGAGGCCAGATCGACAACCACCGAACCCAGCGCCATTCCTTTCACCATGTCTTCGGTCACCAGCACCGGCGATTTTTTTCCCGGAATCACCGCCGCGGCGATCACCACATCGCTTTCCTGCACTACTTTTCCAAGCAACTCGCGCTGACGGCGGTAGAAGTCTTCATCCTGCGCACGGGCATATCCGCGAGCGTCCTGCGCGTCTTTCGCCTCGATGGGAAGCTCGACAAAACGTCCGCCGAGACTCTGCACCTGCTCCTTCGCCGCGGGCCTTAGATCGTAAGCCGAAATCACCGCGCCCAGGCGGCGTGCGGTCGCGATCGCCTGCAGTCCTGCAACTCCGCAGCCGATCACGAACACGCGGGCCGGTGTGACGGTTCCTGCCGCGGTAGTGAGCATGGGAAAGATGCGCGGGAGGGAGTCGGCTGCCACGAGCACGGCCTTGTATCCGGCGACTGTTCCCATCGAGGAGAGTGCGTCCATGCTTTGGGCGCGGGTGGTGCGGGGCATCAACTCTACGGAAAATGCGGTGACGCCAGCGCGCGCGATCTCCTGCACGATGTCCGCTGAACCGAACGGACGCAGAAACCCGATGAGGATCTGATCGCGACGAAAAAACGGCACATCCTGTTTCCCCGTCACGTCGTTGGAACCGTAGCAAAGAATCTGCACAACAATGTCAGCGGCGGCAAACACCGCGGCCCGGTCGGCGACGATTTTCGCGCCCTTGTCGGCATACTGGGAATCGGGATAGCCGGCCTCGATTCCAGCACCGGACTGTATGTGGACTTCGAAACCCGCTTTGGTCAGCGTCGGGAGGACTGCCGGCACGAGCGCAACCCGCCGCTCCCCTGGATAACTTTCTTTCGGAACACCGATGATCACGAGGCCCTGCCTGTCTAGCGATTCTCTGTATCGCGATGGAGAAGATCGGAGCCGCCCGGCTCGCACCAGTCCTAATTCTTGCGGGCAACTTCTTAGGAACTGAGGATTCTAGTTGAGGGGATGGCCGCGCGCAAATGGTGTCAGATGTCAGGTCTCAGGTGTCAGGACTCTGCTCGCCTGAGACCTGAGAGCTAGCACCTGAGACCTAGCTGGAGGCCGTCGCCGTCACTCAATGCCGCAATGTCAGCGCAGCTTTGAACGATCCAATCGGCGCCGGCGTTTTCGAGGTCGCGGCGGATCATGGTCGAGAGGAATGCAATCACTCTTGCGCCAGCAGCCCTTCCCGAGCAAACTCCGGCGGGCGCATCCTCTACCACGATGCAATCGGAGGCGGCAAACCCGAGCTTTGCCGCCGCCTTCAGGTAAGGCTCGGGATCGGGCTTGCCGATCTTCACGTCGCTCGACGTAATCATGGCCGTGGGGATGGGCAGGCCCGCAGCCCGCAAACGCACCTCGGCCAGCGGGCGCGTGCATGAGGTCGCAATGGCCCAGCGTTCCGGAGGCAGGATGTTCAGGAGTCGCCGAGCGCCCGGCAGCAGGACCACACCATCGAGGTCCTCCATTTCGCGGCGTTCGACTTCGCGATCTTCGCAGTCAATGTCAGCGTTGGGCAGCAGTTCGCGAATTGTGGTTCGACTCGGGCGCCCGTGCGCCATGCGGACCACGGTCTCTGGATCAAGGCCGTGATCAACCGCCCACCGATGCCACACCCGCGCGACCGCCGGAGTGGAATCGATCAGCACGCCGTCCAAGTCAAACAGCAGGGCACTGCAGCGGATCGCGATCATTTCATCTAATCTACATTGCCCGGGAGATCCATATCCGAGTGGCATTCGGTGACGATCACAACCGCTGTGAACTGCGGGTCGGTGCGGATTCCGAAACCGGCTGGCGAACGCCGGCCGGGCGGGAGTGGTGAGCGCGGCAGGAATCGAACCTGCGACCCACGCCTTAAAAGGGCGTTGCTCTACCAACTGAGCTACGCGCCCCACCATGTTGCATCTACTGGCCAGTAAAGCGCTTACTGGACATTCCCCGAAGCCGCCACCAGAGCACTTTTTGCTTCGGTGTCAAGAGTGGTGTCAGTCGGTTTCTCCTGACCAGCGGGGAACAGTATAACAGCTTCCTGGCGCTTCCTCTCCATCGCATTGAACGCGGAGAGTTTCTCGACCGCCGCGGCCTTGTGGGCCGGCGCTAGGTGCGCATCGCGCATGGTCATCTGGATAATGTGTCGGCTTTTGCCGCGGCCGCTGACGATATAGACCACCGCCCATGCGCCTCCGACCAGGGAGGTCGCGATGGTGGCCGTCGCCGCTGGACGAATGTTTCTCGCAAAAAGACCCCATATGCCGAAGTCCGGGATGATGTTCCTGCGAAGGACACCGTTCTGTGGCGGAACATGCCGGATGCGCGTGGGTCATTGCGGCTTGTTCCAGCCCCGCACACGCGGCCACCAGCGATTCACGTTCCGGCGATACTCTTCGTAGTCTGCCCCGAACTTCTTGCGCAGAGTTGGCTCTTCATAAAAGACCACGAACAGATGGACGCCGAGAGCAACCGCTGCCACGGCAGCAATCGTTATCGGGTCGGCGTGTCCGTGGCGAGCGAGTCGGAAGATCCCAACTCCGTTCTGAACCTCTACAAGAAAGTTCTCGTGCTGCGCCGCACGAACGAAGCGTTACTCGAAGGCAGCTACACCGCTCTCAACGAAGAAGATCCCAACGTGATGTCCTACCTGCGCAGTTACAAGGGAAAAGCCGTGCTGGTAGCGCTGAACATGTTGGCTACTCCGCAAAAAACAATCTTCAACCTTTCCCAACAGCGATTCGGCCGGGCTCCGCTGAAAACCCTGATCGCGTCCCCCGAGGCATCGGTAAAAGGCAATGAAGTTACCCTTGAACCCTTCAGGCTGCTGATCGCGGAAGTGAATCAATGATGAACCGAAATTCCTGACGCCTTGCTCTGACGCCGCTGACCTGCGTATTGTTACGGTGTGAAATTTCCGCGATGCAGTGGAATCCTGCTTCACTTTACTTCCCTGCCCGGCTGCTTCGGCATCGGCGATCTCGGCCCCTGCGCTTATGAATTCGCAG
Source organism: Terriglobales bacterium (assembly GCA_049511255.1). Taxonomy (GTDB): domain Bacteria; phylum Acidobacteriota; class Terriglobia; order Terriglobales; family Acidobacteriaceae; genus Acidiflorens. Next base: position 20,365 of record JBEKYF010000005.1, on the reverse strand, counting down.
ACTTCCTCTTCGCCGCCGGACAGAAGTTGTGGCAAGTGCTGCCACTGAATCCCACCGGATACGGCGATTCCCCTTACCAGTGTTTCTCCGCCTTTGCCGGTAACCCGCTGTTGCTCAGTCTCGAGCGCTTGCGCGATCAGGGGTTGCTCCAGGCTTCAGACTTGGCTCAAGCGCCCCCGTTTCCCGAAGACTTCGTCGACTATGGGCCGGTGATCGAATTCAGGATGGCGACCTTGCGCCGGGCGGCGGAGGTTTTCTTTGCCGACGGTTCCCGCGCGGATCGTGCGGCCTTCGAGCGTTTTTGCGAAAGCGCCAGTCCGTGGCTCGACGACTACGCGCTCTTCATGGCCTGCAAAGATGCGCACCACGGAACGATCTGGACCTCATGGGGAGCGCCGATTCGCCAGCGAGATGCACATGCCGTAAGCGAGTGGTCGAGGAAACTGGCGCCGGAACTGAAAGCTTACAAGTATTGGCAATTCGAATTTTTCCAGCAGTGGGAGCATCTCAAGATTTATTGCCAGCAGCGCGGCATCCGTTTCATGGGCGACGTCCCGATCTATGTTGCGCACGACAGCGCGGACGTGTGGGCTCATCCCGATCTTTTCTATCTCGACGATCAGGGCCGCCCGACCGTGATCTCCGGCGTGCCGCCGGATTATTTCAGCGCCACCGGACAGCTTTGGGGGAATCCGATTTATCGCTGGGACATGCTGGCCGCCAGCGGATACAAGTGGTGGATCGAGCGCTTCCGCGCTTCGCTCGCGCTTTTCGATATGGTGCGCCTCGATCATTTCCGCGGCTTTGAGGCTTACTGGGAGGTTCTCGCCAATAAGACGACCGCCATAAACGGGCGCTGGGTCAAAGGGCCGGGAGAAGATTTTCTGTCGGCGCTGCAGAACGCATTTGGTGGACTGCCGATCGTGGCGGAGAACCTGGGCGTGATCACTCCGCCGGTGGAGAAACTGCGGCAGCGGTTCGGTCTGCCGGGCATGAGTCTTTTGCAATTCGCGTTCGGCAATGATCCGCAGGGCCCATCGTTTCGTCCGCACAATTACAGTCGCGACCTGGTGGCCTACACCGGCGGGCACGACAATGACACGACGGTGGGCTGGTGGTCGAGTTCGGGCGCCGGCGACAGCATACGCACTCCGGAAGATGTTCGTAAAGAGCACGACTTCGCTCGTGCGTATCTCAACTTACGCGACGATTCCGAGATCAACTGGGTCATGATCCGGGCGGTGCTGGCTTCGGTCGCTGACGTTGCGATTGTCCCGATGCAGGATGTGCTGGGTCTTGGGAGCGCAGCGCGCATGAATCTTCCCGGAACGGTCAGCGGAAACTGGAAATGGCGTTATCGTCCGGGCGCATTGAGCGGCGAGTTGAGCGCGAGACTTCGATCCTTGGTCACGCTGTACGATCGGTAGGAAGAATCCACGGCAGGAAAAGGTCGTCAGCAGGAGAATCCATGGACAAACCACCACGCACGTTCTGGCAGATTTGGAACATGAGCTTCGGCTTCCTCGGCATTCAGTTTGGCTGGGGATTGCAGATGGCGAACATGAGTGCGATCTACGAATACCTGGGGGCGCGGGCCGATCAGATTCCGATTCTCTGGCTGGCCGCGCCACTGACTGGATTGATCGTGCAGCCGATCATCGGCCACGCCAGCGACCGCACCTGGGGCCGGCTGGGCCGGCGCCGTCCCTACTTTCTAGCCGGCGCAATTCTGAGTTCGATGGCGCTCATCCTGATGCCGCGCAGTTCCGCCCTCTGGATGGCAGCGGGTCTGCTATGGATTCTCGACGCCAGCATCAACATCAGCATGGAACCCTTTCGTGCGTTTGTGGCCGACCTGCTGCCGGAATTTCAGCGCACCCGGGGTTTTGCCATGCAGAGCCTCTTCATCGGTCTTGGTGCGGTGATTGCCTCGGCGCTGCCTTACCTGCTGACCAATGTTTTTCACGTGGCGGGAACCAGGGCTGCGGGGGCGATTCCTTTCACCGTGCGTCTTTCTTTTTACATTGGCGCAGCGGCGTTCCTGGGGGCTGTACTTTGGACCATTTTTACGACGAAGGAGTATCCGCCAGAGAATCTCGCAGAATTTCAAAAAGAAAAGAGTGAACGCGCGGGCTTCGCCGCAGGCGCTCGAGAAATCGTGGCGTCAATCCGCGAGATGCCCCGTACTATGCGGCAACTCGCATGGGTCCAGATCTGTACGTGGCTGGGGTTGTTCTGCATGTGGCTTTACTTTCCGGTGGCAGTGGCGCGCAATGTCTTCGGCGCATCCGACACGAATTCTCCTCTATATTCCGCGGGAGTGGAGTGGGCGGGCGTTTGTTTCGGAATGTACTCGCTGGTGTGTTTCGGATTTTCATTCCTGCTGCCCGCTCTCGCCAGGCAGTACGGGCGCAAGGCAACCCACAGCTTCTGCCTGATATGCGGCGGCCTGGGACTGCTTTCCGTGGCCGTGATTCACAGCAAGTATCTGCTGTTGCTCTCCATGACCGGAGTTGGAGTTGCCTGGGCCAGCACGCTATCGATGCCCTACTCCATTCTTGCCGGATCGCTGCCTCCCGGAAAGACCGGAGTCTACATGGGGATCTTCAACTTCTTCATCGTGATTCCAGAGATCACGGCATCGCTTGGCTTCGGTTGGGTCATGGGCCATCTGCTGAACAGCAACCGGATTTCCGCAGTGGTGGCGGGCGGAATCTTCTTCATGCTGGCGGCGGTGCTGATGCAGCGCGTGCAGGACCTGTACGACCTACGGCATCCGAGCGGTTCGCTTCCGGGCCATGCCGTCGCCGCAAAGTCTTGATCTCAACTTGAGTGGAAATTTCGACTACGCGACGTCGGAGACGATGTCAGCCGGAACAACTCACCGTGCGCGCACGGCGACGAGTTCGGTTTCTACCGGCACACCGCGAGCGATCTTCACTCGGACCAGCGCTTCGAAAGGCCTTATCGGTCCCGTATTGGAGCCCGGAATCTCATGCAGCAATTTTTCCACCGACTCTTGGCGGCAAACAAACTCGACCGCGCCTTGTGTCCCGAACGTGGTCGTTCCCGCCAGAATCATCACGAACCGGCCTGAACCCATTCCCGGCACCAGTCCGACGACAGAATAATCTTCCGTCAGCGGGGCATTGGAAGGACTGGCGAGGTAAGTGCTGGCCTCGCCCGGCTTCGGATGCTTGCTGACGATCGCAAGATCGCCTTGACGCGGACCCGACGCCACCCTTTGGAAAACGAATTCCTGCGTGCCGGGAATATCGAGCAACGAAAGATTTTCTGAAGGAGAACCGACAAAGATCAAGTTGGTGTTCTTCACGTCGTCGAGTGAGAACAAGCTCCCGCGCTTCACCCGGATCCTCCGTCCCAGCGTGCCGAACACCTCATCGAGTGCGTGGATGGCCAACACCTCTCCCACACCCGTGTAGTGGTCGTACACGGCGATCTTCGAATCCTGGCGCGAATTGTAGTAGCGCATGCCCGTCTCCGGCCGTCCGACGAAGGCAGCATTGCTGAAGATCACCCAAGGCTCCTCGACTCCGGAGGTAAAGGGACGCCAAAACGCAGCGAGAGGACCGCTGGCCCGCGGTGCGCTGGGCGCCGCCATCGCGGGCTCGGGCAGTTTCCGGTTCCACAGCAGGCTGCCCAAAACGATCAGCGAGGTGATGAGGCCGACCAAGAGCAAAACCACGGCAATCCGCCAGCGTGCCGGGACGGTTTCGACTGCAACGCTCGGCGACGGCACCTCGCGCGGCACGGTCTGAGGCTGCGGATGTGAATCGAGCGGTCTCGCCTCGAAGATAAGGTGATAACTTCCTTTCGGAATCTTAACCAGGATGGGATCCGCCGCTCCCTCCCCGGAGTAGTACTCGGCCAGCTTCACACGAAGACGTCCGGCTTGCACTCGGATGGTTGAATCAGATTGCGGATCAAAGTCCGCGGGCCGCCCATACACTTCCGTGGCAATCTGATACTCCTTCAACGGCGCGTCGGGATGATAGAGGGACTGTTGTGCGAGGTATTGCAGCAGCTTGCAAAGGGACTCGGAGCCCCGCAGGCTATGACTTTTAATAATGTTATCTATTTGTTGGAAGAATTGATCGGGCGAAGGGGCGAAAGTGCGTGTCACAGCCATTTAACACCGACGTAACGGGGGACTGTATGTTGGTGCAACAACAGCATTTTACTCCTGTAACTGTTTAAAGACCTAGTGAAACCTGCGTTCGGAATCGTTTTGCACCAAAACTTGCAGCAGTCTAAGAGGTTTTGCGCAGGGACCCCGTGTGTCCCACAGTCGCATCTCCGCACGTGGTTTCTTACTGAGGCCGTCTTTGCAACCGAGAATCTAAGGTTTCCGGCATTCATGAATAGAGTGATTTGCCGCGTCCCCGAATTGGAGGAAATATTATGAAAAGCAGGCTCTTCTTAGTACCGATTCTGGTGTTCGGCCTGAGTGTTTTAATGCTGGCGCAGTCCGACAGCGGGCGCCTCGTTGGAACGATCACGGATCCCACCGGCGCCGTCGTCACGGACGCGACGGTCACTATAACGGACGCTGGAACCGGGCGCCAAGTGAGCGTGAAGACCGGCGCGGCGGGCGAGTACGCAGTCAATGCACTACCTGTCGGAAAGTACCACGCAGAGGTTTCGCAAACGGGTTTCAAGACGGCAACGGCCGACTTCACGATCGATGTCAACCAAGTTATCGACCTCAACCTGAAGCTGGAACCGGGAGCGGCATCCGCGACCGTGGACGTGACCGCAGAGATACCCATAGTGGATACATCCACTTCCAACACCGGGGAAGTGATCCAGGGAAGACAGATCGTGGAACTCCCGCTCAACGGCCGCAACTTCACCTCGCTGGCTCTGTTGACCCCGGGCGTCAGCCGCGGCCAGTATTCGAACAACGCCAGCGCGTCGGCAAACAATGCCGAAACCTGGCGCAATTCCGACTCCGGCTCGGCTGCGCTCGCCGTGAATGGTTTGCGGCCACAAGCCAACAACTTCATGTTGGACGGCCTTGACAACAACGACGCCCTGGTCGGCACGCTGATCATATTCCCGTCTCTCGAGGATATCTCGGAATTCAAAACGACCACGAGCGTTCCTTCCGCCGAGTTTGGCCGAGCCGGCGGCGGTGTGGTGCAGGTCGCTACGAAGTCCGGGACGAATGACATTCACGGCGCGGTGTACTGGTTTAACCGTTCCAAGGAGGGTGCCGCGGATAACTTCGGCAACCCCACCACTCCCGAGTTGAGCCGCAATCAGTTTGGAGCGTCGCTGGGTGGACCGATCTGGAAGAACAAGATATTCGCCTTCCTCGATTACCAGGGCTGGCGCCAGAACGTGCCTGCCGGTGCTACGGAAGGCCATGTTCCGACTGACAAGATGCGGGGTACGGCAACCGGGGAAACCGGAGTCTACGATTTCAGCGAGCTGCTTTCACCAGGAGGCACAGCGACGGCGACCAGCGTGCCATTCGCGGGCATTTGCCCGAACCTCTATAGCGGCGGTAACGTGTTGCCGCAATTTGCCGCCGGCCTTGGATACATCTACAACCCGCAAACCTGTTTGCCGTTCGGCTGGGTCGGCGGGATCGGCTCCTCGCAGACGGGCAATACCGCGCTCAACATCATTCCGTCTGCCAGCATAAATACTGTCGGTCTGGCGTACCTGAACGCGTTTCCAGAGCCCAATATTGCCGGCGCGGATATGGCGACCAACGCAGCGAACTTCCTCGGGCCGCAAGAGAACAAAATTCAAAGGGACGACTACGATGCGCGCGTAGACTTTATCGCGACATCCAAGGACTCGTTCTTCGCCCGCTACAGCCTTGGCACAGACTCTCTGGCGAACACGCCTTGGCTCATCGGAGCGCATAACGCTCAAGGCTTCCTGCCCTCCGGCAATGGAAGTAACCCGCAGCGTCCGCGGCAAGTCGCCGTGGGCTACACCCGCATTCTCGGCGCCAACCTGCTCAACGAATTCCATTATGGCTACGCACGTCCGTATTACGGGTACGAACAGCCCGGCTATGGCGTTCCGATGGCGCAGCAGATTGGGATTCCCAATGCCAATACCTCGCCCCTTCTTGGTGGCTATGCTCTGATCGGCGGGTGGTACGGGGACCTGAGCTACGTCGGCGACTACGGCCCGTATCTCGTCTATGAGCCAACCCATCAGTTCACGGATGCGGTGAGCTGGACTAAAGGAAAGCACGTCTTCAAGTTTGGCGGCAGCATTATGCATCGCGACCTGAATTGGACGCAGGCCAATGAGGCCAAAGGCTACTTCTGGATCGACGATGGCAACTATGGCGGGTACCCCAACCACTACTCGGCCCATGGGACCTTTACTGGCTATGAGGAATCTGAAGTGGTTGCCGGTTTCATGGGGGCCTACGGGGTTGGAGCATTCAATGGGTACTACAAGACGCAGAGCTGGGAGAACGGTTTCTTTGCCCAGGACGACTGGCGTGTCAGCCAAAGACTGACGCTAAACCTTGGCCTCCGTTACGACTTATATACCTGGCCGAAGGAAGCGAACAACCATATGTCCAATTTCGACCCCGCGACGGGAGAGCTAGTTGAGGCTGGCAATGCCCCGGGGTATAACGATTCTCTGATCGACACGCCGAAGCATAACTTCGGTCCGCGCATCGGGTTTGCCTACGATCTGTTTGGGACTGGCAAAACCGTGCTCCGCGGTGGATATGGACTGTTCTACTACCTGGACCGTGGCGGCGTGGCCAACGAGCTTTCGAACAACCCCGACTTCAACGGGACCCAGACCTACTATGCGTGTCCGACCTTGACGACCTGCAACACCGGTTATCGCATTACGCTCAGCGGAGCGGCTGCTCCCGGAAGCACCAATCCGGTCGGAGCCACTGGAGCCCTACCCCCTAAAGTCGGCATCAACCCGACGGCGCTGAACTCCAGCGACAACGTGATTTATTGGCCCAAGGATAGCCCGAACTCGCACATCCAGCAATGGAACGTGCAGATCGAGCAGGCTCTTGGCAGCAGTATGTCGTGGAACTTGGCATACGTAGGGACGAAGGTTGGGGATGTTGCCACTCCTTTCAACGCCAATAAGTCCGCTTACGGTACCGGCACACCCTGGTTCGCAAATGTGGGCACCATCGGCGAGTACGCCATGATCGGCAGCGCCAGGTACAACGGTCTGCAGACGAAGCTGACTCGAAGGATGAGCAACGGACTTATGCTCACTGCGGCCTACACCTGGTCCCACGCGACCGATAACACCTCCGATGCGCTCAGCTCCGCTCCCAACGGTCAGGTCAGCATTGTCGTCGGGCCCGGGGGCGTGCCGTTGCTGAACTATCAACGCGGCAATTCGGACAACGATCAGCGTCACCTGTTTGCCGCCAGCGCCCTCTATGAGCTACCCTTCGGACGCGGAAAAAGGTTTGGCCACGACGTCTCGCCAGCGGCTGATTACATCATTGGCGGGTGGCAGTGGAACAACGTGATTGTGTTGGCCACCGGCACGCCGCTCGACATTCAAGGTGCGACCACGCTCAACGGCCGCCCGGATTACCACGGTGGATGCAGTACGGACGTCTCGATTACTGTCTGGATCAGCTGTAAGCCTGGTGCGTTCACGGATCCTGGTCCGGGGACCATCGGCGACATGCCCCGGAACTTCTTTTTTGGCCCCGGCACCCACACTTGGGATACCTCGCTCACCAAGAACGTTAAACTCTTCGAGCGGGTGAATGCGGAACTCCGCGCTCAGGTATATAACCTGACCAATACGCCCCAGTTCCAGATTCCGGAAACCCACTACACTTACGGCAACTTCGGCCAGCTGAATGCCTCATCGATTCGGCTCGCGCCCACCAATCGGGAACTCGAACTCGGGTTTCGCGTGTCTTTCTAACTACAGCGCCGGGGACGCTTGAGTGCGATTCTCAAGCGTCTTCCCGCTTAGCCTGAGCCGGGGGAAGCACGATACGCTCTCGGCTCTCCTTTCTTGAATTTGTTTGGTCCGTACTGCTCGGTTGGTCTGCCTCAAGCCGGGCCGCCGGTAACTGCCATGAAAAACAAACGCACCATTGCGCTGTCGCTGATCCTCGTATGCCTGCTCGCGCTGCCGGCATGGACGCAGCCGGATGCCAGGGCGGGGCAAGCCCCCATAGTTCGCAAAATTGAGCCGCCAAACTGGTGGGTGGACTACACTCCAGAGCTCACCCTGTTGCTCACCGGTCAAGACCTGGACGGCGCTCGCGTCGAGAGCGCGACCGCCGGCGCAACGGTTCTCGGCTCGGATGCGTCCGCGAATGGGCACTATTTCTTCGTCCATCTGCGCTTGAGCCCCGACCTGAAGCCGGGAAGTGTTAGCTTGCGGATGTTATCGGCTGGCGGATCGATGCAGGTCAGCCTCCCTCTGCGGGCTCGCGCCGACTCCCGCGGACGCTTCGAAGGCTTCTCTCGCGACGACGTCATCTACCTGATCATGCCCGACCGCTTCGCCGATGGCGACCCGTCAAACGACCGGCCCGCCGGTTCGACCGGCGTGTATGACCGCAGTCAGCCCAAGGCGTACCACGGTGGCGATCTTCGCGGCATCCGCCAGCACCTGGACTATCTGCACGACCTCGGTGTCACCACGCTGTGGCTCACTCCAGTCTGGAAGAACACCGACTCCGATTACCACGGATATCACGTCGTCGACTTCTACGCCCTCGACGACCACATGGGATCCATGCAGGAATACCAGGCTCTGGTGGCCGACGCTCACCGGCTTGGCATGAAAGTGCTGATCGACTATGTCGTCAATCACACAGGTCCGCATGATCCCTGGGCCAACGACCCACCGACGCCCACGTGGTTTCATGGCACGCCCGCGCACCATCTGGAAGCGTCTTATAACTTCTCCGGATTGGTCGATCCGCACGCTTCGCTGCGCGAGTATCTCAGCACGCTTGACGGCTGGTTCGCGAACAAGCTGCCCGATCTGAATCAGGACGATCCCGCGCTCGCCCTCTACCTGGCGCAGAATGCGATGTGGTGGACGGAGACCGCGCAACTGGATGGATTCCGCCAGGATACGTTTCCGTTTTCCTCGCGCCAGTTCTGGAGCGGATGGCACGAGCGGCTGCGCCAGGTCTATCCCCGGATCAACGACATCGGCGAAGTGTGGGATGGTGATTCGACCATCACATCATTTTTTGAAGGCGGGCGAAAGCAGTTTGATGGCATCGACTCCGGCCTCGCCACGGTCTTCGACTTCCCGCTCTACTTTGCCTTGCGCGATGTGGTCATCAAGGGCGCTCCGATGGGAAAGATCGTCGAGGTTCTTCGGCACGACGAACTCTACCCGCATCCGGAAATGCTCGTCACCTTCATCGGCAATCACGACACCCGGCGCTTCGTGAGTGAAGAAGGCAGCAGCCCGGCCAAGCTAAAAGCCGCATTGTCGCTTCTGCTGACGTTGCGCGGGATTCCACAAATTTATTCCGGTGACGAAATTGCGATGCCGGGCGGCGACGACCCCGACAACCGGCGCGACTTCCCGGGCGGTTTCCCCGGCGATCCGCGCAACGCCTTCACCGCCAGCGGCCGCACTGCCGAACAACAAGATGTATTCGCCTACGTGCAGTCGCTGCTGGCGCTGCGCAAGGGCCACGCCGCCCTGCGTACCGGAAAGCAGTGGCACATCGGATGGGACGACACTTACTACGCTTTCCTGCGCGAGTTGCCGGAAGAAAAGCTGCTGGTCGTGTACAACAACGCCCCGAAGGCGCTCGAACTCGATATTCCCCTCGAAAACACGCCGCTTGAAACTGCCCACCAGTTGCAAACGGTGTTTGGGATTACGTCCGCGGAACTTGTAACCGGGAAAGTGCACGTCTCACTGCCGGCCCAGACACTCGCCGTGTTCAGCGTGCGTTAGTGGAATGAAAAACTGAGCGGTTCCCAACTCCGTCCTTCCAGATGTGGAATGATTCGTGACCGCGACAGGTCACAATTTATCGGGCGAGATTCGCTACACCTCTCCGGCTTTCAGATTTGTCAGGCAAATCGAGCCCGGACCCGCACAAACGCTGTCTCCGCTTCGCCACAGGCTGCTAGAGCTGCTGAATTACGGCGATTTCCTGGCGGCCAACTCCACGGGCACCAACCGGCGGATTCTGCAGGGATTCCTTTCGTCAGCGTCCACGTTGGATATGAAGAGACCGTCCAAGTCCGTGGGATCAGATAAGTACGTCTGAGCCAGCCGCATTGGAGACCAGAACCTCCGGTGTCAGTTTTGGTGTCAGTTGGTTTTGTTTCTTGGTGCGCTTCAGTGCGTGAAGCGGAAGAGATTAGAAGGCCTTAAAAGGGCGTTGCTCTACCAACTGAGCTACGCGCCCCACCAATTTCAATCTAACATATCTTCTGCGCGCACTTGCCTGGCAGGTGTTTCTCGGTCGCCATTGCGCTGGGGGATGGGATCGCATGCGCGCTCGACTCGACGCCGCCTCCAACCTCGTGACCAACGGGCCGTGACGTTGCCAGCGCACAAGCGATACACTCTGTATTTATGCCGCGTTCCTGCTTCTTCTGGGCAAAACTTGCGTTCCCGTCTTGCGCAATTCTGTCTGGCGCGATTCTGTCGCCGATGCTCAGCCACGCTGAGAAGCAAAAGCCGTTGCCCGCCGTGCGCTGGACCGCGGGTGCGCCCGGTTGCGCATTCGAACGCGGTGATGACGGACGCTACCGCTGGACGATGACCGGGAATGACCTCACGGTCACGCTCCTCGTGGATTCGCAGGAACTCACGAAAAGCCGCCGCCGCTTCTATCACCTCCTCGGCGCGTATGTGAGTGCCACGTACACCGGTCAGGACAAATTTGAGTTTCCGGCGGACGTGCGCATCGACTTTGTTCGCCATCACGACGTCCTTGAGGCCTACATAGATCCCACGGAACTCTCCCACCGATTGCAGAGCGATATAGATACGCTGGTCTTCGAAACCGAGCGGCAGATCAAGAAGAATCCCAAAATCACCGAAGAAAAAACGGCTCGCTTGAGAGAATACGAAAAGGAAGCTGCCGAGTTCATCGAGTTCGTGGGCACGCAAAACCTCGATCCCGCCGGGGCGACTCTGAACCCCGGCAATCCCGAAGCCCACGGCTGGGTCTTCTTCGCGACCAGCAACAAGTGGATCGGCCCGTGGAAGGACCGGGAAGATTTTATTCTCGGTGTCTGGATGAAAGACAAGGTCTGGCAATTTCCCTTCTCGCTGCCGCCGACGGAAGGAGACTTAATCCTGCGCAAGCCCGCCGACTAAACGCGCGAGATTGCATGAAGCGCGAGCGCGCCAGTGAATTGTGTTACAGTTTCGTGCTCATGGAGATTGCCCCAAAAGCAGCGCCAGAGACCAAGCAACCTGCAGTGGTGTTCTACTGCCCGGTCTGCGCCGTGGAAGTCGGCGATCCGCTGACCTGCGGCGATTGCTCGGCCGTCATCTGCCGCCGCTGCGGAACGCCGCTGGAATCTTCCGATGAACTAGCCATGGGATGAAAAGCGAGCCGACACCTTAATGAACACCGCTCCATCTCCCGTGGCTCCGGAAACCGAAACATCTGGTCAGGAGCCGAGGCTCGTCCGTGGGCTTAGTTTGCTTGACTCCGTACTGCTGCTGGTGAGCGGCATCATCGGCTCTTCTATTTTTCTTACCGCCAAGGATATTGCCGGGCCTTTGCCGAATCCGACGTTGTTTTTCCTGGTGTGGGTGCTCGGCGGAGTGATTTCTTTGTGCGCCTGCGTCGCCTTCGCTGAACTTGGCTCCATGTATCCCGACTCCGGCGGACAGTACATTTACCTCCGCGAAGCTTACGGCGACCTGGTTGCGTTTCTTTACGGCTGGATGTTGTTCGCGGTCGCCAATGGCGGCACCATCGCAGCCCTCTCCGTCGCGTCCGCTGCGTACATGGGGAACATTATTCCGGCGATTTCGCAGCAGCACGTGATTTTCTCGCTGGCAGGCATGCCCTTCACCCGCGCGCATGCGGTCGGGCTGCTGCTCATCGCCATGCTCACTTACGTCAACGTTTACGGACTGCGCTGGGGCGCGCTTCTCCAGAACGTCTCCACCTGGACCAAGTTCACCGCCATGGCGGCCTTCGTTGTTCTGGGATTTGCCATTGGCAAGGGACATTGGTCGAACTTCAGTGCGCAGGCCCCGGGCGGGTTGAGCATGGGATTGAGTCCCGGGCAATTGATCTCCGCTCTCGGCGTCGGCTTGATCGCAGTTTTCTGGGCCTACGACGGCTGGGTCTACGTCACGTGGGTCGCCGGAGAAGTCAAAAACCCGCGGCGCAATGTGCCGCTGGCCATGGTTCTAGGCGTGCTCGCGGTGGGCGCGATTTATCTTGCCATGAACATGACGTACGTTTACGCCATGCCGCTGAGCGAGGTGGCAAAGTACGAAACCATCGCCCACGCCACGGCCGCCGTGCTGTTTTCGCCGGGGGCTGCCGTCTGGTTGTCGGCCATGATCGCGATTTCGTGTTTCAGCGCGGCGGCGGCCTGCACCCTGTCGGGTTCGCGCGTCTATCTCGCCATGGCACAGGACGGCGTGTTCTTCCGACGCATGGCCGTCATCCATCCTAAGTGGCGCACGCCCGCCTTCAGCCTGATCGGCCAGGGCATCTGGGCGGCGGTGCTCACCATGAGCGGACGCTACGACCAGCTTTACACCTACGTCATCTTTGGCATGGTGCTCTCGTACACGCTGACCGTCATCGGCCTGTTCGTCTTGCGCTGGAAACGACCCGACGTTCCCCGCCCCTATCGCTGCACCGGATACCCATGGCTGCCCGCGATCTACGTTCTAGTCGGCGTTGCCTGGACGCTCAACACCATCATTGAGCGGCCAACCGAGGCGTTCTGGGGCGCGACCATTGTGCTGATTGGCGTTCCCGGATATTTGTATTGGAAGCGCAAGAGTCGCGCCAAACTTGCCGGCTGAGATTCGCGGTGACCTGTGCCTCTTTCTGAACTCACGCCTTACCGTGCGCGTAGATCTCGTGCAGGAGTTCGCGAACTTTCCCGGGCATTATCTCCTTCGGCAGCTTAGGCTCCGCGCTGTTGGCAGTGGGCATCGCTGCAATCAGGATCGCCTCTAGCTCGTCCCGCTGCTCCTTGTCCTCAACAGCAAAGGCCGAGAAAAAGTTCCAGAAATGATAGTAGCGGTCTTCGGGCTTCCTCGCGTGTGCCCACAACCTACCCATCAGTCGACCCTTACCGACGTAGTGGGGTTTATCCTCGCGATAAAGAACATACACGCCATCTTTCCTAAGGAATTCAATCGACCCTGCTCGCATCCCTTTTTCGCCCCTCAACTTCTCGAACACAGCTCGGGGCCACATCCGAACGTATCCTTGCGTAATTCCGGACCGCTTCATCTGTGCCTCCTTTTCCGTGCCTCCGTGTCTCCTTTATGAAAAACCCTTCTACACCGGCACCGCCGTCTTTCGCTTAGGATTAAAGAACGGTAACGACACGACCGTCGCCGTCGTCTTCATCCGTTGCGCCTCGATCGTCAACTCCATTTGCAGCTTGGTGCCAGGCTCTGAATACTCGGCACCCACGCTGGCCAGCGCAATCAACTTCTTCAGCAGCGGAGAGAACGCAGTTGTTGTTGCCTTACCCACCTGCTTGTCGTTGGAATTGGCATAGACGGGCACCGCCACGCGCGATGCCTGGCTGGGCGCTGCCGGAGAGAGTCCGAACTTGTCGAATTGATTTTCCACTTCCACCCAATCGACTTCGAGTCCAACTAACTTCCGCGCCACGCCCTGCTTGTCATCTTGCGCCAGCGCGCGCTTGCCGATGAAGTTCTCTTTATCGAGATGCACCATCTTCCCAAAGCCCAACTCATATGGCGAGAATTTCTGCGATGGAATCAGCGCCTTCTTGGAGCTCGTGTAATCGACCTCGATCAGCAGCAGTCCCGCCTCTACGCGCGCCACATCCAGCGCCAGCATTCCAGCGGCATGAATATCGAACCGCTTGCCCCTGTCCATCAGCGCGTCCCAAACCTTAATCGCATCCTTCCATGGTATCCAAATTTCGTAGCCGAGGTCCCCTGTGTATCCGGTGCGCGAAATATCCACCGGCACGCCGGCAATCTTGCCCGTCGTTTTTCGGAAATACTTCAGATTCATGATGTCGGCATCGGCGACCGTTTTCAACAGTTTGGCGGAGGCCGGCCCCTGCAGCGCCAGAGCCGCCGTTTGCTCGGAGATGTCCTCAATTTGAACGTCCATGTTCAGGCCGTTCTGCCGGAACCAGCGCAGGCTCGGATCGGCGGCCGTCCAGCGATATTTATTTTCTTCGAGGCGGGTAATCGTGCCGTCGTCGATAGCCTTGCCGTCTTCATCGCACCAGCAGGCGTAAATCACCTGCCCCACGGCGACTTTGTTGATGTCGCGCGTGATAATGCGGTTCACCAGTTTGGTTGCATCCTTGCCGGTGACCAGATACTTGTAGAGCGGCGAAATATCAATCAGCGCGCAGGCATTGCGGATCGCGTTGTACTCGTGCTCGTGGTGCACTTCGTACACGCTGACTGTGTAGTATCCCGACCACTCGCGGTAATTCAGACTCTGGCAGAGGGCGAAAGTTCTCTCGTGAAATGCAGTTCCAATGGGCAAGGCGACCTCGGTTGACGGATCCGTTAAAGAAACCCCGACGCCGGATTATATGCATCCCGACGCACCCGCGACAAGAGCCGAGATTCGTTGACTCTGAGTCAGTAATGATGTCTAAGTAGCGACAAAAGGCGACTTTCTCGATAGAATGGCGAGTCACTTTCCGCTTACGTTACTGATCAGTCTGGCTCAATCTGTCTGGGTCAATCTATTTAGGTCAATCTATGCCTTCTGTCTCAAGCGGTGCTAAGTACGACGTAATCGTGATTGGCGGAGGCCACAATGGCCTCACCAACGCCGCCTATCTGGCGAAAGCGGGAAAGAAAGTGCTGGTGCTCGAGCGCCGCCACGTCCTTGGCGGCTCGGCTTGCACGGAGGAAGTTTTTCCCGGCTTCAAGTTTTCCGTTTGCTCTTATGTCGTCTCGCTGCTGCGGCCCGAGATCATTCGCGACCTCGATCTTCCCCGCCATGGACTTGAAATCCTGCCGCTCGACGGCACTTTCACTCCCATGCCGAGCGGCGACCATCTGTGGCGCGTGAACGATCACGGCAAGACTTATCGCGAGATTGCGCGCCACTCGCGCGTTGACGCCGAAGCCTACGATGAATTCGGCAAGGCCATGCAGGCGATGTGCCGCTTCGTGAAGCCGATCCTCAGCATGATCCCGCCCGATCCGGCAACGCTGAATCCGCGCGAATTGATGAAGCTGCTCTTCATCGGACGCCGCTTCCAGGGCATGTCGAGCGAGGACAAATACAACCAGGTCCAGCTCATGACCATGAGCGCCATCGACTTTCTCGATCAGTGGTTTGAGACGGACGTGCTCAAAGCGACGATGTCAGCGTCGGGCATTATTGGAACTTTTCTCGGCGTGCGCTCACCCGGCACCGCCTACGTCCTGCTGCACCACTACATGGGAGAGATTGACGGCGCGTTCCGTGCCTGGGGATTCGCGCGCGGCGGCACCGGCGCCATCTCGAACGCGATCGCCGACGCGGCTCGAGAAGCCGGAGCCGAAATCCGCACCGAAGCCCCGATTGCCCGCATCATCATCAAGAACGGACGCGCCACCGGCGTGGTGCTTGGTAACGGCGACGAGATTTACGCCGACGTTGTCTCTTCCAGCGTCGATCCGCGGCTCACGTTTACGAAGATGATCGAGCCCAGCAATCTGCCCGATGAATTCATGGACGGCGTGAAGCGTTATAAGTTCCGCGGGTCGTCGGGCAAGGTGAACATGGCGCTCGACGGCTTGCCGGATTTCAAGTGCATGCCGGGAGTCGGCGCGCACCTGCGCGGCGCCATGTCTATTTCGCCGAGCGTTGAGTACATGGAGAAGGCTTACGACGAGGCAAAATATGGGCATTGGTCTTCGCACCCGTACATCGACATGGTGATTCCGACGCTCACCGACACGTCGCTTGCGCCGCCGGGCAAACACATTCTCTCGTGCTTCGTGCAATACGCGCCCTACAAGCTTGCGTCCGGCCTCGACTGGGACACGGAAAAGGAAAAGTTCGGTGACAACGTGGTCAACACCATCGCCGAGTATGCGCCGAACATAAAGGACATCATCCTGCACCGCCAGGTCGTCACCCCGCTCGACCTCGAACGCGAGTGGGGACTGACCGAAGGGAACATCTTCCAGGGCGAACTCTCGCTCGAACAGTTGTTTTTCTTGCGCCCGGTTGCCGGATGGGCACAATTTCGCTCGCCGATCAAGAACTTATACATGTGCGGATCGGCCACGCATCCCGGCGGCGGCATCATGGGCGCGCCCGGACGTCTGGCGGCGCTCGAAATTCTGAAAGACGGAAAGGCGGCCTGATGTCGGCGGAGAAGCTCGCGGAGAAGCGCGTGGCCGAAACGCGCGACGTGATCATCGTCGGTGGCGGACACAATGGTCTGGTCGCCGCCTTCTATCTCGCCAAAGCGGGAGTCAAACCGCTTGTGCTCGAACGCCGCGCCCAGGTGGGCGGCGCGGCCATCACCGACGAATTTCATCCCGGCTTCCGTTGCTCCACTCTCGCACATAACACCGGCCCGCTCCGCGCCGACATCGTACGTGACATGCAATTGGAGAAGCACGGCCTCAAGCTGACGACTCCCGATGTGAGCACCGTCTCGCTGCTGCCCGACGGCCGGTCGCTCGTCCTTTACTCCGACCCAAGAAAAGCCGCGCAGGAGATCGCGCAGTGGTCGCAGAAAGACGCTGCCTCTTACTTGGACTTCAGCACGGCGCTCGGCAAAATCGGCAAGGTCATCGGCGAAGCGCTCTTGCTTACGCCGCCCAACATTGACAGCCCAAGCAGCGGCGATCTCTGGGGCATGCTGAAGACGGGGCGCTCCATCCGCAATCTCGGCAAGAAAGATATGTACCGGGCGCTGCGTTGGGGACCGATGGCGGTGGCTGACCTGGCCGCCGAGTTCTTCGACACCGAACCGCTGCGCGCCACCATCGCCGCCCGCGGGATCTTCGGAACGTTCCTAGGGCCGTGGTCGGCGGGCAGCGCGCTGGTGTTTCTGTTGCGCGCCGCTGCAGATCCAAATCCCGCCGGAAGCGTTCAGTTCCCTGCCGGTGGCATCGGCGCCATTACTCTCGCCATGGCAGCGGCGGCGAAACAAGCGGGTGCTGAAATTCGCACCGGCGCTGACATCTCCGAGATTCGTGTGAAGGACGGCGTCGCCACTGGTGTTGTGCTCACCACTGGTGAAGAGATTTCGGCGCGAGCCGTCGTCTCCAACGCCGACCCCAAGCGCACGCTTATGCGCCTGGTCGATCCCGCGCACCTTGCGCCCGACTTCATACAGAAGATCAAGAACTACCGCTGCATGGGCGCGGTCGCGAAAATCAATCTCGCGATCTCCGCGCTCCCGGAATTCACCGCGCTTAAGGCAAAGGGGAATCGTGATTTGCTCAAGGGCCGCATTCAGATCAGCCCTGAGATCGATTACCTCGAGCGCGCCTTCGACGAATCGAAGTACGGCAATTTCTCGCGTCAGCCGTATCTTGAGATTACATTTCCGTCTCTTTCGGATCCGTCGCTCGCTCCGGCCGGCCAGCACGTGATGTCTATCTACATGCAATATGCCCCTTACAAGATGAAAAACAGCGACTGGGAAAGCCAGCGCACCGCACTCGGCGAAACCGTGGCGAAGACGGTCACGCAGTACGCACCGAATTTGCCGCAGACCATCCTGGGCCACCAGATCATTACGCCCAAGGATCTCGAAGAAACCTACGGCCTCACCGGAGGCCATATCTTCCACGGCGAACTTGCGCTCGATCAGTTCTTCACCATGCGCCCGCTGCTCAACTGGGCGCGCTACCAGACGCCGATCGAACGCCTGTATCTGTGCGGCAGCGGAACCCATCCCGGGACCGGGCTCACCGGCGGCTCCGGCGCCAACGCCGCGCGCGAGATTGCGAAGGCGCTGAAGAGATAGTTGCATTTGTGGCCTGGAGCGGCATGGCTGAAGCCATGCCCTTCCCAGATCCGGCCTGAGCCACTTACAGATTTCTGGCCGCGTGTCTCTCTCCGGCTGGAAACTGAGAACTGGCTACTGGGTAGGAGTGCAGTGACTTCCGTAACCAGTTAACCAATTGCGTTGCTGTTCCCTTTCGGTTTTACTAAAAGGAGGCGCCCATTGGGAAACATTGCTGCGCGATCTCGAAGGAGCTGACTTTGGTTGAGGATCCCAAATGGGAACTCGCGTTGCTGGCCACAGTGCAGAGCTTCTATCAGAGGCTGCTCAGTGACCAACTCGGCGGAGAGTTGCCAGCGCCCGCCGAACTCGCCCCTGACGTCATCAGCCGTGCCGCCGACGTGCGCTCCACCCTCGATCAAATGCAACTTTGGATTCAGCTCCTCGACATGGCGATTACTCCCGCCATGCTGCGACTTGGGGTGCAATCCGACCTTGATCCTGAGGTTGCCGAAGCGCTGCTGCGCTACTTCGCGCGCCACCGCGACGATTCCGGCGCCAATCGCGACAAAACCGATCTGATTGCAACCTTTCTGTTTCGCCATCCCCGTGTGGCTGGCCAGTGGGAGCAGCGTGGCTACGGCCTCGACGGATCGATTCCTTTGTCTCCGTTTGAAATTGCGCTGCTGGAAATCCTGTCGGAGTCCGACGTACCCGTACTTTCGGATGCCGATGTGCAACTGCTGCGCGAATTCGGCCCCTTGCTTGACCAGGCGAATCGCTTTCAGGACTTCAGCGCGCTCATGGACTCCGGCATCATCCAGCGGGTTCGGCAATTGAAATCCTCACTCGGCGAATCGATTTATCACCCCGGAGTGCTGGCCACTCTCGCGCCTTACAATGCCGCATTCGGCGATCGTTTCAATGCGCTGTTCGCCGCTGCCGCACAAGAAATCAAGGATTTCGCCAACCGCCTTGAAGAACTCGGCGGCAGCATCCTCAGCACAGTCGATGGCGTCGAAGTCACCGTCGAGCATGTCGCCGCCCTGAACCAGGAAGCCTTGCTGAAAGCTGACTACAGCGCGGCGCTGGAAAAATTCCGCCGCGTCTCCCGGCTGAAAAAAGAACTGGAGCGGAGGCCGCCTATCCGGCGCGCCCATCCAGACTCCACGCCTTCAGCTCACGCAGTGGGCGCTGGTGGCGCAGCTGCTGCTCCGGCGCCCGCTCCCAGGTATGTTCCCGCCGCTATCACGCCGCAGGCGCTCTCGGTCGAAGAAGCGAAGTTGCGGAGAGTGGAAGAATCGATCCGCATCTTCGTGCGCGTCGCCGATCCCAAGTTCCGCCAGATCGTACCCATGCGCTATTTCAACCTGATGCTCAGCAACGCCGAGGTTGAGGCCTACACCGCCGACTATCTCGAACAAGCGGGCGCGCGAGCGGATGCTGCCCGAATGCTGCTGCGAGTCGTCGCGGTAACCGCCCGCCTCACTACCGAGATGGAGGAACTCAAGCGCACGCAGAATTCGCGCTCCGTTTGGAAGCTGCATGCGGATTCTCTCGTAATCCTGAGCGACCTCGCCCAGCGCCTCGCCGAAGCCGTTGACCGGCTTGCCTTGATCATCGCCCAGCAGCCCGAGATGCAGGCAAAAAGCGAGTCTCTTCGCAGCTCGCTCGAAAAGCTGCACGAGCGCACCGCCGAGGCCGCCAAGCTCATCGCTGCGGCGTAACCGCAAAATAAAAAGGGACAGGCTGTCCACCCGTCCCTTATTCTCGAACCCAGCTCAAAGCCGCTAACGCCTAGTGAATGTCGAACTGCTCCTGGTGCAGCGCCGGATCCGACTTCACGATGATCGTCTTCTTCGTGAGCTCTTCCATCTCATTCAGCAGTTTCGCGTTGTTTGCTTTCAACGCTTTCGCAACCTCCGGGTTCACTCGCAACATCACGTCGCTGTGCTCCAGATGACTCGCGATCTTGCGCATCTCGACATACACCTCGTTGCAGATAGTGGTCACCGATTTCACGAAGCCGGTGGACTGGCAATATGGACACGGCGATCCAATCGTCCGCTCCAGCGACTGCTTCACCCGTTTGCGGGTGATCGCCACCAGACCGAAATCGTTGAACTGCAACACCTTCGACGGCGCCCGATCGAGGCGCAACGCCTCTTCCAGCGCCTGCATCACTTTCTGCCGGTTGCGCCGCTC
This sequence comes from Terriglobales bacterium, assembly GCA_049511255.1. GTDB lineage: Bacteria > Acidobacteriota > Terriglobia > Terriglobales > Acidobacteriaceae > Acidiflorens. Next base: position 47 of record JBEKYF010000005.1, on the reverse strand, counting down.
GTCCATGTCGATGAAGTCGATGATGATGATGCCGCCCAGATCGCGCA